>CAIJWE010000051.1 GCA_903824295.1 uncultured Chlorobiaceae bacterium
ATACATGAATGCCTGACAAACCCGTTTAAAACGGTAATAAAGGAACCGTTCTTCAAAAAAGAATGAATATTAGTTTGCACCTTTGAAAAATGTTCCTATATTATCTGCCTTTAAAACAAGAGGAAAGACACTTACTATATGCCCTGCGGAAAAAAGAGAAAACGTCATAAAATGGCGGTACACAAGCGCAAAAAGATGCGCCGTAAGAACCGGCACAAGAAGCGCCAGAGATACCAGAATAAGTAAGTTCCGGTACTCCAGTACCATTGTTTCAGGTTGAGAATATAGCTCAGTCGGTAGAGCATCTGCCTTTTAAGCAGAGGGTCGAAGGTTCGAGTCCTTCTATTCTCACTGAATGTTTTTTTTTGCATTCAGCAGTACAAGAAGCCCGAGTGGTGAAATTGGTAGACACACTATCTTGAGGGGGTAGCGCCGAAAGGTGTAGGAGTTCGAATCTCCTCTCGGGCACTTGTTTTATTCCAGGGAAAAGCCGCTTTCAAGCGGCTTTTCTGCGTTGTATGGAGTTTTTTAGAGAACAAAATGGTTGTTCACCTAAAGAGCGGTTTAAGGAATAGGCTTTTTTAGCCATCAGGAGGAGAACATACGATGCATATTGCCGTCTGTCTTTGTCAGGTACCCGATACCGCATCGGTTATCGACTTTTTTGAAGGAGCTTTGGATCTCTCCAGGGTCAACGGGGTGATGAATCCCTTCGATGAGTATGCCCTTGAAGAGGCGGTGCGCATCAAAGAGCGTTTTGAGGGGAGCCAGGTCACTCTTTTCTGTATTGCACCCTCTTCGGCCAAAGAGATGCTGCGCAAGGCTCTTGCCATGGGTGGCGACCGTGCTCTTCTTTTCAGCACCACAGAGCCCGCAGACACCTTTCAGACGGCAGGTATGCTCAGCCGTGCCATTACCGATTATTATGGGGAGGTTCTCCCTGACCTTGTTTTCTGCGGCAAACACTCGACCGACTTTCAAAGCGCCCAGGTACCCCTCATGCTCGCTGAACTCCTTGGCATGGAATCGGTCAGCGCCATTATCAAGCTGGAGGCCTCTCGTGCAGGGATTCATGTCGAACGCGAAATTGAAGGGGGCATCGAGTCTCTCGAACTGCACTATCCGGCGCTCTTCAGTGTTGAAAAAGGGTTGAATGTGCCGCGAAAAACGACCATCAAGGCGGTCATGGAAGCGCGGAAAAAACCGATTGATCTTTTGCCTGTCACCCTCAGCGAAAGCTCATGTGTCACCATCACCAGCATAAAGCCTTTCGTCAGAGAAAAAAAATGCCGCGTTGTGCAAGACCCGAAAGAGTTGGTTCTGCTGCTTACTCATGCAGAGGCCCTTTTTTGAGTTGACATGCTGAACCAAACCACAGAACCAGCACGTGCAGTCGGGAGTATGGATCACATACTTTTGGCCGGCACACTGTAACAAACCAAAAAAAAAGAGGGGGCAGGAGGAGCGCAATGAACACATTTCTGGTTTTTCTGGAACAGAGGGAAGGCGTTGTAAAAAAATCCTCCATCGATACCTGGAATCGTGCGCAGGAACTTGCTGCCTTGCATCCGGGCGCTGCTGTGTCGGCTCTGCTTGTCGGTCCGGCCAGTACACGGCAACTTGATGGTTGCCCAGGCGGAAACGGGGTTATCTATCATGCCAATGAAGAGGCTTTCAGGCTCTACAATCCGGAGCACTACACAAGGCTTGTTGTTGAAACCATGAAGAGGGTAGCGGCGACCACCCTTTTTTTTGCGGACACGGCACTCAGTCGAGATCTTGCGCCGCGGCTTTCGGTGCGCCTCAAGGCCTCACTCCTCACTGGATGCGCCGTTGATGATGCCTGGGGAGAGAATGGAGGTGGTTGCTGTCAGCGACCAGTCTATTCCGGTGCAGCCATCGCCTCCTTTGCTCCCTGCCGTCCCCTGAAAATTTATACCTGCACTCCTCGTGCATCCCGCATCTCCTCTCCGATCACTTCCGGAGCCCGGGCAAGCGTTGTTGTGCTTGAGCCCTCTTCATCAACCAGCGAAGAGCTTTTTCCGCTGGTTCGCCGCATGGCGATGCACGAAGGGGTACGGGATGTGGCCGAAGCGAGGATTATTGTTGCAGGAGGAAGGGGAATGGGCCGCGCAGGCTTTGGTCTGCTCGAAGCGCTTGCCCGGCTTCTTGGTGGGGCCGTTGGTGCGAGCCGTCCGGTGGTTGATGAAGGGTGGCGACCCCATGCTGAACAGATCGGCCAGACCGGCAAAACGGTAGCTCCGGCACTCTACCTTGCCTGTGCCATATCGGGCGCCCCCCAGCACCTTGCAGCCATCGGTTCTGCCGGTATTGTTGTTGCCATCAACTGCGACCCGCATGCACCGATTTTTGATGTCGCCGATTACGCTCTTGTTGGAGATGTGCACCTTCTTCTGCCAAAACTGATCGAAGAGTTCCGGGAATTTTTGAAGAAGAGATGATTAACTGTACTTTAGTGTTAAAGGAGCGGGGTGGCAGGTTGATTTTTTCACTCCGCCGTCAACATCAATTTTTTTTCTTGAACCCATGCGTAAACTTCAGGTAGATATTCTCGGACTCTCAACAAGCCCCCATACCAACGGAGCTTATGCACTTATCCTTTACGAGCTTGAGGGAAAACGGAAACTTCCCATCATCATCGGCGGCTTCGAGGCACAGGCCATTGCGCTCAAACTTGAAAACATCAAGCCTCCCCGCCCTTTCACCCATGACCTGTTCAAGAACATCGCCGAAGCCTTTCATCTGCATGTCAATGAAATCATTATCGATGAACTGCATAATGAGACCTTTTATGCCAAGGTTGTCTGTGAGATGAACGGAGAGGTGCATGAAATCGATGCCCGTCCCAGTGACGCCATTGCCATTGCCGTCCGTTTCAACGCACCACTCTATGTGACCGAAGAGATCATGAACGAGGCTGGTATCAAGGATGAGCAGAAAGAGGAGGGCGAGGAGGATGAAGTGCCTCTTGAGCCAGACGAAGAGATGCCTGCCAGCCTGCTTCGTACCGAAGCACTGCTTGAGGATCTGCAATCGGAGCTTAATGACGCCATAAATAATGAAAACTACGAAGAGGCCGCCCGACTGCGCGACGAAATATCACGAATGAAAAGCAGCTCGTGAGCGCTGCCGGCTAACTGCCCCAAAACAAAAAAGCCCCGCATTGCAGGGCTTTTTTGTTTTGGAAAGTGTTGCTTAGATGTCTACTCTCAAACCAAGCAGCACGCTGTGGCTGGAGACATTTGCATGAACTGGTTCAAGATCGGCAGCGTCGTAAAAGAAACTTTCAGAACTTACAGTAATATCCGTAGTGGAGAAGTAGCGGTAGCGAAGATCAAGTTTTACATTGTCGGAAATCGGGACGGCAAGACCTGCGCCTATCTGCCATGCAGTCGTGGTTTCCTCCCAGGTATACAGTTCATCACTGGCATAATCCGCAGGTGCTACGCCATTAAATGAAAGGTGAGCAACGCCGACACCCGCGGTGGCATACAGTTCAACCTTGCTGCCGAGTTCAATGTCGTAGTAGCCGTTGACCAAAAATGAGGAGACAGAAACGTCGCCCTGCATGTTTTCAGCGCCCCAATATATGCCGTCCACCGATTTAAAATCATGCTTCTGATAGCCGAGTTCCGCTTCCAAACGGGTATGGCCGTAATCGCATCCTACTGCACCGAGCAGGTTGAGTCCCGCGCCAAGATCGTAATTTGAGTCATATTCAGGAGAATAGCCCGAATAGGTATTTACGGCATTTATTTTCTCCATCCAGGAAACACCAGCCATGCCGCTGACGTAATGGGTTGCTGCCTGCGCAGGCGCACTTGCCATCCCGGCAACTGCAAGAAGAGCGAGAAGTGAAAGAGTTTTTTTCATGTTGTCCTCCGTCCTTTTGTTGAGGTATCGTTATTAAAAAAATGTTCAAAAGAACATAATCTATTGGTAAAACTCATCAAGTATACGTGATTTCAGAACCTTATACAATTATTACAAGAGGTAAGAATGATTATTGCAGCTCTTTCGAAGAGCCCTCGATCAGTCGGTTTGTATCGAAGCACTGCTTGAGGATCTGCAATCGGAGCTTAATGACGCCATAAATAATGAAAACTACGAAGAGGCCGCCCGACTGCGCGACGAAATATCACGACTGAAAAGCAGCTCATGAGCGCCATCAATATGGGTTATCATGTCGCTCTCTGGCTTCATGCAGGGCACGGATAACCTCGGCAATACATTGCTCCGGAATCATGTTCTGTGCAGCAGGCAGGCTGCTAACCCCGGTATCGGATAAGCTCATTATTTCACCATCGCACATGGGCAAAACGGCAGAGACAATATCGTCCAAAAGCTCCTTGGCGGATTTGTTCTTGTTTTCGAGAAAGGATACGATGTGCGTTCCAGCAATGAGCAAGAGGTCAAAACGCTGCAATGGCAATCCGGACAGCAGGAGTCGGTCATCAGTTATATTGAGTACCATCGCTTCCACACTTCGATCACAGCACAACGCCCTGATGTCAAAATAGAGATCTACCGGGCTGGCAGTAATAGCTCTTCCTGCTATTGACGCGCCACTCTCATCAAATACTCCAACTCTCCACCCGACCGCCCGTAACTCACTCTCCACGGTTGTACATAATCGCAGTTTTGGATCGGCCCCCAATATTACCACCACAGGAATTCGGCCATTACCTGAGATGTATTTCTTTAATATCTCAGGATAGAGATGCGAGGAGGTAATGGAGCCCAACTGGGGTTGAGCATTGACCTCACAGATTGCTGCGCCTGTTTCCAGCCAGGAACGACTGATATCCGGCATCAGGATATCGATGCCTGCCAGATCAAGACACAAGAGGGCCGCAGCACGGATTGCCAGAAGTCGATTGTCGGGGTGTACCCTCTGAAAAACTTCTACAGGCATACCGCCGGCTGAAATATTTGCTATTTGCCGTAACTTGACAAACTCACCGTTCTCTGGAACAGAGTTTGCATCCAGACCCTGCTTTGCCAACAGCGATAATGCCTCGGCATCGAGGGTTAAACTTTTCAAGGATAAATGTGCGCCATTGCCTCGTCTTGGATCACTATTGACCGTATCGACAAGTTCCCTGACACTTTTGACACCATCTCCAATAACGCCGGCTGGGACTCGTTCGATCGCCCAAATCAACTCACCCCTGAAGACAACAAGCCGGTAATCACGTCCCTCAACATGTTTTTCCACCAAAATATTTTCACTATGTTTTTTTGCCATGTTGTAGGCTTTTTTGACTTCATCCTGTGATGTCAAACCAACCGAGACACCAATACCTTGATCCCGGTCTGTCGGCTTTACGACTACCGGGTATCCTAACTCATGAGTTATAGAGAGTGCAGCATTAAGATCGTTTGCCAACCTGTTAAGGGGCACCGGTATGCCAGCCTCACGCAAAAGATGTGTTGAGAGAAATTTATTTTGGGCGAGAGTGGTACCGAGCCATGATGTCTCATCAGTAAATGAGCTGGAGAGCCATCGAGTTCGATGACCAAAGCCGAACTGATAAATATCCATCGAAATTGCCGTAAAGGGGATCTGTAAATCAAATGCAGCTTTCAGAAATCTGCCGGAATTGGAACCATTGGGAGCCAATGCCCTGAGGGTTGCAATCAATGGTTGCAGTTGACCCAAAAGGGGAGCAAGTGATTGGCTGGAAAAGATGATGGTAAAAACCGATGAACACCACTCTACTATTTTTAAAGCATATCCATGCCCATATTTTACTACAGGAATTGCAAGATCAAAAACGCCCTCCTGATGATCGTCAGCAGTGAAGCGTCCCTTCTCAAAGATCGGCCAATGGGCTGCAATCTGTACTTCATGTACCCAGTACAAAAGAGCCTCCAACAGGCTTTCAATGCGGTCATCTTCGGTAAGTTCCATTTTTTTAGGCAGATGCAATGCATCGGTCAGGCAGCAGTTGACGGCATGTAGCCGTTCTTCCGCCATCAATTCAGGGCATACCGAAAGAGAGAGCCTGAGGGTGGGGTAACGTAAATCGCCTAAAAAGCCACGCATGGCCAGACGTCTTGAATCAAGCTGTATAATTTTTTGTTGCAACATGAATCCCTTGATTTATTGAGTTTATTCTTTCAACTTGATCAATGCCTTGCAATTTTCACTGATTAACTGCTCATAATGTGTCAAATGTTCTTTACGTATGTCAAGTGACTCGATCACGGTTGTAACAGCATCAAGCCTCAGGGGTGCTCCATTTCTGCCCGGCAAGGCAATCGGGCCGCCGCCAAAAATCATCACGCGATCTCCACCGCTTAAAGAGGATCTTTCGCAGGCCGGCCATGCCACTCCTGCCGGCTCCAGACAAGCCGAGGCTCTCAGCCCGAAATGATTATGAGCCATTGCCGTAACATTATGAGCAACTGATGCCGGAATATCGACAACGGTGCTGAACAAGCCATCATTTTCCAGCGGAACGATTGGCGCAGCCCTTTTGGCGAAAGGAGGGGTACCTCATCGGTATGAACCACAAGGCACTCTTTGCATTGCGTTTTATCAGACAATTGTTGAGCCATGTAGACGACCAAACCCTGGTAAAGTACCTGATTGTTCCATGCCTTCCTCTCTTCTATCCTCCGCAGCCGTCATGTAGGACAACGCTCCGATAATTCATATGGGCCCTATTGCACTTCTGAAACGCCAAACCATTACGATACCAGTTGTTCCAATTGGGGCAGCGTTGGAAAGGTGTAGCAGCTCCTTGAGCTGCTCTACCGCTCAATGGTATTCACCATTTCAAGAGGCCAACCAGCCGCCCTGGCAAGCTGAGCCAATCACTTCGGCGCTTTGGTCAAATGCCCGCAAGTTGATGTTTTCTGGCCAGGGCAGCCCAACAAAAAAGCCCCGCATCGCGGGGCTTTTTTGTTGTTGGAGCGTGTCGCTTCTTAGAAGTCAACTCTCAGACCAAGCAGCACACTGTGGCTGGAGAGGCTCATGTTATCTGCATCAGAAAAATAATTTGCCGAGTCATCCAAAGTAAAATCCGCTGTGGCAAAGTAGCGGTAGCGGAGATCCACCTTGACATTGTCGGCAATCGGTGCGGAAATACCGGCGCCAACCTGCCAGGCAAGTGTCGTTGCGTGGACACTGTAGCCTGGATCATTGTCCGCTTCAAATTCATAACCAGGGGCAACGTAGTTCCATGTACCGGTGTCATTGACATTTTTGAAGGAGACCTGCGCGACGCCGATACCGGCGGTTGCGTAAAGCTCAACCTTGCTGCCGAGGTCGAAGTCGTAGTAGGCGTTGCCCATAAGCGAGAGGACGGAGACATCACCTCTCATCGGATAGACGGTAGATTCACCACCATCAGCATTATTGACATAAGGTTCTGGTATGCCGCCATAATAGTCAATCGCCGACTTGATATCGTTTTTCTGGTAGCCGACCTCAGCCTCAAGACGATAATGCCCGTAATCACAGCCTACAGCTCCGGTCAGAGCCACACCTGAACCCAATTCAACCTTAGCGGAATAATCAGTATTAGGTGCAGAGTTCTGATAGTCATTTGTCGCATCCATATCCTGCATCCATGAAATGCCGCCAAAAGCGCTTACGTAATGAGTTGCTGCCTGTACTGGCGTTGTTGCAACACCTGCAACCATCAAAGCGGCCAGTAATGAAAGAGTCTTTTTCATTGTTATCTCCTCTTGTTTTTTGTTTGTCGAACGTTACCCTGAAAAACTTATACGGTAATAAATTTGCGTGGTCAATGGTTTAAGAATACGTGATTTTCGTCTCTTATGCAATTATTTTCTGAAAAAAGTCCTCCATACGCACACAATAACCGGTCAATCAGCAGCGGAACCGAAGCTGAACATGAAGCTCCACCCCTGATTATCCTTTGACGGAAGGCTCTCAACAGCATCAAAGCCGTAGGCGTAATCGAGTCCGATCTGACCGATAATGGGCAGGTAGAGCCGCAAGCCGACACCCGCTGATTTTTTCAGCTTCGAAAAGTTGACGGCCTCTATGTTTTCCCAAAGATCACCCGCCTCAGCGAAAACCAGCCCGTAAATGCTGATTGAGGGTGAGAGGGTAAAGGGGTAGCGCAGTTCAGTGCTGATTTTTGAGTAGACGCTGCCGGCATAAAGGCTTGAGGTGCTGCTGCTGCCTCCAAGCTTTGAGCCAAGGCTCCGGTCGTCATAACCTCTCAACGGTACGGTTTGCAGGGAGGACATCCCTGTGCCTCCCATGTAGAAATATTCAGTGTAGGGTATGTAGTCACTCTTCGAGAAGGTCGAGAGGTAACCGTGCTGCATGGCAATGTTCCAGACAACCTTTTTGGTGATCGGGAAGTAAAAGCTTGAGCTCTCGGTGAATTTGTAGAAATCCACTGTGCCCGGCAGCGGGCCGCCGGCAAGCTCAGCCGTGATCCAGTTTTTGCTGCCTCTTCGAGGGTAGAGAGGGCTGTCGACGCTGTTGCGCGACAGAGTCTGTGATATTGAGAATATGTCAGCCGTTTCGGGAGCATTTACATCCGGATCAACAACAAAGCTCAAAAAGCCCCCTTCACTATGCAGATATTTCAGCTTCCAGTTGATAGAGAAGTAGTCGTCCGGCCAGGTGAGGCGCCTTCCGATAGAGAGGGTCGTGCCGTACTGGTCGATGGTGTTGTCGATGCCGTCATTGATAAGCGTGTAGGAACGATGGGTTTTGAATGCTGAAAAGCCCACTGCTGTCGGTCCGCCGAATGCCCATGGCTCGGTAAAGGAGAGGCTGATGGTATTGTAGTTGGAGCTGCCGAACTGCCACTGCAGGCCGAGTTGCTGGCCATCGCCGTGGGGTAACGGTTTGTAGGCTTCACGGTTGAAGATATCCTGCAGCGAGAAGTTGCTGAAGGTGACTCCGAGCGCACCGGTAAAGCCGCTGCCGCTGTAGCCGACGGAAGCGTTGAAGGTATCGGTCTGTTTTTCGGTGACATTGTAGGTCATGTCAACGGTGTTGTTGTCAGGGTTCGGCTGAATATCAGGGGTAATCTGCTGCGGATCAAAGTAGTTGAGCATGCTGATTTCACGGATGCTGCGCACAACGTTTTTGCGGCTGAACATGTCGCCCGGAACGGTGTAGAGCTCGCGGCGGATCACATGATCTTTTGTTTTCGTGTTGCCCCTGATTGAGATGGTGTTAAACTGGAACTGTTCGCCCTCGCGCAGGGAGATAACGAGGTCGACCTGATCGGGCTTAACGACCTGTTCGTCAATCGTTGTCTTGAAAGAGAGGTAGCCCCGGTCGAGATAGAGTGAGCTGATGTCGGAGTTGTCTTCAGAAAAACTGAGCCTCTCCTGGATCAGTTTGGCGTTGTAGAGATCACCCTGCTTGATGCGGAAGGTTTTTTCAAGAACCGCGGTTGTTGCAAATTCTTTTGTATTGCCGCTCCAGGTGACGGTTCCGATGTGATATTTTGTGCCCTCTTCAAGATAAATGTCGAGAAAGAGCCCCTTTTTATCTGAGGTATAACTAATTTCATCGCTCAAAACCCGTGCATCACGATAGCCGTTGTTTCGGTAGAACTCAACCAGCAGGTTTTTGTCGTCATTGAGTTTATCGGTATCGAGTTTCGGCGTGCCGAAAATTTTGCGCCACCAGGAGTTTTGAGTGGTCTCTTTGAAAACGCCTCTCAGCTTTTTTTGACTGAAGGCGCTATTGCCGTGAAAGGTAATTTTTTCAATCGAGACCTTGGGTCCTTCCGTGATTGAAAAGAGCGCTTTGACCTGATTTTTTCCACTCTCCTGGAGCTGGAATTTTGCTTCAGCGCTCAGGTAACCCTTTGACGAGTAGAGTTTTTCAATTTTATTGGCGGCAGTAAGCAGCTCCTGTTCGCCTATTTTTTTTCCGGTTACAAGGGCGGCTGTTTTCAGCAGCTCCTCACTGTCGAGCTTCTTGTTGCCTGAAAATGTTACCTGCTCAAGCGTCGGCAGCTCGTTGAGGGTGAATATCAGTGCGATGTTGTTATTACCGAGATCGTTTTTTTCGACTTTGATATCGCTGAAAACTTGCAGTTTCCAGAGGTATTGCAATGCTCCGGCGAGTTCGGTTCCGGGGATGGTGATCTTGTCGGATACTTTGAGCGGAAGACTGCTCCTCAATTCCTGCTCACTGAGCGATTGAAGCCCGCTGAAGGAGATGGCCGTTACGGTGTAGAGCTCCTTTTTTGGCGCATTGGTTTTTGACGGTTCTGCAGCACCAGACGGCGTTGCGGGAAGACTTTTTGCTTCAACGGTTTGTCCTGCTGCATTGAGAGCAAGGGCAAGCAGAACCAGGGTTATCAGTTTTTGCGTTTGTTTCATGAAATTTCCAGGATCAATCGGGTTAAAACTACGGTGTTGGTCTATTTATTTTCTGAATTTGTTCGCTTGTTTGGCCAAATCTTCTCTCCCTGCTCTGAAATTCCCTGATGGCGTCATAAAGTTGTTGACGGTGAAAGTCGGGCCAGTAGGTATTGGTGACGTAGATTTCGGAGTAGGCGCTTTGCCAGAGCATGAAGTTGCTTATTCGGAACTCTCCGCTTGTACGGATCAGAAGGTCGGGATCGGGCATGGATCCGGTTGAGAGGTATGATGCGACCAGTTGCTCATTGACAGACTCCGCCTTGACTCTCCCTGCCTCAACATCAACGGCAATCGCCCTGCAGGCTTGCGCAATATCCCATTGACCGCTGTAGCTGAGTGCGATGTTCAGCACAAGCTTGCTGTTGTTTTTGGTAAGTTCCATGGTCTTTTTAAGAACGGTGCGTACTTTTTCAGGCAGTAAATCCATCTCTCCTATAACGTTGAGACAGATGTTATTGTCGTGCAGTTTCCGGCTCTCCCGGCCGATAACCTTGACAAGAAGCTGCATCAGCGCTGAGACCTCTTTTTCCGGACGTTTCCAGTTTTCTGTTGAAAAGGTGAAAAGGGTCAGGTAGTTTATACCGAGCCGGGAGCATGATTCAACAATGTCTCGAACTGACTCTACACCGGCGACATGGCCCTCAATTCTTGTTTTCCCTTTTAACCTTGCCCAGCGTCCATTTCCATCCATAATGATCGCGATATGGATGGGAAGCTGGCATGTTGCTTTCAGTTCAGTCTCTATTTCTCTCTCTCTGTCTCTGTCTTGAGCATCGCCCTTCCCGGCAAACCAGCCGGGCTCAGGTGTTGATGCTAAGTCCATTACCTCTATGAGTGCCATAAATCAGGGTTTCTCTCTTGTCGCTTGCTTGATGGGCAGTCATGAATGGAATATATGAAATAATATATCGGCAGACTAAATCACCCCAAATTGAATAATATGCAGTTATTTCTTATTATACAAACTTTACACGATTCAATGCACCTGCATCCCTGCAGTTGTTTTACTACTTTGAGCAAGTAAAAAAGAGAAGTTGCCGAAAAACGTCCTTTTTAACATAATTTATACCCCCCATAGACGTGCAATTCAGTAGTTACGAAGATCTTCGCTCCAGGCTCCTCACAGGCGTGACAACTTGTGAAGAGGTCGTGCGTGTTTATCTGGAGCGTATAGAGAGTCGCCGCGGTGACAACATCTACATAACCGTTTTTCATGAGCAGGCGATAGAGCGGGCAAGATTTCTCGACATGAAACTCCGGGAAGGCGGAACTCCCGGCAGGCTCTTTGGAATGCCGATGGCAATCAAGGATAATATCGCCATAAAGGGCGAGCGATTGACCTGTGCCTCAAAAATTCTGGAGCATTACGAGAGCGTTTATGACGCCACGGTCGTGCTTCGCCTTGAACAGAATGATGCGATTTTTCTGGGAAAAACCAACATGGATGAGTTTGCCATGGGCAGCTCAAATGAAAATTCAGCGTTTGGCAATGTCCCCAACCCTTTTGATGAAAAGCGGGTACCCGGGGGTAGTTCCGGTGGTTCGGCTGCTGCGGTTGCAGGCGGCCTGGCGATGGTGGCCCTTGGCTCTGATACCGGAGGCTCTGTCCGCCAACCGGCAGGGTTCTGCGACATTGTCGGCCTGAAGCCTACGTACGGGAGGATTTCCCGTTACGGGCTTGTGGCCTTTGCCTCCTCGTTCGATCAGATCGGGGTACTTGCCCGCAACTGTGATGATGCTGCGCTGGTGCTTGAGGTAATGGCTGGCAAGGATGGGCGCGATGCCACCTCCTCCAGCCATGCCGTTGCTGATTATGCATCCCAAATGGCCTCAGTATCGGTTGAGGGATTGAAGATCGGTGTTCCAAAAGAGTATTTTCCCGACAGTCTGAACCGGGACGTCTCCCGTATGGTCCATGCAAAACTTGCGGAACTTCGCGACCGGGGCGCAGAACTTGTCCCCATCACGCTTCCGGACAGTGAATATGCCATAGCGGCTTACTATATTCTTGTCACGGCAGAAGCATCATCCAATCTTGCCCGTTTTGACGGGGCGCGGTACGGTTATCGCTCCGCCGGGTCGGAGGATCTTGCTGCCATGTATGTGAACTCGAGGAGCGAAGGATTCGGCAGGGAGGTGAAACGGCGGATCATGCTCGGTACCTATGTGCTTTCGGCGGGTTATTATGATACCTATTATAAAAAAGCGCAGCAGGTACGTCGGCTCTTTCAGGATAGCTATCGTGAGGCTCTGGAGAAAGTGGATGTCATTGCCGGCCCGACATCGCCCTTTCCTCCTTTTGGTATCGGTGACAAAACGGATGATCCACTTGAAATGTATCTCGCTGATGTTTTTACCGTTCCGGCAAGTATCGTCGGTATGCCAGCGGTCAGTGTTCCGATAGGTTTTGACAGCCTGAACCTTCCTGTCGGCATGCACCTTATCTGTAATTTTTTTGAAGAGGGCAAACTGCTTGGTATTGCCAGGCATATGCAGTCTACCCAGTGAACGTTGGTGAGTCGTATTGAACAACCATTAATTATTAACCATACAGTATCATGAGTGTCTTGGTAAACAAGAATACCCGCCTGCTTGTGCAGGGGATAACCGGTGCAGAAGGGACTTTTCATACTTCGCAGATTCTTGAATATGGAACCAATGTTGTAGCAGGGGTCACTCCGGGAAAAGGTGATACCCTCTATCATGGCAACGACAAAGACAAGTTTTGCCGACCTGTTCCGGTGTTTGACACCGTACGGGAAGCCGTGAACAAGGCGGAAGCTAACGCAACGGTTATTTTTGTTCCAGCTCCTTTTGCGGCTGATGCCATCATGGAGGCGGCTGAGGCCGGGCTGAAAGTGATTATCTGTATTACGGAAGGCATTCCGGTCAACGATATGATGAAAGCCTTTGCTTTTGTCAAGCAGAAGGGTGCCACGCTTATCGGGCCGAACTGTCCGGGGGTCATTACCCCAGGTGAAGCAAAGGTCGGCATCATGCCGGGCTTTATTCATAAAAAGGGGACTATCGGTGTCGTTTCCCGGAGTGGTACATTGACCTACGAAGCGGTTCATCAACTGACACAGGCTGGTCTTGGCCAGTCAACCTGTATCGGTATTGGAGGGGATCCTATTATTGGTACGCAGTTTATTGATGCCATCAAGCTGTTTGCAAAGGATGATGAAACCGAAGGGCTGGTGATGATTGGTGAAATTGGCGGCAGCGCCGAGGAAGAGGCTGCAGCCTATATCCAGAAATATTTCAAAAAACCGGTTATCGGTTTTATTGCGGGTCGTACAGCGCCTCCCGGCCGCCGGATGGGCCATGCAGGTGCCATTGTATCGGGAGGAAAGGGCACGGCTGAAGACAAGATTGCCGCGATGGAAGCAGCAGGCATTCATGTTGTTCAAAGTCCTGCTGATATCGGTGAAGCGATGCTGAAGGCGCTGGGCAGGTAAGTCATCTTTGCACAGGAGTTACCAGGAAGTAACAGGCAGGTAGAGGCTCTGTCGCTTCTCTGTAACTCCTGTCGCAACATTACAGGCCCAGGCTCATCAGGTCATGAATATGCACCATGCCGACCGGGCGCTGGCTGGCATCACAAACAAGCAGTTGCGTGATGCGCCAGGTTTCAAGAATAGCAAGACACTCTGTGGCCATGGTGCCGGGTGTCACCGTTTTGGGATTTGCGGTCATGACGGAATCTGCCGTGAGGCTGAGGAACTCCCGGCCACTCTGTACCAGCCGGCGGAGGTCGCCATCGGTAAAAATGCCGCACAGTGAGCCCTCACCATTGACCACTCCGCTCACACCATATCGTTTTGAGGTCATTTCAAGGATAAGGTCGGTCACTGACGCACTTGTCGCTACAAGGGGGAGCGCATCGCCTTTTGCCATAATGTCACTGACCTTCACAGTCAGCCGACGTCCGAGCGATCCTTTCGGGTGGGTAAGTGCGAAGTCTCGTTGCGTGAATTTTTTCTGCTGCATCAACGAAATAGCGAGGGCATCCCCCATTGCAAGCATGGCGGTTGTTGAGGTCGTCGGTGCCAGATCGTAGGGGCAGGCCTCTTTTTCCACGCTGGTATCAAGCGCGATGTCGGCGTTCATGGCAAGAAAGGAGCGTTGGTTGCCCGTCATGGCAATTATTTTTGCGCCGATCTGGCGAAGAGCCGGGATGATAAAGTTCAACTCCTCCGTCGTACCGCTTTTCGACAGGCAGAGAACGATGTCATCACGATTAACAATGCCGAGATCCCCGTGGGCGGCGTCTGCCGGATGCAGAAAAAGGGCCGTTGAGCCCGTTGACGACATGGTTGCGGCTATTTTTTGTGCAATGATGCCTGATTTTCCCATGCCGGAGATAATGATTTTTCCCTGGCACAATGTTAAAAGCTCAACCGCCGCCGAAAAACGTTCATCAAGCCGTTCGGCGATCCTCTGAATGGCGCTGGCCTCCTGTTCAAGAATGATTTTTCCGATCGCTGTAATCTGCTGGTTTTGAGGAGGTACGTTCATGGTTTTTTTTTGCAGAAGAGATGCTTCAATGAAAAAAAGATGGTTGGTTCCTGTTATATTAAAGGGTAATATCGTCTAAATTGAGGAAATAACGTTTTCTTTGCCAATACATAAACTTTTTCTCATGAGCTGGATACCTCTTTTGATTTTTTCCCTTCTGGTTTTTTTTCTGTTTGTCTTTCTGTTCAAAAAATTTGTGGGGTATATGAAAAAAGAGCAGAACCTGCAGATTGAGTCGTTCAGGGACACGATGATCGACAAGGATAATCCTGTTGGTCTCTATGGCGATGAGCTTGAAAAACTCAAGCAGCATCAGCAGGAGGCACAGCGTCATCTCAATGAGGTGATCTCGAAAATCCCCGTTATTCAAAAAGATGGGCGCTTTCAGATTGATGCAGAGGCAATACGGCAGCGAAAGGCAGCGGCTCTTGACAATGAACGCCCAGGGCCGGTAAACGGTGATACAGTTTAAGTTTTTCTGATTTTTATTTCTGGCATGTTCTCAAAGTTAAAGCTTCTTTTCAAAGATACCGTTATCTACGGTTCGAGTACCATTCTGGCCCGCAGTCTCAACTATCTGTTGGTTCCCCTTTATGCCAACCAGCTTTCTACGTTTGATAATGGGGTGCAGACCATTATCTATGCCAATATTGCCTTGGCGAATGTTCTTTTTTCTTATGGACTTGAGACCTCCTATCTCAAGGTGGTTTCCGATTCCGCAGACCGGGATGGAGATGAGAGGCAGCTTTTTTCAACCGCGTTTCTCACCCTCTTTGTCTCCTCAACGCTTTTCGCTCTCTCTATCGCTCTTTTTGCCCCGCTCATTGCCCAAATGATCGGACTCTCTGCGGGAGATTTTCTGTTTGTCCGGTATGCAGCCCTCATTTTATGGATTGATACCCTGCTGGTCATTCCTTTTGCCGAACTTCGACTGAAGAGAAAAGCGCTGCAGTTTGCCATAGCCAGAGTGGGTGGAGTGATCGCCGTTGTGGTAAGCGCCGTCATTCTTATTCTCCCGCTCCATGCCGGCTTATCCGGTGTCTTTATTGCAGGGGCTTTCGGTTCTCTGGTCAGCCTTCTGCTGGTCATACCGGTTTTCCGCCAGTTCAAGCTCTTTTTTTCAGTCACCCAGTTGCGCTCCATGCTTCGCATCGGGTTGCCCTACGTGCCGACCGGCATTGCCGGACTCTTGATTCACTTGATTGACCGAAATATTTTGATTCGCATTTCCCCCTCAGAGATTGAGCGAATCTATGGCAAGGGCTTTCAGCCCTCTGATATTGTCGGTATTTATGGACGGATTGCGGCATTCGGCGTTGTCTTGCAGCTTTTTATCCAGGTATTTCGTTTTGCATGGCAGCCATTTTTTCTGCAGCATGCCAAAGATCCTGATGCGAAACGATTGTTCCGCCACGTGCTCAGCATTTCAACCCTTTTTACGATGTTTCTGGCGCTTGCAGCCACCTTTTTTGTGCCTGATCTTGTCCGTTATCACTATGGCGGGAGTTTTTACCTGCTTCCTCCCCGTTACTGGATCGGGCTTTCAATCCTGCCATGGATTTTTTTGAGTTATGTTTTCGACATGGTCTCCACCAATCTCTCCGCAGGGCTTCTGCTGACCGGAAATACGCGCTATTTGCCTGTTGTCACCTTTGCCGGTGCTGCCGTTACTGCGCTCTTCTGCTGGTGGCTGATTCCACAGAGCGGCATGGATGGTGCAGCCTATGCCATCGTTGCCGGTACGGTCGTCATGTGCCTTGTTATGGCATGGTACTCCCTGAAGGTTTTTCCAGTCAACTATGACTGGCTTAAACTGTTTCTGCTGCTGCTGGTGGGTATTGTTTTTGCGTGGCTGCAAGCTCTTCTCGCTCCAGCACTTCCCTCGTCGGTGGTGGACAGTGCACTGAAAGCGTTGCTGCTCGGCTGCTATCTTCTGCTTGCCATGGGGTTGTTTCGTGAAGAGGCGTTGATTGTTGCGGCGAAAGTGGGTAATAAATTCATACGGAAATAATCGTCACAAATCCAGGCAGCGTGCTGTTGTTGTACTGCCTGGATTTGACGGTGACCATTGCGGCTCAACGTGCGGCACCGGATGATGGCGTACATTCAGCTCTGCCGGTTGGTGGGCGGCCTCCCCAATGTTCGTTTCTGGCGAATAATTTTCGCGCAGCAAACCGTTCCAGCACTTTTTTCAGTGAACCGCGTTGTTCGGGTCTGCAAACTTGAGCCAGAGCATGAAAATGAAGAGCAAGTTTCCGTTCAATTGCCGCCTGGTTGTGCCCAATGCTTTCGGCCAGCATCGCAATTTTTTTTGCATCGGGTTCGGCACTGAGCGATTCATCGAGCAATTGCTTTTTTAATTTGGTTATAGCCTCCATTTCCGGCGCAACTTTACGGAAGTGCTCCTGCCGCAGGTTCCGAAAGCTCACGGCTTGCGCATCGGTAAGACCCAGTTGTGCGGTAAAGGAGGGGTGGCGATTGAATTCACGCGTTGAGATTGGGGGGCCGGAAACAGGCCGATGCGCATCCTGCCACCAGAGCACGCCAAGCAGCGTTACATTGAGCACAACGAGAAAAACCAGTGCCGTTGTAATAAACCGTTTCGATGTCAAAAAGTCCATGTGTTTTCTCTCCAGATCATTTTTCCACCCGTCTTACGGCAAGAAAACGCAAGCATCGGGGGGAGATAAAAAAAGGTCTTACTCTTTTGTCTAAGGTGTCAGGACATGTTCGCTGGTTGCAGCAGTGTCGACTGCGCTCTGGTCATAGTAGGCGAACTCCTGGGCCGAGTAGTCATCACCAGAGCTCTCTGAAAATTCAATGATCCCTGTTTTTGCATTCGTCTTGCTGTTCTGGAAAGAGAGCACTGTTGAGCCAATATTGACCATAACAAGCAACGCCATAAAGGCAATCCTGAAATCGAACACGCGGCCCGGGAGGTTTGCCATTCGTCCGGACTTATGGCCGAAGGTTCTCTCCACCCGTTCCATCACCCTGACCCTGAACAAATGATGAACCTCAAGCGGTTGCACCTCATCAAGCAGTTGCATGGTTCTGGCTATCTCAGCCTCTATATCTTTTTCATACGGTTTCATCATTGGCTCCTGTTTCAATAGTTCTGACGCTGCCTCTCCTTAACTCTTGTGGTATCAGTTTGACCATCACTCTTTTTTATAGTAAGCGTAAAGTCGGTCGTGAAGATTTTTTTTTGCCCGGTGCACAAGAGACTCGACCGCCGATACCGATGTCTTGAGAATATCGGCAATTTCCTGATTGCTGTAGCCCTCCTGCTTGCTGAGAAGAAAGGCTGCCTTCTGGTTGTCGGGCAATGAGCCGAGAGCGTTCAGCAGGATGCTGCTCCGTTCGTTTTCCTCAAGGGTTTTCTCTGGATTTTCACCTGAGGGCGCGGCAATCTCCGATACAGGGTCATGAACGCCGATTATTCTTTTCAGTGAACCGAACCGCTTGATGCGCTTCATCCGACGAAGGTGGTCAAGCGATTTGGTGACGGCAATGCGGTATATCCAGGTTGAGAGTTTCGATTCCGCCCTGAACTGCTGAAGGGAGCGGTAGACTTCAACAAATACCTCCTGAGCAAGGTCTTCGGCATCTTCACGGTTAAAGACAAAGCGGTAGCAGGTATTGATGACCATCTCCTGATATTCGCTGACAAGTTTTTTGAATTGCTCTTCTTGTGATTTCATGGCAGATCTATGCAACGCATTTGTTTCTGCCTTGCCAGCAATGGTCGCCACTTCCGCATTTCCCATGATTGCCATAACCCGGTGTGTCTGATGGTACTCTTTTTGTTCAAGCGCTTTCTGGTTCGACGTCGGGGAGCGGGCATTCTTGCGGCAGGGCGGTAGAAAAATTCGAAAAGGTTACCGAGCGTATTTGACGTTACCACCGGATGGAAGGTGCATCCGGTTGATAACCAGCTTCTGCGTATCGGCCATTCACCCAAGTGGGGTGCCGATACGCAGCCCTTTTCAGGCAAGCTTTGCGGCAAAGGCAAGCACCTTGTCAACCTTCTCCTGTGAGTCGGCCTCGCAATAGAGGCGCAGTACCGGTTCTGTGCCGGATGGCCTGATAAGCATCCATCCGCCTTCAAAATGATATTTATAGCCGTCGAGATTGTTGAATTTCAGCACCTTGTATCCTGCTATGGTTGCAAGATCTCCTTTTGATGCGCGGTCGATGATGGCCTGTTTTTTTGCTTCACTGACATGCAGGTCGAGGCGGTTGTAACAGAAAAAGCCATACTCATCATAGAGCTCCTGAACCAGTTCCGACAGGGTTTTTTCACGGCGGGTCATCATCTCCAAAATCAGCAGGCCGGTATAGACACCGTCCCGTTCAGGCAGAAATGCGGTAATGCCTATGCCGCCCGACTCCTCGCCACCCATAAGAATATCATTGGTGGTCATGAGTTTGCTGACATGCTTGAATCCGACCTGCAGCTCATGCATGATGAGATGATGTTTCTGGCAAATTTTGTCGATGACATCGGTCAGCGCAAAGGTTTTTGCAACTTCTCCCCTCTGGTGCTTCTCTTCGACCAGATCCTTGAGAATAATGGCAAAAAGTTTATGAGAGTCCACAAAGGCGCCATGTTCGTCGAGCATGCCTATCCTGTCGGCATCCCCGTCATTGATGATGGCAACATCGGGATCAACCTCTTTGAAAAATTCGATAAACTCTCCGATATACTGAGGCATCGGTTCAGGATTGATCCCTCCAAACCCGGGGTTGATGCTGCAGTGATAGCAACTCAGCATCGATTCATCAAACAGGCTGGTGAGGATATTTTGTCCGGCGCCGTACATGGCATTGTGCGCTATTTTTATTCTTGACTCCCGTATCAGGGGAAGATTGATGCTGTTTTTCAGATAGTTGAGATAAAATCCCTTCATGTCAACCAGTTCGATCAATTTCCTGTCGACTACAATCAGGGTTTGCGGATCGACGTCAGTCAGATTGCCCTCGATTTCTGAAATCACTTCCGGGTGTGCGGGGCCGCCGTATGAGGCCTTGACCTTGAATCCGTTATAAATGGCCGGATTATGGGATGCGGTGATGACAATGCCACCGGCAAGCTCTTTCGCTTTTGTAAACAGAGAGACTGCCGGTGTTGAGGCAAAGCTGTCCGACAGAAAGACCTTGAGCCCTTGTGACGAAAAAACTTCAGCGGTATATTCAGCAAACTCTCTCGACATGAATCTGGTATCGTAACCGACGCAAACCCCTTTTGCCCTGTTTGGATGAGCAAGGAAGTAGCGGGCGGAGGCAAGTGCTGCAAGTTTCAGATTGTCAAAGGTGTAATCTTTTGCTATAATCGCGCGCCATCCGTCAGTACCGAATTTAACTTGCATTCTTTATTGATTTTGATATAATTAAGGCTCTGGTGCGCCTGCAAGCATCATGAAAAATAAATAAATAATTTTGAATGTACGGATTCCTTCTCGTTCATCCAATTATCTCTCTTTTTTGATGTCAAAAAAGCTGTTTGTTTTAGCCGGTGAATCTTCCGGAGATATGCATGCTGCCGGAGTTATCGCTGAACTGATGCAAGCAGCGCCAGAACTCAGGGTTTTCGGTATTGGCGGTCAAAAAATGCGCGCTCTTGGAGCCGAGTTGCTCTATGACACCGCACAGATGAGCATTATGGGGTTTGTTGATGTGCTGAAACATGCACTCTTTCTTCGTCAGGTCATTCGTAACCTCAAGGAGGCGGTTCGCCGTGAAAAACCACAGGCAGCTCTTCTTGTTGATTATCCCGGTATGAACCTGCTGATGGCCCGATTTTTTCACGAACTCGGTATTCCGGTGATCTACTATATCTCCCCCCAGGTCTGGGCATGGAAAGAGGGGAGGGTCAAGGCGATACGCCGTGATGTCGACCGGTTGCTTGTTATTTTTGATTTTGAAGTGGAATTTTTCCGCCGTCACGGCGTCACGGCGGAATTTGTCGGTCATCCCGTTATTGAGCAACTGGCAGAGCTCTCCTTTCCTGCAAGGGAGCTTTTTTTCAAGAGCCATAATCTTGCACCTGAAACCCGGCTTGTCGGTCTTCTTCCGGGAAGCCGCAAGGCGGAGATTGCCCATATTCTGCCCGAAATGCTCAAGGCGGCCCGTTTGCTGAACCGGGACCACCAGGTGGCTTTTCTTTTCGGACGCGCTCCGCATCTCGACGAAGAGGTTTTCCGGCAATTTCGGCAGTATCAGGATCTTGCAGTGATCAACTGTTCGGCCTATGAGGTGATGCAGTACAGTGATCTCGCTGTGGTGACCTCAGGTACGGCAACACTTGAATCCCTCTGTTTCGGTTGTCCTATGGTGGTTGTTTACAAGACCGGAGCACTTAATTACCTGATCGGTCGATGGTTGGTCAAATTGAAAAACATCTCCCTGGCCAATATTGTGGCCAAAGGGCTCGGAAGCAGCGAATGGGTAGTGCCAGAACTGATCCAGCATGAGGCGAGCGGAGCCAAGATAGCGCAGACCGCCCGAATGATTCTTGATGACCCTGACATGGCTGGCAACATGCGCCATGAGTTGCTTGCAGCACGCTCAAAGCTTGCAGGGAGTTCACCGTCTCACAAAATTGCCGATATCGTGCAGGAATATTTATAAACGACGAGGGCTTTAACTATGCAAAAAGCAGTGGATTATCTTGCAGGCCACCCGGTGCTCTTTTTTATTGCGGTCATGGTGTCAATCATGATCCTCTTCTCGTTCTTAAAAAGGGTGGTGCGTCTTTTTCTCATTGTTGCCGCCGTTCTTGTACTTTATGCAGCATGGCTCCATTTTGTCGGAGGCAACATGCATGAACCATTTCTGCATATTGAACAGTGGTTCAACACCGTGATTCGCTTTTTTGGTCATCTGTTCAAGCTTCTTTTTGACCTTCTGAAATTTCCGAAAAAAGGGATGGTGCCGCCGGCCGCGACAACGCTCCTGTGGGGCAGCTTTCGGCCATGACGTGCATGTCGATGCGATCCTCAAGCTCTTCAGCCAGACGCACACAAATTCCGCAGTCAACGCACTTTTCCCGCTCCATGCTGATGTCGGCATTTTCGGCCAGGTAAAAATTGGGGTGCTCATGTTTTTGTACTGCATGAACGGGGAGGTAGCGGGAGGCAAGTTCCCGAAGCCGACAGTCGTTGATGGCGTTACAGCGGCATTGCAGGCAGCGCTGCGCCTCAGCATGGGCCATCTCTTCACTATATCCTGTCGTCACTTCGCTGAAGCTGGCCGTGCGCGTCGATGGCGGCAGTTCGTGCATGTGTACTCGTTCCAAAGGCGCGCTCTTGCTGTAAAATGCTTTCGGCGCATCATTCCTTGCGCCGTATGATGAGTTGAAAGAGGCTTTCTGTGGGCTGATGACTTCACCGTTCAAAAAGAGGTGGATGGATCGAGCTGCCGTTTTTCCCTGCTCAACGGCGCGGATGGCCGTATCGCTGCCGGTGACGCAATCACCACCGGCAAAAAGCCACGGTTTTGCTGATTGCAGTGTCTCCCTGTTGACCAAAAGTCCACCCTGCTCTCCGCTGCCAGTGCCCGCAACACTGGTTACTGAGTGGTCAATCTGCTGACCGATAGCCGTGATGATGGTATCAGCCATGAGGGTAAACTCCGATCCCTCCACCGGTATTGGCTTTCTCCGTCCGGAGGCGTCGGGTGCGCCCGGCTGCATGGTTATCGCGGTTATTTCGAGTTGGCCGTTGATCGACTTGATTCCTGTTGGCGCGGCCCATTCAATGAGCGAGATTCCTTCAGCAAGAGCTTCCCCGATTTCCATGTCGTTTGCCGGCATCTCCTTTCTTGAACGGCGGTAGAGAATGGTGACGGTTGAAGCTCCAAGACGGACGGCGGTTCTTGCGGCATCAATGGCGGTGTTACCGCCGCCGGTTACGATTACCCGGCACCCGGGATGCGAAGGCGCTCCACTCTCCATTTCGCGAAGAAAGGTAATGCCGCTGGTAACACCGGGCTCATCTTCCCCTGGAATGTTCATCCGTGAGGGATGTTGTGCACCAACGGCAAGAAATACGGCATCGAACGCTGCCTGAAGCGCCTCAAGGGAGAGCTCCTTGCCAACCGTGGTATTGAAACGAAACTCCAGCCCCATATCAAGCAGGGGGGCGATGTCGCTCTCAAGAACCGTATCGGGAAGCCGGAAGCGGGGGATACCGTAGCGCATCATGCCTCCCGCCCGTGCGCTGGATTCAATAATGGTTACCGCATGGCCCTTGATGAGCAGAAACCAGGCCGCGGCCAGACCTGCCGGACCGGAACCGACAATGGCAATTTTTTTGCCGGTTTTCGGGGCGATTTCGGGGATGAAACGTTCCGGTTGCTCCCGCTCCCTGTCAGCAGCATAGCGTTTCAGTGCGCAGATTGAGACCGGTTTGTCAATGCCATGCCGTCGGCACTCATCCTCGCAGGGAGCCGGGCAGATACGGCCTAAAATTCCGGGAAGGGGAATGGTCTGCTTGATAATTTGAATGGCCTCTCTTTCATCCTGGCGGGCAATTGCCGCAATAAAGTCCGGGATGTTGCAACCAGCAGGGCACGAGAGTTCACAGGGGCCCATGCAATCTCCACCATGCTCGGCGATGATGCCCTCAAGGTTCTGGCGCCTCATTGCCCCGATCTCGGCATTGTCGGTTTCGATAACCATTCCTTCCGATACCTCGGTATCACATGCCGGCACAAAGCGGTTTTTTCCCTTGATTTCAACAATGCACATCCAGCATGACCCGGTCTCGTGAAGTGAGTTGAGAAAGCAGAGTGTAGGAATAGCAATACCTGCAGCCGTTGCCGCTTCAAGAATCGATGTTCCGGCCGCAGCCGTAACTGCCTGCTGGTTGATGGTAAGTGATAGCTGTTTCATGGGATATAAAAAAAACGTTACGGTTCCGGCTGCTGCTGCTCGGTATGCTCTTTTTGCCCAAAGCTCTTCTCCAGATGGAGGGCCACTTTTTCAAGGTGCCACATGGGTGTTGAGGTTGCGCCACACACACCAACCATCGCAACCGCGTTACCCTCACTGTCGAGCAGCCATGCATCCTCAAGCTCATCAACCTCTTCGATAAAGTAGCTCCGGGGATTTGCCGCCTTGCAGATGTTGTAGAGCACCTGACCGTTTGAACTCTTTTTTCCTGCCACAAAGATAATGACGTCATTGGCAAGGGAGAAGTCGTGCAGCTTCTGGTTTCGGCTCGATACCTGCCGGCAGATGGTGTCTTTGAACAGCAGCGAAGGCATGCTGCGTACGCCGGTCATGGCAGCGGTAATGTCGATATCGCGTATCGCCATCCATTCGGTAGTTCCTCTTGAATGCAGCGGAGCGAAAAGCTGCTGAAGATTTGCTTTCAGCTCGTAAAATCCAGGAACATCCATGGTGGTCTGAGAGATGAGGGCGCTTTTTTTTGCCAGGTCAAGCGCTTGAATCTCTTCAGGGTCACTGAGGTCGGCATGTTTAATAATGATCGCCTCATTATTGCACTGCCCGTTGATACCGATCACCTCCGGATGGGTCCGTTTACCGTAAATGATGATCTGGTAGCCGAGCTCATGGAGCAATCGTGTCGTACGCTGCAAGCGGGAGACGACAGGGCAGGTTGTGTCGGTAACCGCCAGATTGTTCTCTCTGGCAATCCGGTAGGTAGAGGGGGGCTCACCATGTGCCCTGATCAGGACCCGGGCATTTTTCAGCTCATGGAAGCCTTGTTCGTCAACCGTGACCAGGCCGAGTGCTTCGAGCCGTTTAACCTCAACCTCATTATGGACGACATCTCCGAAAGAGTACAACCCCCCCTCATTCTGGAGCTTTTCTTCGGCGACATAGATAGTTCCCTGCACTCCGATGCAGAAGCCTGATGAAGTTCTGTCGAGATTTACTTTCACGCGATGCCCGTTAGAGTGTGTCAATAGGGAAAAATCAAAAGTAACAACTATGGCGGCAAAAAAACAAAAGCAGTTCGCTTACACCTCTACCAGTTCAACATCCGGCATCCTGGAGCCCATGAAGAGCTGATAGAGCATGCTGAATTTTTGGGGCAGATCACTGACCAGCAGGTGCGGCATGGAGACTTGCAGTGTGGAAGCAAGCAGGCCTGATTCCGTCAAAAGCTCCCTTGTTCTGAGGGCGACCGCTTCAGCCGAATCGATGATGGTAATTTCAGGTCCGACGGTCTCTTCAATCACCTTGCGAAGAATCGGATAGTGGGTACAGCCCAGAACCAGCGTATCAATTCCTTTTTTCGTGATCTCTGCCAGATATTGTTCAGCGATAAGTTTTGTTGCAGGATGGTCGATAAAACCCTCCTCGGCCAGAGGAACAAAAAGAGGGCAGGATTGTGAAAAGACCTCTATCTCCGAATTGAGATGGTTGATGGCCAGGCCGTAGGCATTTGAAGAGACGGTTGCCTGGGTTCCGATAACGCCGATGCGGTTGTTTCTTGTGACCTCCGCCGCCAGCTTCGCACCTGCCTTCAGAACTCCCGTGACGGGAACATGACCGCATGATTTTTCAACAACATCGAGGGCCAGAGCCGAGACGGTATTGCAGGCGACAATAATGATTTTCGGTTGATAGCGCATGAGCATGGCCGTATCGTCGGCAGCATACTTTCTGATGGTTATCTGCGACTTTGTGCCGTAGGGTACCCGAGCTGTATCGCCAAAATAGATAATCTGCTCAAACGGAAGCGCCGCCTGTATCGCCTTGACAACAGTGAGTCCTCCAATACCGGAGTCAAAAATACCAATAGGGCTCTTGTTCAATTGAAAGTTGATAACTGACAACCGACAACGGTCAGGGTACAATTACGTGCATTGTCCACTTACCGATTGCCGATTGCCGATTGTTGAAACTATACATTAAAACGAAAAACAATCACATCCCCATCCTTCACAATATACTCTTTTCCTTCCGAACGGAGCTTGCCTGCCACCTTGACCTTCTGTTCTGAACCAAGTTCAATAAGGTCGCGGTAGCACATCACTTCAGCCCGGATAAACCCTTTTTCAAAATCAGAATGGATTGCCCCTGCCGCTTCAGGAGCAGCGGCTCCCTTGCGGATGGTCCAGGCATGGACCTCTTTTTCTCCAGCCGTAAAATAGGTCTGCAGGCCGAGCAGGTCATAGGCCGTTTTGATCAACCGGTCGAGGCCGGAGAGGTGCAGGCCGAGGCTTTCAAGAAATTCTGGCCTCTCCTCTTCAGGCAGTTCAGCAATCTCAGCCTCTGTTTTGGCGCTGATGATCAGCATTTTCGAGCCGGATGCCGCGGCGATTTCAGCAACCCTTTCGGTATAGCTGTTTCCGTCAGGAAGGTCGGTTTCGGCAACGTTTGCCGCAAAAAGAATTGGTTTTGAGGTAAGAAGGAAGAATTGTCGTGTAATTGCCTGCTCCTCGGCGGTTTCAATGATTTTGCGGACGGGAATGCCGTCACTGAGGCCGCTGATGATCTTTTCAGCCACTTCGAGCTGCAGCAAGAGCTCTTTTTCTTTGCGGGCGTTTTTTCTGAGCCGGTCGATCCTTTTTTCCATGCTGTCGAGATCGGCGAGCATGAGCTCAGTTTCAATGGTGATGATGTCGTCAGCCGGGTCGATTCTCCCTTCGACATGGATGATATTGTCGTCATCAAAACAGCGGACAACATGCACAATGGCATCAACCTCCCTGATATGGGAGAGGAACTGGTTTCCGAGTCCTTCACCCTTGCTCGCCCCTTTGACCAGCCCGGCGATATCGACAATTTCAAGGGTTGCCGGTACAAGTGTCGGGGTTTTTACAACATCGGCAATCTGCTGCATCCGTTCGTCCGGCACAAGGACGGTGCCGACGTTTGGTTCTATGGTACAGAATGGGTAATTGGCAGCTTCAGCCTGTTTTGCCGTTATGGCATTGAAAAGCGTAGACTTTCCGACGTTTGGCAATCCGACAATGCCGCAGCGAAGTGACATAAAAAAAATATTTGTTGAGTGAGAGGCCAATAACAATGGTTTTAACATGTAACCAATATGTTTGGAAAAAGCAAATATTTTTTATAAAATAGCAGGCTAAGACAAAATGCCATTGTTTAACAGGAAACGGGAAAAAAACGTATCATTATTGCTCTTGACGGGCCGGCAGCATCCGGAAAAAGTACCACAGCACGGAGAGTCGCCGAGCGCCTTGGTTATATGTATATCGACACCGGTGCCATGTACCGGAGTGTGACCCTCAAGGCCCTCCAGCAGGGTATCATGGATAGTCTGCGCCATTCCCCCGAACTTGTTTCCTCTTTGCTGCACGATATTACCATCCATTTTGACGGTGACCATGTTTTTCTTGATGGCTGTGATGTTACTGCCGAGATCAGGGAAAACCGGGTAAGCCGTGAGGTGAGCTTTATCAGTTCACTCAAGCCGGTGCGTGACAGGCTCAGGGAGATGCAGCAGGAGCTTGGGCGGCAGCGGGCTGTTGTTATGGATGGGAGGGATATCGGTACCGTTGTTTTTCCCGATGCCGAACTCAAGATTTTTCTTGTGGCCGATGCTCGCGAAAGAGCAAAGCGGCGCTTTGCCGAATTGCTTGCCAAGTCTAAGGACAGTATGGAATTACCGAGTCTTGACACCCTTGAAGAGGAGATAAGGAGCAGAGACCGTGATGATGCCGAAAGGGAGCATGCTCCTTTGAAAAAACATGCAGAGGCACACGAAATTGATACAACAAATTTGACGATAGAGCGCCAGGTCGATATCGTATGTGACCTTGCGCGGAAAAAGGAAACCGGGGCCGGTTGATTGACTTCGGAAGGTATTTGCAGGACAATTGTTTCATTAACCCTAAAACCGCCAGGCCGATATCTCTCGCGGCCGGCAGGCTAACTTACACGAGAGGAAGGAAAAAATTAATGGCAGAAGCATTCACACAGGAAAAAAAGGTCAAGGAAAGGCCAGCAAGAAAAAAACTCAAATTTTTTGCGCATTACGAGCCCGCTGAACTTGCATTGATGGAGCAGCTTTATTCAAGCACCCTCAATGAAATCACCGAAGATGAGATCATCAAAGGACGCATCGTTTCGATATCCAACAAGGATGTCACCATTGATGTCGGCTTCAAATCGGAAGGTATTGTTTCGCTGCTTGAATTCAGGGCTGAAGATGAGGTCAAGGTCGGTGATGATGTTGAAGTCTATCTTGAGAACATCGAAGACAAGATGGGGCAGCTCATTCTTTCAAAGAAGAAAGCTGACGTTCTGAGAATCTGGGATCGTATCTATGATTCAATCGAAAACGATACCATCATCAATGGCAAGATTATCAATCGTGTCAAGGGTGGTATGACGGTCTCCCTTTCCGGTGTCGAAGCCTTCCTTCCCGGCTCGCAGATTGATGTCAAGCCGGTTCGTGATTTCGACGCACTTGTCGGTCAGACCATGGACTTCAGGGTTGTCAAAATCAATCCGGTTACACAGAATATTGTCGTCAGCCATAAAGTTATTCTCGAAGAGGCCTATGCTGCCCGCCGTGAAGAGATGCTTGCCAACATCAAGGTAGGCATGGTTCTTGAGGGTACAGTCAAGAACATTACCGACTTCGGTATTTTCGTCGATCTTGGCGGTCTTGATGGTCTGGTGCACATCACCGACATCACCTGGGGCAGAATCAACCATCCTTCCGAGGTTGTTGATCTTGACCAGCCGATCAAGGTTGTTGTTGTCGGCTTTGACGAGAACACCAAGAGAGTCTCACTTGGCATGAAGCAGCTTGAGTCTCACCCTTGGGAAAATATCGAAATCAAATATCCTGTCAGCTCGAAAGCACAGGGCCGCGTTGTCTCCATTACCGATTACGGCGCTTTTGTCGAAATCGAGAAGGGCATCGAGGGGCTTGTCCACATCTCAGAGATGAGCTGGACACAGCACATCAAGCATCCGGGTCAGTTTGTCACCCTGGGTCAGGAGGTCGAATGTGTGATCCTCAATATCGACAAGGATCATACCAAGCTCTCCCTCTCCATGAAGCGTGTGAATGAGGATCCATGGATTGCCCTCTCTGAAAAATATGTTGAAGGCTCCCTCCACAAGGGCAGTGTCAGCAATATCACCGATTTTGGTGTCTTTGTTGAGCTCGAACCCGGTGTTGACGGTCTGGTTCACATTTCTGACCTTTCATGGACCAAGAAAATCCGCCATCCAAGTGAGCTGGTCAAAAAGAACCAGGAGCTGGAAGTCAAGGTTCTCAAGTTTGACGTCCATGCCCGCCGTATCGCTCTTGGCCACAAACAGATCAACCAGGATCCCTGGGACGAGTTTGAACAGAAGTATGCCGTAGGTGCGGAAACTCCTGGAGAGATTTCACAGATCATCGAGAAGGGCGTCATTGTCATTCTGCCTGGTGATGTTGACGGTTTTGTGCCGGTATCACATCTGCTTCAGGGCGGAGTAAAAGATATCCATTCATCGTTCAGCATCGGCGATGCACTGCCGCTGCGCGTCATTGAATTCGACAAGGAGAACAAGCGCATCATTCTCTCAGCTCTTGAATATTTCAAGGACAAGAACAAGGAAGAGATCGAAGCCTACCTGGCAGCTCATCCCAATGAGAAGAAGGAGATTGAGGCGGCTACGGCTGAACTCGAACCTCCGGTCAAATCCTCCGACAAAAAAGTGAGTGAGAGGGTGTAGAATAAAGAACTCTCTCTCTCTGGTTACACGCAGTAATGAAAAAGCCTTCTCTTTATCAGGGAAGGCTTTTTTTGTTCAGTAACCGTAACTTTTCAGCAGGTTGTTTTTCTTTCGCCAGTCCGGCCTCACCTTGATGAAGAGTTCAAGAAAGACGGGACGCCCAAGCATCTCTTCAATATCTTTGCGAGCCGTCTGGCCAAGCTTTTTCAGGGCAGCACCCTTGCTTCCGATCAAAATTTGTTTTTGAGTATCACGCTCAACAATCACTGAGCAGCGGATCAGATCCTTTCTTGTCGGATCGTTTTCGTGCTGTTCCTTGAACTCGTCAATGACCACTTCGGTAGAGTAGGGTACCTCACGGCCATAGAGCAGAAATATTTTTTCGCGTATGATTTCACTCACAAAAAAGCGTTCCGGAGCAGTACTGAGTGTATCTTCGGGATAGAGTGGATAGTTGAGAGGAAGGAACGGACGGATGGCATCAATGAGCTCGGGGAGGTTGCTCCCCTTCAGCGCTGAAACGGAAAGAACCGTCGCAGGGTTCCAGGTTTTTCTGACAAACTCTTCGGCCTGCTGTTGACGCTCTGGGGTGACAAGATCGCACTTGTTGAGCACGGCAATAACCGGTTTTCCTGCTGGTTTCAACCACTCACCGAAGAGCTCTTCGGCGAAGGGGCGGTCAAAAAAATCTTTTTTGCCCGAGTAGGGCAGAAGTGCAATGACGACATCAGCATCCTTGAGAGTATCGCGGATAACTCCAAGCATCGATTCATGAAGTTTCTGCTGTGGCTTCATGATACCCGGCGTATCGAGAAAGATAATCTGGCACTTGTCGTTATGATAGATGCCGGTAATTTTTTTTCTCGTAGTTTGCGGCTTATGTGTTACAATAGAGAGCTTGTAGTCGAGCAGTTCGTTAAGCAGGGTTGACTTGCCTGCATTGGGCGGTCCGATAATAATCGCGAAACCGCAGGAAAAAGGAGAGGATGCCATGGAACTTTTTTGTGAAAGGTTCAGTCTGTTCATACAAATACAGTACCTCACTATACTAAATTAAGCTCTCTCATGATAATGAAAAAGGGGTAACTCACTACTCGAATGGAAAAACAATCCAGTCACGATCGGTGGCTTCTGGTTTCGACAGCAGGACTTCTTGTATTCGGACTGATGGCCATCTACAGCGCAACCAATGGAACCGGTGACACAACACTCTTTTACCGCCAGTTGGCCTGGGCTTGTTTTGGCCTTGTTGCGCTGGTGTTTGTCTCCTATAATGATGTTCGTTTTATCAAAGATAACGCCTATATCTTTTACGCGATCGGGGTTCTGCTCCTTGTGGCTGTGCTGATATTTGGTAAAAAAATAGCGGGACAGACCAGTTGGATGAAAATTGGATGGTTCAGTTTTCAGCCGTCCGAAATAGCCAAGATAGCCACCATTATCGCCTTGGCACGATTTCTTGCCGATGATGAAACGGATATCCGTTCAATAAAGCATCTGCTGGTTACCCTGGCGATTCCATTTATCCCCGTTCTGCTCATCATGCTGCAGCCGGATATGGGTACCATGCTGACCTTTTTGCCATTGATCGTCACGATGCTTCTTATGGCAGGTTTTGATATCTACTTGCTTATGCTGATTGTTTTCCCGATCACGCTCGTCATCTCCGGTTTTTTTAATATGTATTTTATTATTACTCTGGCACTGATATTGATGATCCTGCTGATTGTCCAGCATAAGAAATTAAAATTTCATCAACTCATTGTTATCGGCTCAGCTCTTGCTGCAAGCATTTTTACCCACCGTTTTGCCAGTGAAATTCTCAAGCCGCATCAGCTCAAAAGGATTCAGACCTTTATTGATCCCATGTCGGATCCCCGGGGAGCAGGATACAATGCACTCCAGGCTAAAATAGCCATAAGCTCGGGTGGCTTTTTTGGAAAAGGTTTTCTTCAAGGAACGCAGACCCAACTGCGTTTTATTCCTGCCCAGTGGACTGATTTTATTTTTTGTGTTATTGCCGAAGAGTTCGGTTTTTTGGGTGCAGCCATCTTGATTGCGCTTTACCTCACACTGATTCTCAGAATCATCTGGGCGATTTATGCGATAAACAACAAATTTGTCGATCTGACACTTTCAGGATATGCCTCTCTGCTCTTTATCCATGTTTTTGTCAATATTGGCATGACACTTGGCATTATTCCCGTTATTGGTGTGCCTTTGCCGTTTGTCTCTTATGGTGGCTCTTCCCTGGTAGGCAACATGATTATGGTTGGATTGGCGATGAATTTTTATCGCAACAGGAGAAGTCTCGGCTATTCGGGGAGATTGGAGTAAACGGTTTCCGTTTTGCCAGTGACGGAAAAAAAGAGGACTATGAAAAAACAGACAGATAAAACAGTTGCGGCTGTAACGCTTGGATGTAAACTGAACTATTCGGAAACATCCGCTATTCTTGATGATCTCTGCAAAGAGGGATGGCAACTGTCATCAATTGAGGATGGGGCGGATCTTATTGTGATTCATACCTGCGCAGTCACAAAACAGGCTGAACAGAAATGCCGTCAGAAAATCAGAGGGATTATCAAAAAACATCCAGCGAGCCGGATAGCGGTTATTGGCTGTTATTCCCAGTTCAATCCAGAGGCGCTCTCTGCAATAGACGGCATCGACGCCATACTTGGCAGCAACGATAAATTTGATATACAGTCGTATCATGACGTTACACTTGGCACGATACCGCGTCCTCTTGTCAAGGTCACTCCGGCAGGTACACTTGAGAAAATTTATCCCGGATATTCACTTCATGCAGCAGAACGTGCAGACCGAACCCGTGCGTTTTTGAAAATTCAGGATGGCTGTGATTACGGGTGCTCCTACTGTGCGATTCCTCTTTTCAGAGGCCGATCGCGCTCAATTTCTGCCGCAACTCTTGTCGAGCAAGCCCATCTCCTTGCATTGTCCGGTTACAGGGAGATTGTGCTTACCGGTGTCAATACGGGCGATTATCGCTCTGGCGATCTCAAGCTGTGTGATCTTTTACGCAAGCTCGAAGAGGTCAGTGTCAGTCGTATCCGTATCAGTTCTATAGAGCCTGATATTGTTGACCATGAGCTGATTTCGCTTGTTGCGGAATCAAATATCATCGCACCCCATTTTCATATTCCCCTTCAAAGTGGCTCCGACACGATCCTCCGCGCCATGCGCCGCCGTTATAATACCGCCTTGTACCGCGACAGGGTACTGCAATCGGTTCAGCGCATTGCGGATTGTGCCATCGGCGCTGATGTGATTGTCGGTTATCCTGGTGAAACAGAGGAGGATTTTCTTCTTATGTACCGTTTTCTTGAGGAACTTCCCCTCGCCTCTCTTCATGTGTTCAGTTGTTCAGTCCGGCCAGGCACCTTGCTTGCCCGTCAGATTGCAATCGGGGAGCGCAAGCCTGTTGACCCGGTAGAGATCAAGCGTCGCTACAGGGAGCTGAGCGAGCTTGGATTGAGGCTTGAAGCCCGTTTCAAGGAACGCTCTATCGGAAAAGAGTGCATGGTGCTGTTTGAGCGCACAAAGCCTGCCGGAAAGGGTCTGCAGCAATGCAGCGGCTATACGCGCAACTATCTCCGGGTCACGGTTGCCTGTGCTGACATCCAGCAGCAACAAGCCCTCACGGGCAAGGAATTGCCGGTCTTGATAGACTCTCTGGACAAGGATTTGAATTTAAAAGGGATCGTGCTATCTTGAATTTCAGGACGACCCTTATCTCATCTTATCAACGAAATCATTGTCTATCCATGCCCATTAAATCCCGTATCCGTTCGATTCCCGATTATCCAAAAAAAGGGATTCTTTTTCGTGATATTACCACACTCATCAAAGATCCAGTAGGCTTCAGGCTGGTTATTGACAGTCTGACACAGCACTATTTGCAAGAGGGAATGGATTTTGATGTGATTGTCGGTATTGAGGCAAGAGGATTTATTATCGGAGGCGCACTCTCCTATACACTCGGCAAAGGGTTTGTTCCCGTCAGAAAGCCGGGAAAATTGCCGGCAGACGTTGTTTCGCAGGAATACCAGCTTGAGTACGGAAGTGACAAGATCGAGATTCACGTTGACGCACTTGTTGCCGGCCAAAAGGTACTTCTTGTTGACGATCTGCTTGCAACCGGCGGCACGGCTCTTGCTGCCGCAGCCCTCGTTGAAAAAGTAGGAGGAATTGTTGCCGAGATGGCTTTCATTGTGAACCTGCCCGATATCGGAGGTGAGAGAAAACTTCTCGAAAAGGGATATCGCGTGCACTCACTTACCGACTTTGAAGGGGAGTAACCAGCAGCTCCTGCGTAACAAAGCCCTGTTTTCAGCATAACAGCACATGAACGGCAGCTCCGGCTGCCGTTTATCTTTTACAGGCCCCCTCGTTCACCATTCGCACTTCCGGGCATCTATTCGCTATCGACTTTCAGGCTTTCACTCACTGCGTGTTTGAACTCCTTGGAAATTTTGAATGTCGGTACATTTTTAGGCTCGACGCTCACTTTTTCGCCGGTTCGCGGATTTCTTGCCTGACGGAAATTCTTATGCCGGATATTGAACGAGCCAAACCCCCTGATCTCAATACGCTTTCCGGTTTTCAGTGAATCGATGATGCTTTCAAAAAGGCAGTCAACCACCGACTCAGTTTCATTTTTTGTCAGGCCTGTTCGGTGAGCGATAACATTGACAAGGTCAGCTTTTGTGGTTGTTTTTCCCATGGTAAGAAATGGCTTAGGTTGTTCTGAAGTATATACTTATTTGAACCAAAGATGAAGAGCGACAATTCCCATAAAAACAGCAAAAGCTTTACGAAGCATCTCACTCGACAGATGTGTGGCAATTTTTGCTCCAAAATAGGCTCCCACAAAAAGCCCGGCGGCAATGACAAGACCAATCCAGATGTTCTCCGCAGAAATTTTTCCGGCGCGATAATACTCCAATACACCCAGAAAGCCTACCGGCAGAAGCAGTGCCATCAGCGATGTTGCAATGGCGCTCTGCTGCGTCATCCCGAAGAGCAGTGCCAGAGCAGGAACAATAATAATGCCTCCACCAACACCGAACAGACCTGACAAAAGGCCAGCCGAAACGCCGACAACAAGCAATCCAATGAGCTGGACGGGATTCATGCTGATATCCCGGTCATGCTGTCGAAGAAGTTGGAGCCGCCTGATCATGCTCTGTAATCTCCTTTATCTCCGTTGCGTTGAGTGACTCTTTTTCGATAAGTATTTCGGCAAGGCGATGCAGCACGTCGCTTTTTTGTGTGAGAATGGTTTTTGCATTTTCCATACATGCCATAATAATGCGGCGAACCTCAACATCAATCTGAAGGGCCGTCTCCTCACTGTACTCGCGAATATGGGAGTAATCCTTTCCAAGAAATACCTCCTTGTGGCTGTCGCCATAGTTGATCGGGCCGAGTGTTTCACTCATTCCCCATTGCCGCACCATTCGTCGTGCCAGATCGGTAGCCTTTTCAATATCGTTTGCTGCGCCGGTACTTATCTCACTGAACACAAGCTCCTCGGCAACCCTGCCACCCAGTGCATAGGTAATCATGGCAAGCAGATACTCCCTGTTATGGGTATAGCGATCCTCAAGCGGCAGGTAGGCGGTAAGCCCGAGACTCCGTCCCCTTGGAATAATAGTCACCTTGTGGATCGGATCTGACCCTTTGGTAAAGATTGAAACCAGCACATGACCAGCTTCGTGATAGGCCGTCAGCCGTTTCTGCTCATCGGAAATAAACATGCTTTTTCTTTCAGGGCCCATCAATATCTTGTCGCGCGCCTGCTCAAAATTCATGGCGGTAATAAGCTCCTGCTCATTGCGTGCCGCAAGCAGTGCCGCTTCATTGACCAGATTAGCCAGGTCAGCACCGGAGAATCCAGGAGAGCTTTTTGCAAGCACATTGATATCGACATTACCGTCAAGGGGAGTCTTTCTCGTATGGATTTTCAGAATTGCCTCGCGTCCGCGGATATCAGGTTTGTCGATCGTGATCTGGCGGTCAAAACGTCCCGGTCGCAGCAACGCCGAATCAAGCACATCAGGGCGGTTTGTTGCCGCAATCAGAATCACATTCTCGTTAGTGGTAAATCCATCCATTTCAACAAGCAGTTGGTTCAGTGTCTGCTCCCGCTCATCATGTCCGCCACCAAGTCCAGCACCACGGCTTCGTCCGACCGCGTCAATTTCATCAATAAAGACAATACAGGGTGAATTTTTCTTGGCCTGTTCAAAAAGATCCCGCACCCTTGCCGCACCCACGCCGACAAACATTTCAACAAAATCCGCACCTGAAATAGAGAAAAACGGAACCTTTGCCTCTCCTGCGATGGCTTTGGCAAGCAGGGTTTTGCCTGTACCTGGAGGCCCGAGAAGCAGCACTCCTTTTGGAATTTTTCCGCCGATTTTCTGGAATTTTTCCGGATTCGTGAGAAACTCTACCGTTTCCTGCAACTCCTCAACCGCCTCATCAACACCAGCCACATCCTTGAACGTTATTGTAACCTCAAATTCGCTCACCATCTTGGCGCGACTTTTACCGAAGCTGAAAATATTTTTTTGCTGGCTTCCATTTTGGCTGCCCATTCGCCTGACCAGAAAAAAATAGAGGAGACCAAAAATAATCCATGGGGCGAAAAGCACAAAAAAAGTGTTCAGGCCGCTTGTACCATCCTCAATCTTGAGCTGTATACCCTTTTCTGCCAGGAGGTCTGCCTGCTCCATGCTGAACGAGGGCAGCCTCACCGCAAAGTGATCACCCTGCACGCTTGTTTTATTGATCAACTGCAGTTGGGTCGAGGCGTTAAGCGTTCCGTTCAGGATTGCTGATTTATCTTCAAGCGTTTTCACCCTCACCTCGGTAACGAGGTTTCTCGAAAGAATGGATTTATAGGCGTTATAGGTAATTTCAGGATTCTCGGCTCCGGCAAAAAATCGCTGAAACATAAAAAGCATAAAGAGCCCCGCCATCAGAAAAACAAGAAAACCGGGAAACTTGCCCTGCGGGCTCCCGCCTCCCTGAAACCATCCAGAGTTACGCTCCTCTTCATTCACCGGTTTGAATTTATTACGGGAAGCATCTTTTCCTGACTTCTTTACGGGATTTTCAGGCATAAAACAGGCTGAGTGATGATATAAAATGTAACTTGCTATCTTGAAAGTAATTAAAATTAAAACGACAATCGAAAACAAAAAGTTTTTTTACAATCTTTCCCCGGCCGAAAAGTTCCCCCCTTTATATCGCAGAATTCAAGACTTTCGGGTTAATCTTTTATCTTATGATTGAAAGCAGCGAGTTTTTTTTAAATTCACAGCTCTGGCGAAAGTTGCCTGTCAAAAACAATTAACAGTACGACGCTAATTATGGTTGGTCAAAGGGTTAGAACCAGGTTTGCACCTTCTCAAACAGGATATTTACATTTCGGTGGTTTGAGAACCGCCTTGTATAACTACCTGTTTGCAAAAAAAATGCACGGAGAATTCATTATCAGGATAGAAGACACTGATCAAACAAGGAAGGTTGAAGGGGCTCAGCAGAATCTTATCAAGTCACTTGAATGGGCAGGAATTGTGGCTGACGAAAGCCCTGAAAAAGGCGGAAATTTTGGTCCTTATGTCCAGTCCGAAAGGCTTGATATCTATGCCGGCTATTGTCAGCAACTGCTTGACGACCAGCACGCCTACTACTGTTTTGCCTCGCATGAGGAGCTTGAGGAAAATCGCCAGCTTCAGATAAAGCAGGGGCTTCAGCCGAAATACAACAGGAAATGGCTGCCTGAAGAGATGGGTGGCTCCATGCCTCCAAGTGCCATCAGAAAAAAACTCGATGAGGGTGGCCCCTATGTCATCCGCATGAAAGTACCCGATTACGTTTCCGTCTGGTTTGAGGATATTATAAGAGGCCCCGTTGAATTTGATTCAGCGACCATCGATGATCAGGTGTTGATGAAATCCGATGGATTTCCGACCTATCATTTTGCCAGTGTCATCGATGACCATCTGATGGAGTTTACCCACATCATCCGTGGAGAGGAGTGGCTCTCCTCCATGCCCAAACACCTTCTCCTCTACGAGTTTTTCGGCTGGGAGCCTCCAAAGGTTGCCCATCTGCCGCTTTTGCTTAACGCTGATCGCTCAAAACTGAGCAAACGCCAGGGCGACGTTGCCGTTGAAGATTACATCCGAAAGGGTTACAGCAGTGATGCCATCATCAATTTTGTCGCCATGCTTGGCTGGAACGAAGGAGAGGGGAGCCAGCAGGAGGTGTACAGCATGGAGCAACTGATTGAAAAATTTTCGCTTGAGCGAGTTGGCAAAGCCGGTGCCGTTTTTAATATCGACAAACTCAACTGGCTCGAAAAACAGTATATCAAGAGCCGGCCTACCGAGAATCTTGTCGCGGTCATCAAGCCGATTCTGTTTGCCGAGCTTGAGCTTAAAGAGTCGCTGATGCCTCTGGAGATCATTACCGGAGATGATTATCTCGCAAACGTCATAGAGCTGATGCGCGAGCGCGTTGGATTTGAGCATGAATTTGTCTCCTTCTCCTCCTACTTCTTTTTTGAGCCCGAGAGCTATGATGAGGAGGCTGTCAAGAAGCGCTGGATGGCTGATACCAATACGCTTCTTCGCGAGTTTGCCGACATTCTTTACTCTCTTGAGGAGTTCACTGCCGACAATATTGAGGCAAAGCTCAAGGAGTTTGTCACTCCAAAGGGCCTTAAAGCGGCTATTCTCATTCACCCGTTGCGGATTGTTGCTTCCGGAGTGAGTTTCGGGCCAAGCCTCTATCACCTGCTTGAAGTACTCGGAAAGGAGACGGTACTTCGTCGCATCCTCAAGGGGATTGAGCATATTGCTCTGCCTTCTTAGCAAGGCAAGAGGAACAGGGAGTACACAGGAAAATGCTCCCTTTGGTTGTTTTTTTCTTTTGAAGTGACAGAATTATTCCTATATTTTGCCTCTTGATGGACAGATAGCTCAGTTGGTAGAGCAAAGGACTGAAAATCCTTGTGTCGTGGGTTCGATTCCCTCTCTGTCCACACCAATGTAACAGCGGTGTATCTTTTGCTGTAACGGTTGCAGAATACTTTCTCCGCCTCTTTATTACCTGTTCAATCCACATTACCTTACTCTGCCTCTCTCATGCAAGGTATACTGTAATGCTCTTCGTGTTTGAACGTCACCAACCGACCGCATGAATATTACCACACAGCTCGATCATGAACTCTGGCACAATATGCAGGATCCGGGCGCTTATGAGTGGTGGTATTTTGATGGAGAAGACACCGAAAGCGGCCTCTCTTTTGTGCTTATCTGGTTTGCCGGTTTTCCGTTTTCTCCTTATTACACAAACCATTATGAGAAGTGGAAAACCCGCCGCACTTCCTCAGCCCCTCTGCCATCCAACTACTCGGGTTTCAGCTTCCAGTTATATGAAAACGGTCGAGAGATCATCAACTTCATCAAAGAGGGGCGTCAAGAGCTTTTCCAAAGCAGCCTCACCGATATCGGGGTCGCGTTTGAAAAAAACCGCTTCACCCATAACGCCCTGCGGGACGAGTACACCCTTGATATTGACTTTTCCTTCCCTGCCCGTCACAAAGAGATAAAGGCAACTCTTCTGTTCAAGGTGCGGCGGAGGATCATCTACGAAAAAAAAGATACAAACAATAACGGCAGGGTCCCGCTTCACCAGTGGCTTTTAAGTGTTCCAAAGGCCGATGTTGAAGGAACGATTGCCATAACGGAACAAAAAAGCGGCACACTCCGCACCATTCCTGTCAGAGCAAACGGATACCATGATCATAACCTTGGTGCTGTCCCCATGCAGGAATACATCTCCCGCTGGTACTGGGGCAGGGCGTTTTCCCGGCAGTTTGATCTCATCTATTATGTGGTTTATTTTATAAACAACGACTATCAGCCTCTCGCCCTGCTGGTTCTTCACGATAACCTGACTCAAAAAGTTATCATTCACGATACCGTGCGCTTTCGTGAAAGCAATTTCCGGAGCGGCCTCTTTTCGCCCCGTCACAGTCGCGATCTTGATCTGCATTATGAAGATATACGGCTGAAGATCCACCATGACCGGGTGCTTGACGCCGGGCCGTTTTATCTTCGCTTCACATCAGCAATTTCGCTGCAGAGAGAGGGGCAGGATGTTGAAGGAATCAGGGGAATATCGGAATTTCTCAATCCCCAGCGTCTGCAATCAAAGTTTATGCGTTTTTTTACTTGCGGTCGTATCTGGCGGGATGGAACACCGTCGATAATTTACAACAGCTATAATGGTTTTAAGCGCTCTTTGGATTGGAATAATCCATGAAAAAATTATAAATTCTCACTCGGTTCATGTTCGCATGAATTTTATGCTTTAAAGTTACTGTGACGCAGATGCAATCACGGGAAACCTCTGTAACAGTGGCTCCTGTTTAACTCACGCGGGACAGATGCCTTTTGATTTTATAACAATAGATTTAAAAAGGAGACAGGTTGTAATGGCACAACAAGGTAATTTCAAGAGCCCGTCAAGACTGGGTGAACTTGGACATGGTGCTTCACTCTCTTCTGCTGGTACGGTTTCCGGCGGCAAGCCTCGTGCTCAGGAGTTGAAGGATGTTGATTTTGAACGTCGCAGTTTTCTTGTCAAAGTTGTGGGGGGAATCGGTGCAGCAGTCGCCATATCGACCATCTATCCGGTGATCAAATACATTGTCCCGCCCGTCAAACAGTTTTCAAACCTCAGCGAAAAGGTTGTCGGAAAAGCCTCTGACGTTCCTGAAAACACCGGCAAAATTTTTCAGTTCAACAAAGACAAGGTGATCGTCATCAACGACAACGGTCAACTCACCGCATGCAGTGCCGTCTGTACCCATCTTGGCTGCCTTGTACATTGGGACAATGCTCTGAATGTCCTGGCCTGCCCCTGTCATGGAGCAAAATACAAACAGACGGGAGAGATCATCTCCGGTCCTCAGCCTTTACCTTTGCCCGTCTTTAAAGCAAGGGTTGAAGGGGAAGATCTCATTATTGCAAAAGCTTAACCTTTAATTCTTGAAAACCAAGGGAGTCAGGAAAGATGGCTGAAAACAATCAGAACGCTGTGGCTGGAAGTGCTCCGGCCAAGCAAAATCCCGTCGTGACCAAAGGCGGTGTCTATAAACCCCCGGTAGAGCGTGCCGATGCGAATCCCTACAAGGATTCCCGCATCAGTTCCGTCGGCGCATGGCTGCAGGAGCGCTTCTCTGTCGTCATACCGGTAATCGATTACCTGAAGAAAAAGGAAGTGCCAAAACACCGCCTCTCATTCTGGTACTATTTCGGCGGACTCGGGCTCTTCTTTTTCATGGTGCAGATCATCACAGGCCTGCTGCTGATGCAGTACTATAAACCAACGACTGCGGAGGCCTTTACCTCATTTGTTTTTATTCAGAAAGAGGTCTCTTTCGGCTGGCTTGTCCGCCAGATCCATGCATGGTCAGCAAACCTCATGGTTCTGATGGTGTTTGTGCACATGTTCAGCTCCTTTTTCATGAAGTCCTACCGCAAACCACGTGAACTGATGTGGTTGACCGGTTCTGTGCTTTTTGTCCTCACGCTCGGCTTCGGATTTACCGGCTATCTTCTTCCCTGGAACGAGATTGCGTTCTTTGCGACCCAGGTTGGAACTGAAGTGCCCAAAGTTGCGCCAGGCGGTGCTTTTATCGTCAACATTCTTCGTGGTGGCGAAGAGGTCACCGGTGAAACGCTGACCCGTATGTTCTCGGTACACGTTGTGCTGCTGCCAGGCCTTCTCCTGTTGCTTCTTTCAGCCCATCTGCTTCTTGTGCAGATCCTTGGTACTTCAGCGCCAATCGGCTATAAAGAGACTGGACGCATCAAGGGATATGAGAAGTTTTTCCCAACTTTTCTTGCAAAAGACGCCATTGGCTGGCTGATCGGTTTTGCCCTTATCCTCTATCTTTCAGTGTTTTTCCCTGGGCCGATAGGGAATGAGGCCAATCCTCTTGCTCCTGCGCCTATGGGCATCAAGCCGGAATGGTATTTCTGGGCACAATTCCTCATGCTTAAAGATTTCACCTTCCCGAATGGTGAACTTATGGCTATTTTCATTATCACTTTGGGCGCTGCTTTCTGGTTCTTTATTCCGTTTCTTGACCATCGCGCCTCAAGAGAGGAGAAAAGCCCGATATTTACCATCATAGGTCTTCTCTATCTTGCCGGTCTGGTCATCAACACCTATCGTGTTTTTATAGAGTACGGCTGGTAAGTGTGCACTTGCTCTTTCCAACACAAAAGCCCGGTTCAGCCGGGCTTTTGTGTTGGTGCTTTATGTGAAACAAGGCGTGTTTAAGCCTTCTGCCGTAACAACTCTCCCATCTCATATCCCGAAAGAAAAGCCTGCATGTCGAGATTTTCAGAGGCCTCTACCCATTCGCCGACCGATACTTCGAGTTCCGTCGGGGTTTTCGGTTCTTGCAGTAACTCCTGCAAAGCGAGCCAGGCCACAAGAAGCGAGAAGCGATGTTCCCTGAACCAGTTTTTCTGGTTCCGGTCATCAAACTGCAACATGCGGCTCAGATGCGGCTGATTGAGCGTAAAGAGCGTTTGAAAGAGAGTGAGCATGCGTACAGGAAACACTTCTTCCGGTGCGGCTGCAGGCTTGGGAGTGATCATGCAGACAAGCAGATCGGGCAGGTGCTCACCAGGAATGCCGATCATGGGCGATGCCTGATAGATTGCTTCGAGCGCTTCAACCATCAGCCAGTCATCAATAAGGTTCGAGTGCAGCTCTCCGGCAGATACCGTCATCTGCTGAAGCGTATCAAGCAAAATCCACTGCCATGCAATCGCCCGGTACTCTGCTCCATCGTTGCTCAAGCCAAGAGCGGCCTGAAGTTTTCGGGAATTGGGTACTTTTTTCAGAAGAGCCGGAAAGCGGAGTACCTCCCTGTAGAGCTCAGCGGCTTGCACAGCAAGCTCGACAGGCACTGCCAGCGGTTTTTCCATAAGTTCACTGAACTGCAGGGCAACCCTGTCGAGTAGCGCGGCAACATCCTTTTCAAACTCCAGAATACGCACCTCTTCCTCACACTCTTTTGCTGCAGGAGGGAGCAGTCCGGCTGCAAGAACAGCGGTCACTGTCCGGTGCAGCGGTGAAAGGCTCATCGTGAGGGCCGCACGCTCAATCGAAAGGGTTCCCCGTCCGTTGAGTTCGGCCGAAAGCCGGTCGTAAGGTCTGAGTTTTGAAGGCTGCACCTCCCTGAAGTCAAGAAAGACATTATACTTGTAACCGTCGAGTGCAACGAGAAGCCCATTGTCGGCAATTTCGCGGCACGAGCGGATAAACTCCATGCCACTTGCATGATCTTTGAAAATAATAAAGCTTCTCTCATCGCGGCTGATACCCAGCCCCTCCGAGAGCGAGCCCGTCCTGATTTCGTCGTTCTGGCGGTAGCCTGCCGATGTTTTAATCCAGCCGGTAGTCTGTTCAAAGCAGTTGTTGAAGACGACAAGGGCTCGCTCATGACCAAGCCGGTTGGAATAGGCAAAAACATTCTCGTTCACCCTCCCTTCCGGCAAATAAAGATCATAGAGTAAAAAGTTACACACCTCAGCAAAGAGCGGGCGCTTTTTCATGATAGGAAAAATCTCATGGTAGTGGCGCCAGACAAGATGTTCGTCCGGTTGCTCATCATAATAGGCCTTGGCATACTCCATGCCATACTTCTCGGTAAAGCCCTCAACCTGTCCGTGGCCGAACATCGGCAATCCCGGCATGGTCAGCATCATCATGCAGACACCGAAATATTTATCACCCCGTCCAAACTGCGCAATAGCCGTATCTTCATCGGGGTTGTTCATGAAGTTGACATAGCGCTTGAGAATTTCCGGATCAAATTCGAGCGTATTTTTGATCAGGTGGCGATAATCAGCATTCTCCTCTTTTTTGAGCATGTGCATGAAGGCGCTGTTATAGACCCGGTGCATACCAAGCGTACGGACAAAATAGCCTTCGAGCATCCAGAACGCTTCAGCAAGCAGCAGGGTATCGGGCACTTCAAGCTGAATGCGGTCAACCACCTCGCGCCAGAACTCTTCAGGTATTGCGGCATCAAACTCCGCCATGCTCATGGCATAAGCCGAGCGTGAAGGAATGGCTGCGCTGTGTCCATGAAGCGGAAACCAGAGACGCTGAATGTGCCGTTTAGCCAGCACCATTGCGGCATCGAAACGGATGATGGGAAACATTCTTGCAACGTGCAGAATCTGCTGAATGACCCCCTCGCGCACCTCCCGGCTGAGAAAATTGAGCTGTGCCGTATCGTTCCACGGCATGTTGGTGCCGTCATTGCCATGATAGATGTAGCGCGTATCGCCATTCAGATAATCAACCCGCTTGAAGGTGACCGCCGCATCGGAACGGTTCCAGTAACCATCTTCAAGATAGATGCCATAGCGGGAGTCATTGCTGAGGTTTGGCCCGTTATAGGAGTAGTTGTAATAGGGTGCGGTACCGGATGAGAGAAACCAGTCAGGGTTGTTCCGTACCAGCTCTGAATCCATTGCGGTATGGTTAGGCACCATGTCGCTGGCAAGACGGATGCCGCGCTGCCTGGCCCTTTGCAGGAGGTTTTCATACCCTTCATGACCACCGATATCACTCGAAATCTCATATTTTTCAAGGGCATAAGCGGATGCCTTTGCTTCAGGATTCCCGTGGAGCTGCTTGATTTTCTGTGAAGCATGGCTTCGCTGCCAGAGTCCTATAAGCCATAATGCCGTAAAGCCCCGTTCAGCAATACGGTCAAGCTCGGCATCAGGAATATCCTGCAGCCGTTTTACCGGGAGCCGATACAATTTGCTGAGCTGATCAAGCCAGACGTAGGTACTCTTGGCCAGCATGACCACTTCAGGCATCCACGATGAATCGACGGAGTAGTTCGCCGGGGCATTGGCGTCATCCGGAGAGCCGTATTCGGGCACATAGGCCTCTTTTTCAAACTCATAACCATCTTTGCGGAGAGCACGCTCCTGTGTCATCCGCTCAAAAAAGAGGTATTTGTCTTCATCCTCAATAAAATCAATGGCACCTTCAAGCAATTCCCATAAAGGCGACTCTTCAAGCAGTCCTCCCCAGTTCAGACGGATATAGCGAAGCTGTTCAAGGATTGAGGCTGGTGCATGTTTTATTGGCCTGATGAGCAGTTCGGCAAGATCAATACTGCCTGCTCCCACCGGTCCTATTGCCTGCATCGAGCTCCGCATGGTCATGATCAGCTTCCGGTAGGCAACCTCACGGTTCAGTTGATCATCAGTCAAAAGATCGGAAAACTGCTCAAGAGCAGGGTTCTGGTTATTCAGCCAGACAAGAAAAGACTCCTCAAGCAGCTCCAATTTATTCTTCCGCGGCTTCAGCCACTCAGCGGCTGTTTCTGCTCCGGCATAAATATCTTTTGTCGGAAAGGCCGTGATAAATCGGGCAAGATACTCTTCCGACTGCTCCAAAGAGAGCTCCTGGGTCAGCGTTCCGTAGATCCTGTCAAGAAAGTCAGGTTGCCGTAACGCTAAGGCCTTCGTCATGAGCGAGTGAAAAAGGGCGTGCAGCAGTTTCATGCCGTGAAACTGCGCCGGCAGAATCGGCTTTGCATCGGCACCCTTCCGCTTTTTTAGAAAATCGTTGATGACGGCACTTTGCCGTTCTGCCGTTTTGATACTTTCCTGACCGGAAGATGGTAAAGAGAGGAATTCCGGGTCAGTTAACCCGAAGAGTTCTCTGGCCGTTCTGGTTACATAAAAGTGCTCTTTGTTCTGTACTGCCGGAAGATTTTGCTTGGTTGTCATAATTGGGAGGTAATGTCGGGGCATTACGCCGGTTGAGATGTTAGTGCAGTCCGGAACTCTTGTCGGGCATGCTGCCTGACGGTTTTGCCCGGGCAGGGAGATGAGGGCATTGTTTATGTGATTTTTTTATCGATATATCTCTGAAGACAGGCGAATCCCAGCTCCTTTGCGCTGCGAAGCGCTTCCAGTCCAATGGTCGAGAGCGCACTTTCCGTGCGCGACGGGGAGCGTTCCGCTGGAGCGCAATGCACTTCCCCCATTGGTGCAGAAGTGCGTCTGGCACCCCTCACGCCTCTCCCAAGCAGCAAACCTGCCGCAAAAACAACGGTTGTCACCGCAAAAGGGTGTTTTCCAACAATTTTAACAGGCGAAAGCTCCGTCTCAATCTCCGCTTTCAGTTTTTGGGTTTTTGCCTTGATCTGCGCCTCTCGCTTCGCAATACTTTTCTGGAGCTCTTCGATACGTGCCTGAATACCGTCTAAAGGTTCATTTATTGGAGTCATGGAGCGATAAAAGAATTTTTTGAATCTGGGTTTTCAAAAATAATGGTTTAAATCTGGTAAAAAACAGAAAGCATGAAAGAAAAAGCATGCTCACAAGGAGATAACCGAGAAAAGGATGACCCAGAAGTTCGCCCGCAAGCAGTGCTAACGTGGTAACAAAGTAGCCTGCCCCGACAACAAATATAACTCCAAGAATGGCCGCCGTGACGAGAACCGAAACACGCTCTGCCAGCTCAATTTTGAGCAGTTCAAACTTTGCCTCAACAATGGCAACCACGTCATCGTAAAGAGAGGTGGCCGTCTCATCAACGAGTTCAGGAATGCGGCTGCGTTTGCTTCTCGAAGAGGTTGAGCCCTGCTCCTTTTCTGCCTGGCGCTTCATCATGTTTTTCAAGTGGTCAATGGCTGGTTAACGTCCTCTTTTCATCAACAGTCCAAACAGAATGCCAGCGCCAAGTGAAACGAGCATTGATTGTGTCGGATTGTTTTTGATATACTGCCTTGTTTTTTCAGTGCTTTCCAGAATCCACTCATACGAATCGCTCTCCCTGAGAGAGGAGAGTGCCTCGGCGACGATCTCACCCACCTCTTTGAGTTGTTCCGGTATGTTTACCTGCTGTTGCGCCTCCCCGGCCTGTTCTGCCTCCCCGGCCTGTTCTGCCTGTTCTACCTGTTCTACCTGTTCAGCACCATGAATGGTGACCTTGACTTCCTGTTCCATAACGTTATGCGTTTTTCCAGCGCGAGCCTGAATTCAAAAGATTCTGCAAACAATATATAAAAACAATATGGTCTTTGCATGGCCCTCTTACTGCAGAAGTCGTCCTCCCTCTACATTGATAACCTGACCGGTGATATAGTCACTCTCAAGAAGAAAAATGATGGTCTTGACAATATCAAGCGGATCACCAGGACGGCGGAGCGCTATTTTTTTTATCATCTCCTCCTGCGACTCCATCTCTTTGTCCGTTTTCAGGGTGACCGTTCCGGGAGCCACAGAATTCACCAGAATAGTCGGAGCAAATTCTTTGGCAAAAATTCGAGTCAAGTGCTGTATGCCTGCCTTTGATACCGTGTAGGGTGCAAAATTTCGCCAGACCAGATCGGCAGAAATATCGGTCATGGTAATGATGCGCGAGATGAACGACTGTTTCTGCATTATCCTGGCCGCCTCCTGCATGGTAAAAAAGGTGCCCTTCAGATTGGTATCAACCAGGCTGTCCCACTCCTTTTCAGTAACGTCAGGCAGGGGAGTACTGAAGAAATTTGAAGCGCTGGTGATCAGCAGGTCAAGCCGGTCAAACCCTTCACGGAACGCCGCGAACGCGCCCATGATATCTGCGGTTTTCGATACGTCACACCGAACCATCTGCGACTCAGGGCTTATCCACCGGATTTTTTCAAGGGTTTCGGCAGCCCTCTCTTCCGAAGCGTGCCAGGTAAAAAAGAGAGTATACCCCTGACCAGCCACCGCAAGGGCAATCTCACTGCCAAGCATACCCGAAGCCCCCGTCATGAAGCACACCTTCTTACCTGTTGGTTTCATCGTTCTGCTGGGTTAAATTTTCTCTCCATACCTCTTGACAAACATGAACAGATGCTAAAAAGTTGATTGGCCTCATCAATTGCCTGAGTCAGCAGCTCTTAAAACTTGCACTGCCGCAACGGCCATTGTTGATGCCCTGTTCTGCACATGCACCCTCAGGCAAGTTTTCTGAACGAGGAGGCCTTGATTGCGGCAAAAAGGATTGATCCCACGGTAATCTCCAGCTCTGTTGCGGCCGAACGAACAATTTCAGCGACAAGTTTTTCACCCGCGACTGAAAGCACAATGCCAACTCTGCCCTCAGAGTCAAACATCTCCGTAACCGTGCATTCCAGCAAATTTCGTGCACTGATGGCGTCAGGATGCTTTTTGAAAAGGATGATCTCACGTGAAGAGAGTTCAAAAAGAGATGCTCCGGTTGGCACTCCATCTGAAATCAAAAGGGTATTGAGGCCCCAGGGGTAAGCATATAAGCCGTTATCCTGAACCGGATCGGAAAGACGGAGGATGTTCAGATAGCCTTTCGGGCTTTGTGCCATGCAGTTTCGTGCAAGCTGGTCTGGAGTTGCGGTCTCAGCAATCTGGCCGTTTCGGATCACAAGAATCCGGTCAGCCATCAATTGCATCTCAAGGATTGAGTGTGAAATAAAAAGGTAGGGGATTCCGAATTCTTCACTTACGCTTTTCAGGTAGGGAATGATCTGGAACCGCAGGGTATCATCAAGAGCAGATAGCGGCTCATCCATCAAAAGCAGTCGGGGGTTTGCAAGCACCGCCCGGCCAAGAGCCACACGCTGTTTTTCACCGCCTGAAAGATGGTGCACCCCGCGCTGCATGAGCGGCTGCAGTTTCAGAAGAGCAATAAGGCTTTCCGGCCTGATACGGCGGTTTTCAGGGTGGCACCGCCTGTAGCCGTAGAGCAGATTGGCCTTGACGGAAAGGTGTGGAAAAAGCATCGCCTGCTGAAAAACAATAGCAATGCGACGGCGTTCAGGGGAGAGGTTTACGCTCTTCCCGGAGCTGAAGAGGCACTCGTCATTAAGATAGATTTCACCCCTGTCCGGTCGAAGAAGTCCTGAAATGAGATGCGCAAGTGTTGACTTGCCGCTTCCTGACTGGCCGAAAATTCCGATCCGTTCGCCTGAAACTTCCGTATTTACCTGCAGCAGGAAGTGTCCCTGTTTTTTTTCAGCATCAATTCGGAGGTTCACAATGCGCTCCTCCGATCAAGTTTTTTGCCGAGCAGTTCATGAACGGCAAGCACAACGACCGAAATCAGAACGGAGACCAGGCAAAGCGAGAGGGCCATGGTGACACTTGAGGGCGAACTGGCATAATCGTAGATGGCCAGTGGAATGGTTTGCGTGATGCCAGGAATATTGCCGGCCACAATAATGGTTGCACCGAACTCACCAAGGCTCCGGGCAAACATCAGCGACGAACCGGCCATTATTCCCCGCAGCGAAAGCGGGAGAATAATGGTTGCAAGGGTATCGTACCATGCCGCCCCGAGGCTTCGGGATGCCTCAATAAGCTGCTGGTCGATGGACTCCATACCAAGCCTGATTGAGCGTACCAGCAGGGGAAAGCCGACCGTGGCCGAAGCAATAACAGCGGCTTTCCAGGTAAAAATGATCGGTATGCCTGATGCATCAAGCACTTTTCCGATCCAGCCGTTTTTACCAAGCAGCAGCAGCAGAAAAAAACCGATCACCACAGGCGGGAGTGTAAGCGGAAGGTTGACAAGCACCTCGAGCACCACTTTTCCCCTGAACTGCCTGAAGACGATCAGCCAGGCAAGTGCAAAGCCCAAAGGCAGCGCAAGAGCCGTTGCCGTAAGCGCCACTTTCAGAGAGAGCCAGATGGCGGCAATATCTTCAGCTACAAGTATCATAAAATTTCAGAAGTCTTATTTTTCCCTGGTTTGCTTATTTAAGCTTAAAACCGTATTTGCTCAGGGTCAATTTTGCCTCAGAGCCCTGCAAAAAGAGCAAAAAGGCCTTTGCCTCCTCGTTGTGTGCGGCTTTTAGAGTCAATGCCATCGGATAGGTCACTCTTGGATAGAGTTTTTGCGGTACCACAAAGAGCAGTTTGGCTTTTTGCGCCAGCATGGCATCGGTGCGGTAGACAAATCCGCCATCAACTTCTCCAAGTTCGGCATACATAAGGCACTCCCTGACATCCTTGGCCATGACAAGCTTTCCGGCAAGCTGCTTGTTAATGCCCGCGTTGGTCATGGCAGTCATGGCATACTCACCGGCGGGGACACTCTTCGGACTGCCAATGGCAATTTTATCGAGCTTCAGCAGGTCGTTCATCGACGCTGCCTTTTTCGTCGTTGTTCCGGCAAAAACCAGCGAATTCCAGGCAAGCATCTTTATGTTGGCGCCATCCACAAGATTTTTTTCTTTCAAATAATCCATCCACTGGTTATTTGCGGCAATAAACAGGTCAACCGGTGCTCCGTTTTCAATCTGACCGGCAAGTGTGCCCGACGGACCGAAATTCTTGATAAAAACCGTTGCAGGATGTTTTGCCGTGTAACGTACACTCAGCTCATTGATCACCTCTTTCAGGCTTGCAGCAACCGAGAGGTTCAGCTCTCCGGCCTTTACAGGAGTCGCAATGGTGAGGAGTAACAAACAGAGAAGAGCGATGCGTTTCATTGGTTCTATCATGGTCATAGCTGTTTTATGGTTGTAAGGAAGTTATTAAAACTGCGATATCCGAAGGCTTGCCGAAATAGACTGAAGAGAGCACCAGCATGTCAACACCGGTTTCAGCATAAGCCGAGGCATTTGCTGCGTTGATGCCTCCTGCTGCTGAAATTTTAACTGCAGGCGCCACGTTGCGCAGTTGCGGAACCAGCAGAGAGAGAGCTTCCGGCTGGAGCTTGTCAAGCTGAACCACATCAACGCCCGCAGCCGCAATGGCAAGCGCCTCTTCCGGGCTCTCGGCCTCAACAATGATTTTTTGTTCAGTCGCTTTCGCCTTCAGTTCAGTGATAGTTTGAAGAAAAGGCTCAAGCCCGCCACAGAATGCGGTATGCTGCCTGAAAACAAGCACGGACTCCGACAAGCCAAGCCGGTGAGGGAGCGCACCGCCAGCCATGATCGCCTTGATCGCAACCTTTTTTGTTCCCGGAAACGACTTGCGGGTTGTGACGACCGTCATGGAGCTGTTAACCTCTTTTACCCGGCGAACAATGTTCCGCGTCCGTGTAGCAATGCCTGAAGCGTACTCAAGCAAATTCAACGCCACTTTCCATCCGGCGTGCATGCTCCCCGCAGAGCCGCTGGCCGAGAGAAAGGTAACGCCCGCTTCAACCGTTGTCCCGCTTTGCAGCAAAAAGTCAACGGTCGCACCGCATCGTTCAAGCACGCGCGCAGCCTCCTCCGTACAGCAGAGTGTTGTCGGTTCACGGCTGGTAAAGGTGATCTCCCCATGCAGAGCACCTATGCCGAGCAGCACGGTCGTCAGATCACCGTAAGGCATATCCTCTTCCATGAACCGTTCGATATCGCTGTCAGGCAGTTGATAAAGCATCACTAAGCTGTTTAATCGTTATAACCTTGCATATATTCCGCTGCATAAAAAAAGCTCGTCTTGATACCATAATTCTGAATCTGTCACCGTTCAGCAGGAATTTCTCCCTGAACCTGGTCAGGCACCTTCTTCTTGCTGAATCTTGATTATTTCTGGTTATTGGTTGATAATAGTAAAAAATTTATGGAAATTAATAATAAATCCTTAATAATTTAATGCGCAGTCTCTTTTTTGCGGTTTCTTTTGTTACATAAAGGTTGTTTTGTGGCGGGGTCTTGCGCCGGGCATTCCTGTCGTTTTCTCTTGGTTCGTTATGTTTTAGTGAATATAGCGCTTAATTCCTTTTCTGAAAATTCAGAGAGAGGGATGCGCTTTCTTTTTGGCATGAAGGCACAAGGAGTTTTCTCTGTGAATTGGTATTTCAGATTGAAGATTCGGGTGCGTGCCCTCATTTCTCATGAACAATCCGCTCAATCTGGTTGTTCATGTAAAAGGGGAGGTTGATCAACTGGAACGCTTTTTCCTGCCGGTTCATCTTTGCAGTCAGTTCCTGGATGAAGGGTTTTGCGGAACTGATCCTGATGCCTTCGGTAGATTGTTTTTTTGTGTCGCCGCCGAGGGGTATGGTCTCTGCGCCGGAGTGCAGTACACGATAGAAGAGCCGCGCTTCGAGAAATCGTTCCAGAGCTTCGTTTAACTCGCGGTTATTCCCGCTGCTGTTGAGCGCTATTTCGTTGGCCTGTTTATGGGAGAACTGGAGGCCGATTTGACCGATGATTCCATTAAAAAATGCGTTGCGTTGCAGTGCGGTTTGTGAACCGGTATACTTTGCAAAGTCATCCTTGTAGCTCTGAAGAAGCTCGATTTGATAGTTCACCGCTTATCAGTGAAAAAGCAAAGAGCAGCTCTTCGACCCTGGAGTTTTTGAAGAGAGGTTCAAGCTCTGTATGACGCTCAAGGTTGATTTCAAGAATCCCGACAGAGAGCTTCTCGGCGGCAACTCGTACTATTTTTTTGCTTTTTTTCTTGTTAATCGTATATTTGCGATGAACTATTAAAAACAGGGGCTTGTTATGAAGAGAACGTTGTCAGCGGTTGAGTACAGTGATGACGAGGAGGGTATGGCGTCGATTGCCAAGGCAATCAGCCATCCAGTGAGAATCAGGATTTTGAAGCTGCTTGCCAGCCAGCAGTGCTGCTTTACCGGGGAGTTGACGGAGGTTATTCCCATGGCGCAGTCTACAATTTCGCAACATCTCAAGGCGTTGCTTGATTCCGGGTTGATTCAGGGTGAAATTAACCCTCCAAAAGTTCGTTACTGCATTCATCGTGAAAACTGGCTGAAAGCCCATTCGATGTTTGGTGGTTTTTTTCACGCCGATCTGGCCTGTCGTTACGATTGCCGATAACTGTCGTTTGTTTCTTGAAGGAAGGCGATATCGGTAACAGGTTGCGGATCGTCAGAGAATGATTTTTTTTAATCGGTCAAGTACAAATCAACAAGTAAACGATACAACTATGAAAAAGGTAAAAATTCTTGGAAGCGGCTGTGCCTCATGCAATCAGCTTGTCGATGCGGTAAAAGCAGTGATTGCCGCAGAAGGTATTAACGCATCGGTTGAAAAAGTGGAAGACATTCAGCAGATCATGGTTTATAACGTTATCTCCACACCGGCACTCGTTGTCGATGAACAGGTGGTCTGTAAAGGGCGTGTTCCCTCTCGTGAAGAGATCAAGGAGCTTTTGATGGCCAAACCGCAGGGGGGGTGTTGCGGAAGCCACGGTTCAAAAACTTCAGGCTGCTGTAGCAATAACTAAAGGTCTTGAAACGATGAAGCAAGGTTCTCGGCAGCAACTCCCCAAGGCTTTTGGGCGGCAAAATGTGCAATGGCTCTCTGGTGTTCTCGCCGGAGCTGCGTTGTGGATTCTGCTTTACAGTAATCTTGAGTGGTTGGCCACACTCTCACTGCAGTTTTCAGGCATTACCCGGGCCAACCGTTTCGGTGAAGCGCTCTACTTTTTTCTCTATGAGGTGCCAAAAGTGCTGCTGCTGCTCACGGCCGTAGTTTTTTTGATGGGCGTTGTGCACACGTTCATCTCCGCCGAGCGCACCCGGGCATTGCTTTCGGGTCGGCGTACCGGGGTCGGAAACGTCATGGCGGCCAGCCTCGGCATTGTGACCCCCTTCTGCTCCTGTTCGGCTGTGCCGCTTTTTATCGGCTTTTTGCAGGCGGGAGTACCGCTTGGCGTCACCTTCTCCTTTCTGATTTCAGCACCGATGATTAACGAGGTTGCCCTCGCACTCCTCTTTGGCATGTTCGGCTGGAAGGTGGCCCTGCTCTATACGGTCATGGGCCTTGCCGTTGCCATCATTGCCGGTATGGTGATCGGCAAACTCCAGATGGAGCGTTTTCTGGAGGAGTGGGTGCAGAAACTGCAGGAGAGTGTGGTTTCCGCGGAAGTGGAGGGCGAGGCAATGAGCCTGCACGTGCGGCTCCGCGAAGGGCAGCACCACGTCCGTGATATTGTCGGCAAGGTGTGGCTCTACATTGTGCTTGGCGTTGGGCTTGGCGCTGGAATTCATGGCTATGTCCCTGAAAACTTCATGGCCTCATTGATGGGCAAAAGTGTCTGGTGGTCAGTGCCTGTTGCGGTGCTGATCGGCGTCCCCATGTACTCCAACGCAGCGGGTATTCTTCCCGTTGTGCAGGCACTGCTCGGCAAGGGAGCCGCCCTCGGAACGGTGATGGCCTTCATGATGAGCGTCATCGCCCTCTCCGCCCCGGAGATGATCATTCTCCGCAAGGTGCTGAAACCACCCCTTATTGCCCTCTTTGCCGGAGTGGTGGCTCTGGGGATCATGCTGGTGGGCTTTGTTTTCAATCTTGTGATATAAAAAAACCGAGGGAAATGAAAACCCCGAGGGCAATGATGATCTCCCGGGATTTACCCCCGGTTACCAATCTATGGGCCTTTTCAGGGCTTTTGAAGAGCGTATGCAGTCACATAATGGCGGTTTAAAACAATCAAAACAATGAAAAAATCTATTCTTATTCTCTGTACCGGAAACTCCTGCCGCAGCCAGATGGCCGAAGGATTTCTCCGTTCATTCGACTCCTCGCTTGAGGTCCATTCCGCAGGCACAAAACCCGCTGCGGCGGTTCATCCTCTTGCCGTGCAGGTGATGCGTGAAGAGTGGGTCGATATCAGCCTGAACATGCCGAAAAGTGTCGATGAATTTCTCCAGAAAGCCTTCGACTATGTCATAACGGTCTGCGACGGGGCCAATGAATCCTGCCCGGTTTTTACCGGTAAAGTAGAGCACCGCTTGCACATAGGTTTTGACGACCCTGCAGACGCAGAAGGAACAAAAGAGGAGCAGCTTGTCGTATTTCGCCGCGTCCGTGACGAAATCAACCAGCGCTTCAGGCAGTTTTATAACGAAAATGTAAAAGGGAAATAATCATGGCCGTTGCTGCAAAACAGTTGTCGTTTCTCGACCGCTACCTGACGCTCTGGATTTTTCTTGCCATGGGTGTGGGCGTGCTCTCCGGCTGGCTCTATCCTGCCATTCCGGGATTCTGGAACCTTTTTCAGTCGGGCACCACAAACATGCTGATCGCCGCAGGGCTTATCGTCATGATGTACCCGCCCCTCGCCAAAGTAAAATATGAGGAGCTCGGTGACGTTTTTCGCAACACCCGGGTGCTTGCCCTCTCGCTGGTGCAGAACTGGGTGATCGGTCCGATTCTGATGTTCGCGCTCGCCGTCCTTCTGCTCTCCGACATGCCGCACTACATGGCCGGCCTCATCATGATCGGACTTGCCCGCTGCATAGCCATGGTCATTGTCTGGAATGAGCTTGCCAAAGGAGATACAGAGTATGCCGCCGGGCTTGTCGCTTTCAACTCAATCTTCCAGGTGCTCTTCTTTCCCCTCTATGCCTGGATCTTTCTGACGGTGCTGCCCAGGTGGCTCGGCATCAGCTCCTTCGCTGTCGACATCTCCATCGCCGATATCGCCCTCTCCGTCTTCATCTACCTCGGCATCCCCTTTCTGGCCGGCTTTCTGACCCGCTTTGTACTGCTGCGTCTGAAAGGAAAGGAGTGGTACGAAGGCGCGTTCATCCCCCGCATCAGCCCGCTGACGCTGATGGCCCTGCTCTTTACCATTGTTGTGATGTTCTCGCTGAAGGGGAGCTCCATCATCCAGATTCCCTTTGATGTGGTACGCATTGCCATCCCCCTCATGATCTACTTCGTCATCATGTTCCTCCTCTCCTTTTACATGGGGCGCAAGTTTGGCGCGGGCTACTCCAAAACAGCAACGCTCGCCTTTACCGCCGCAAGCAACAACTTCGAGCTTGCCATCGCCGTAGCTGTAGCCACCTTTGGTATCAATTCAGGTGAAGCCTTTGCCGCCGTTATCGGCCCTCTCGTAGAGGTGCCAGCCCTGATAGCATTGGTCAACGTCTCCCTCTGGTTCAAGGGGAGATATTTTGGAGAGACCGGGCAGGGATGAACGTACCAGCACGTTTACTTCAACGCAATTGTTTTGCGTGTTTTTATAGCGTTTTCGTTAATAGATACTTGTTGCGGAGAAGGAAAAGATCAATTTTTCAACAAACAGAGGGATCAGAATGAAAAATATCAAAGTACTGTTTTTGATGGCCGGTGTGTGTATGCTTATCCTTTTCAACCCGTTGCGGGCGTTCGCCAAACCCCGGGTAACCTTTGTAGAACTTGGTGCAACCTGGTGCACTCCGTGCAAGTTGATGCAACCGGTGATGCGTTCCCTTGAAAAGAGGTATGGAGAGCAGCTCAAGGTAATTTTTTATAACGTCTCTTCTGATAAGGAGAGCAGTTATGCAAAACAGTACGGCATACGCCTCATTCCGACCCAGGTTTTTCTTGATGGGAGCGGCAAAGAATTTTTCCGCCATGAAGGATTTTTTTCTGAAGCAGAGATTGACGTTCTCCTGAAAAAACAGGGTATGCTACCGCTAACACTTCAATGAAGTCTCTATGCTTGACTCCCTTTTTTCTGGACTGACTCTGGCGCTAAGCCAGCGGTATCTTGTTGCTTTGGCAGCCTCATTTGCATGGGGAATACTCAGCGTTCTGCTCAGCCCCTGCCATCTTTCCGGCATTCCCCTTGTGATAGGCTATATCAGCAGTCATGGCCGGATAAAAGTACAGAGAACGGTTCTGCTCTCCCTGCTTTTTGCCTCCGGCAGTTTGTGCACCATAGCGGCTCTTGGATTACTCACCGCCTCTATGGGCCGAATGCTCGGTGATACGGGGGAGTGGGGAAGTTTCGTTCTGGCCGGAGTCTTTCTCTTGATGGGTCTCTATCTGCTCGATGCCATCAAGCTGAACTGGAAGGGGATTGCGTTGTCTGACGAGCAACGGGGGGGATTGTGGGGTGCGTTTCTGCTGGGTCTTCTTTTTGGGATAGGTCTTGGCCCATGCACCTTTGCGTTTCTTGCGCCCGTTCTCGGTGTTGTTTTCACTCTCTCCTCCGAGAGTTGGCTTAAATCGGTTTTGCTTGTTGCGGCTTTTGGCCTGGGTCATGCTGCAGTGATTGCGCTTGCTGGCAGTATGACAAATCTGGTTCAACACTATCTTGACTGGTCCGGTAAATCCGGTATTATGTTGTACGTCAAGAGGTTTTTCGGGCTTGTTGTCTTTATTGTCGGGCTCTGTTTTCTCTATGCGGCTTTGTTTGGGTGAAATTGTACGCAGGGTTGGGGCCGAGTGTGTCTGGCTCCCTATTGGATGCGTTGTTTAATCTCCTTTTTTGTTATAATGCTCTCCAGTGTGCCGTTGCAATTAATGTTTTCAATGTGCGGCGCTTTCCCCGGGGTAATCACATGGAACAATGAACGCGGCAACTGATGGCTGAAACCATACTCAGGCTTGAAAATATCAGAAAAGAGCTTGGTCTCTCCAAGGCTATCCGCCAGACCATCATCCCCAACCTCTCTCTGGAGGTTATGGCGGGGGAGTTTGTTGCCATAACAGGGCCCTCCGGCTCAGGCAAATCCACACTGCTCTACATCATGGGAGGGCTCGACAGGCCCACTGCAGGCAAGGTCTGGCTCGACGGAGAGGCGATTACCGACAAAAACGAAGCGGAGATGAACCGTATCCGCAATGAAAAAATTGGCTTTATCTATCAGTTTCACTTTTTGCTACCCGAGTTCAACGCCGTCGAAAACGTCAGCATGCCGATGATGATCAATGGCCGACGCAGCCGAAAAGAGATCAGGGAACGGGCCATGAAACTGCTCGACATGGTTGACATGCAGAACAAGTACACCAACAAGCCAAGCCAGCTCTCCGGTGGTCAACAGCAGCGCGTAGCCATTGCACGGGCACTGGCCAACGAACCAAAAATCCTGCTCGGCGATGAACCGACCGGCAACCTCGATTCCCGCTCGGCCAACAACGTCTATCAACTCTTTGACCGTCTGAACCAGGAGCTGAACCAGACCGTTATTGTTGTCACCCACGATGAGGAGTTTGCCAACCGTGCTCGGCGGCGCCTTCATCTTGTAGACGGTCAAATCGAGAGCGACCGGCCGCTCCGCTCGATGGTTAACTCTCCAGCCGATACCCAACAGCAGGTTCAACACGAACATACTTTATCCGCGCCCTTCCATGCATAAGTCACTTGATGATATCCGGCTCACCCATCCCCATCTCTACCAGGCCTTTTCAGGGCTTGCGGACGGAGAGCGGCATCTGCATCGTATCAATGAGCTCGACCGTTACTGGGAGAGGTTGCAACAGCCTGTCCGGCAGGTCATTTTGGCCGCCGACCACCTGCCCAAAGAGGCCCGTATCAGCGGCGAGTATGATCTGATCTATGCGGGCGGGACGCTCAGCCTGCTTCATGCGGCGGTGATGGCAGGAAAGTATAAGCGCAAGGTGATGATTTTTGATCGCCAGACTCCAGCAAAATCGACCAGAGACTGGAACATCTCAAGGAATGAACTGCTCAATCTCTCCTCTGCCGGACTTTTTACCGAGAGTGAAATTGATTCCGTCATTGTCCGTCGGTACAAAAGCGGCTGGGTCGAGTTTTATCAGCCTGACGGCAGCCAGAAAAGGCTGACCATCGAAAACGTCCTCGATTGCGCCGTTGATGCCGACAAACTGCTCAATCTGGCAAAAGAGAAGGTCATGGCTGTTGCCGGCAGTACCCTGCTTGCCGAAACCACCTTCACCTGCTCTTACCAGTTTGACGACCATATTGTGGTGCAGGTTGAGGATCGTCAGGGCAAACCATTCTGGTACAAGGCAAAAGTGCTCGTTGATGTGATGGGCATCCTTTCGCCAATTGCCATGCAGCTCAACGAAGGCTCACCGCAGACCCATGTCTGCCCTACCGTCGGCACCATAGCAAGCGGTTTCGAAGATATTGATTTCGATACCGGTGAAATTCTTGCCACTACAGGCCCCGCCGAGCTCTTTCAGGGAGGTGGGCGGCAACTGATCTGGGAAGGCTTTCCCGCCGACGCTCAAAAGTATATCACCTATTTGTTCTTTTATGACGAGGCCGACTCCCCGAACGACAAATCCCTGCTCAGCCTCTTCGAGAGCTACTTCAAGCGGTTGCCGGAATACAAAAAAGCGGGGAAAGATTTTGTCATTCACCGTCCCGTCTATGGCATCATTCCTGCCTATTGCCACGACGGCTTCAACCGAACGCGCGAGATTGCCGATGACCACATCATTCTTTTCGGTGACGCGGCATCACTTGGCTCTCCGCTCACCTTCTGCGGCTTTGGATCGATGGTACGCAACCTGCACCATCTTACCGCCAATCTTGACATGGCGCTGCTCGACCAAAACCTCTCCAAAAAGCACCTTGAAACCATCAGCGCCTACGAACCCAATGTCGCCTCGATGGCCAATCTCATGAAGTACATGTGCTTCAATGCGGTTACCGATGAACCCAACTTTGTCAACGACCTGATGAACGAGGTGATGGTGGTGCTCGACGACCTTCCCCAGCACTATCGTCAGGCCATGTTCCGTGACGAAATGAAGATTGAGGAGCTTGTTGTGGTGATGCTGCGCGTTGCCTGGCGCTACCCCAGGGTGCTGACGGCCACCTGGGAGAAGCTTGGAGTACAGGGCTCTCTCAGCTTTTTCAAAAATCTTGCCGGATGGGCATTCTCAGCCGTCCGAAAACCTTTTTTTCATCGATGACCGATAGCACGAGCCCGAGAGAGACGATCACACAGCTTCGCCGCGAGATTGAGCGCCACAACCATCTCTATTACGTTGAGGCAAAGCCGGAACTCACCGATTTCGACTTTGACCGCCTTCTCGAGCAACTCATCGCCCTTGAACGGCAGTTTCCGGAACTGCTTCTGCCCGACAGCCCCTCGCAACGGGTGGGAGGGTCCATTACGAAAGCCTTCCCTCCGGTGCAGCACCGTGAACCGATGCTCAGCCTCTCCAATACCTACTCCACCCTCGAGGTCGAGGAGTTCGTCAACCGCGTCAAAAAGCTGCTTCTCCTCGAAGGGGTGGAAGAGCAGGAGATGGTCGCCGAACTGAAGTTTGACGGCGTAGCCATCAGCCTCCTCTACCGTGACGGCATTCTGGTCAGGGGCGCAACACGCGGTGACGGACGCCAGGGCGACGACATCACGGCAAACCTGCGCACCATCCCGACCATTCCCCTGCGGCTGAACGCCCTTGCTGAGAGCGGAGAAGGGGAGGTTGAAGTACGCGGCGAAGTCTTCATGCGCAAGGAGGATTTTGAGCGTATCAACGAAAATCGCCCGGAGGAAGATCGATTCGCCAACCCTCGCAATGCCACGGCAGGCAGTCTCAAACTGCAGGATTCAGCCGAAGTTGCCCGTCGCCGAATGTGCTTTGTCGCCTACTATCTCAAAGGGCTTCACGATGAATCAACCGCACACCTCCGCCGTCTTGCACTGCTCAGCCAGCTCGGCTTCTTTACCGGCGACCATTACCGGCTCTGCCCTGGAGTACCCGAGATCAACGATTTTATTGCCCGATGGTCAGAAGAGCGCTGGAAACTCCCCTATGAGACCGACGGCGTTGTGTTGAAACTCAACGATGTCGTCTGCTGGCAAAAACTGGGTGCAACCGCCAAAAGTCCCCGCTGGGCCATCGCCTATAAATATCCGGCACAGCAGGCCAGAACCGTGCTGCACAATGTCATTTTTCAGGTCGGACGGCTCGGCACCATCACCCCGGTGGCCGAACTTGAGCCGGTGCTCATTGCCGGTTCAACCGTTTCTCGCTCAACCCTCCACAATTTTGACGAAATTGAGCGTCTTGGTCTCATGCTGCACGACCGGGTCATCATCGAAAAATCAGGCGAGGTGATTCCCAAAGTGGTGCGCACCATTCCCGAAGAGCGTCCAGCGGATGCCGAGCCCATTCTGCCGCCCTCAAGCTGCCCCTCCTGCCAGACGCCGCTCGTCAGGCCGGAGAACGAAGTCAGCTACTCCTGCCCGAACGAAGAGGAGTGCCCGGCCCAGATCAAGGGGCGGGTACTGCACTTTGCCTCGCGTAACGCCATGGATATCCAGACCCTCGGCGACGCACTCGTTGAACAGCTTGTGGCCAAAGGGCTCATCAAGGGCCCCGCTGACCTCTATTTTCTTCAGGAAGAAGAGCTGGCAACGCTTGACCGCATGGGCAAAAAGTCGGCACAGAACATTCTCGGAGCCCTTGAAAAAAGTCGTGAAAAAAGCTACGAGCGTCTCCTCTACGCCCTCGGAATCCGTCACGTCGGACGCGCCACGGCCCGTGAACTCTCGCAAGCATGTCCCTCGATCGATACCCTCCAGCAGGCAACCGAAGAGCAGCTTGCAACCGTACCCGATATCGGCCCCGTGGTTGCGAGAAGCATTATCGACTACTTTTCCAGGGGGTCATGGCCATCCCTCCTCGCAAAACTGCGCTCTGCGGGTCTGCCGCTCTCAGCCTCAGAGCCAAAAGAGCAGGTCAACAAAAACTTCGAAGGGCTCACAGTCCTCTTTACCGGCGCTCTTGCGCACTACGACCGACAGCAAGCTGCGGAACTGGTGATGGAGCGCGGCGGCAGGGTAGTCGGCTCGGTCAGCAAAAAAACCGGCATGGTTGTCGCCGGCAGTGACGCGGGCAGCAAACTCCAGAAAGCGCTCAAGCTCGGCGTCAGGGTTGTTACCGAGGATGAGTTTGAGTCAATGCTCTGATCCCGGGAACGCCGAGCTCCAGCTCGGCCTAAAAAAATGCCAAGCTGGAGCTTGGCGCTCCCGGTTATTTTTTAGCGACGTAGAGAATCGAAGTCTCAAAGGTCATCGGAAAATAGTCCGCCTTTTTAAAGCCGCTTTTTTTCAGGATGGCGGTAAACGCCTCAGCCTGCGCAAACTTTTCAACCGAGTGGGGCAGATAGTCGTAGGCAAAGGTAGATTTGCTGAACAATCCGGCAATTTTCGGCAGCACCTTTTTGAAATAGATCAGATAGAGCTTTTTCATAAGCGCATTGCGCGGTATCATCGGCTCGATAATGAGGGCGTGACCGCCCGGCTTCAGGACGCGGTGGAACTCCCGCATGCCCTCGTTCAGGTTTTCAAAATTTCTCACCCCGAAACCGGCGCTCACCACATCAAAGCTCGCGTTGCCAAAGGGGAGCTTTTCGGCATACCCCTCAATAAAGGTGATCTCTGGATACTTTTTGCGTGCAAGCAGCAGCATTTCAGGTGAAAGGTCAAGAGCGGTCACCTTTGCGCCCGCTATTTTGGCCATGGCATTCGCCAAATCACCCGTGCCGGTAGCGACATCCAGAATCCGGGGAGCCGTATTTCTGCCGAGCAACTCTTTTGCCCTGCTTGTCGCCTTTGCCCGCCAGTAGTTGTCTATTCCAAGACTGAGCAGATGGTTCAAAAAATCGTAGGTCGGAGCAACCTCATCAAACATGCTCTTGATCGAGGCTCTCGACTTGGTCTGATTCAGAGATTTTGCGCTCTCTCTGGCCAGATTGCCCGTCAGGTCAGTTTTTTTTGCCATAAACATCTTCAGGGTTAAACATGAGTGTATCGCAAATCTCCATCGAGAGGTCACTCGTTGCCTTGCGGTAAAAGCAGGAGTGGTAGCCCGCGTGGCAGGCACCGCCGGTCTGTGAAACTTTTAAAAGCAGGGTGTCGCCATCGCAGTCAATCAGCAGATCATGCACCACCTGCATATTGCCTGACGATTCACCTTTCAGCCAAAGCTCTTTGCGACTGCGGCTCCAGTAACAGGCTCTCTTTTTTTCGAGGGTCATCTCAAGACTCTCGCGGTTCATCCAGGCCATCATCAAAACCTTGCCTGTTTCATGATCCTGCACAATTGCCGGCACAAGCCCTTTTTCATCAAACTTTACTGTTTCAAGAAAGCTTTTCTGGATATCTTGATTATCGACCATTGATGGTGTAGATTAAGTGGTTTTTATCCCGGAGCCCCTCACGCCGGAGGAGAGGGAAAAGAAAAATGTTTTTAAAGATTGATAAAATTATGGAAAAACCAAGATCGTAATGGATAAAAAGATCAAAACAGGTAACTTCCCAAAGCTGAATTCATAATAATCAAGCTCCATGCAGCCCCTACAGAAATTTCTTCCAAAATATACCATCGCTCTTGCCGTTCTTTTTGCAGCCACGGTCATTTTTCTTATGACCAGAGGCAATACGGTCAATATCGAGGTGGAGAAGGTGACCAATGCCGAGCTGGTTCAGGCCATCTATGCCACAGGATTTGTTGAAGCCGATGCCGTCGCCAACCTCAGTGCTGAATCTTCAGGAACGGTCAGTTACGTCGGTGCTCTCGAAGGGCAGCAGGTCACTGCCGGCCAGAAAATTCTCCAATTCAGCAGCCCGCAGCCACAACTTGCCCTTCGTGAAGCGAGGGCAGCCCTGGCCGAACAGCAGGCCCAGACAACCGACAACAGGCGTCGTCGTGCCCGAAAGGAGAACCTCTTTGCTGAAGGGGCGATATCGCGTCAGGAGCTCGATGATGCCGAAAAAATGAGCATCCAGGGAGAAGAGTTGCTCCAGCAAAAGGCCCTCAAATTGAAGATGCGTGAAGATGACCTGAAAAAATTGACCGTCATCGCACCCTTTGCGGGCATACTCACCTTGCAGAATGTCAAGGAGGGCGACTATGTCGCGGCCAACTCCCTCGTTGCACGGGTGGTCGATACCTCAAGCTACATGGTCACTGTTGAGGTTGATGAGCTCGATATTCCCCGCATACGCAACGGCCAGAAGGCAACCGTCGCCTTTGATGCCTGGCCCGACAAGCGGCTCTCGGCCATGGTCTCCCGTATTGTACCCCAGACAGACCGGATAACGAAGACCTCAAAGATTTATCTGACGCTCGACCATCCAGCCACCGATATTCAGGCAGGGATGAGTGCAACAGCCAACATCATCTACAGTATCAGGCCCAATGCCCTTCTGGTCAGAAAAAGCTCTATCATTGAAGAAAACCGTCAGAGCTACGCCTGGAAAATTGAAAACGGTAAACTGAAAAAACAGCCCATCCAGACTGGAGCCAGTGACATGACCTTTGTTGAGGTGCGGCAGGGGCTTAAAAAAGGGGACTCCATCGCCCTCGTCCCCGAAACAGGGTTCCATGAGGGGATGCAGGTCAACGTCATTGCTAAAAAGAAGAGCTGAGGTTATTATGGGCCGAGCGGCTGTTTATATTGATGGGGCAAACCTCTTTTTTACCCAGCGTCATCTGGGGTGGCAGATCGACTTTTCACGTCTGATGGCCTTTTTCATCTCCGCATACGTCTCAGTGCAGGCAAATTACTACGTCCCGGCGTCCGAACCGGTTTCAGAGGAAAATGCGGCATTCACCCGGGTACTGACAGCCCATGGCTACCGAATCACCTCAAAACCGGTGAAAAAGATTGTAAACAAAGAGACCGGAGTGGTGGTCATGAAAGGCAATCTCGATGTTGAGCTTGTTGTTGATGCCCTGAGCGCAGCCGATCAGTACGACACCTTTATCCTCTTCAGTGGCGACAGTGATTTTTTACCCCTGCTGAGGGCTTTAAAAGAGAAGGGAAAAGAGATTATCGTCTATTCTACCCAGGGGCTGAGCGCAAGGGAGCTGCTTGCCGAACCAGGCGTAGCCTATTGTGATCTTGCTCTTCTCAAAGAGCGGATTGAACAGGCCAGGCCGGGAGAGATGCAGCGTGTTGAGGGGCTGGCGGGGGGCAACGAGCCAGACTTTTCGCTTCCTCTTCCCGCTGTCGGCACCATCTTCACCGGCAGTGTCCTGAAGGTACAGTCGTACGGAATTTTTCTCAGCAACCCCTATCATGTCAAATGTCTTCTACCCCTTGGTTTTCTTGGTATCAGCCGTCATATCACCGACCTTACGGCCATTGTGCGCATGAGCGATATTTTTGATGTGGTGGTCTTTCACGTTAATGCCGCCCGTGAGGTGGCTGAAATTACCGTCAAACTGGCCGACAAAAAAATGACAGAGGAGCTGACGTCGCGCATAGAAGGGTCAGCGGAGCATTATCGCTGAAGGCGGAGCGGAAGCTCAAGACTGTTGGCTTCAAGCAATGCACGGTTGCTGAGAATATCTCTGGTCGCGCCCTCCTCCACCATGCGGCCCTGGTTCATGATACAGACCCTCTGGCAGGTATCCCACACAAAGTCGAGGTCGTGCGACACCGTTATTTTTGTTATTCCAAGCCCGTTGACCAGATTGATCAGCTTTCTGCGGTTTTTCGGGTCAAGATCGGCCGTGGGTTCATCCATGACAAGCACCTCGGGGTTCATCACCAGCACCGCTGCAAAGGAGGCAAACCGCTTCTGACCTTGCGACAGGTGCGCAGGAGGTTTGTCGCGCAACTCCCAGAGGTTCAGCTCCCGCAGTCTCTCTTCGACAAGCGCGGCAATTTTTCCACGATCCATACCGAGATTTTGGGGCCCGAAGGCGACATCGTCATACAGCCTTGCCGTAAAGAGCTGGTCATCCGGGTTTTGAAAGAGCAGGCCAACCATTTTATGGATACGATCAAGATTTTTTTTGCTCACGACGGTGCCGCCAATCGAAATCGAGCCCTCCTGCGCCAGAAAGTAGCCGTTCAGGTGGTTGACCAGTGTTGATTTTCCGGCACCGTTTGCCCCCACAATACCCACCGAACTCCCTTTGGCAACGGCAAGAGTGATTCGCTCGATGGCCCTGGTGCCGTCAGGCCATGAAAAGCTGAGATCCTTGATGGAGATCATTGGGGATAACCGTTTAAAAGATCAGGCGAAGTGCAAGAAAAAGGAGCGACCAGAGAGCGATGGTTTTCCAGTCACCGAGGCTTATTTTTTCACCATGCCGAGTTGACATTTGCCCCTGAAAACCCCTTGCCGCCATAGCCCGGTAAAGCCTTTCGGCACGGTTTACCGTTCTTAAAAGCAGCGATCCGACAAGTGATGCTGTGTTGGAAAACTCTCTTCCCCTCCGGCCAAACGACCGCAGATCCCTTGCTTTCTGCATCGAAAGAGCCTCCTCCTGCAATACGGAACTGTAACGGTAGAGCAGCATCAGTTGCGTAACCAGTACTTCCGGGACATGAAACGCTTCAAGGGCGCGGCATATCCGGTAAAAGGGAATGCAGAGGGTAACCGAAAGCAGGCCAGCCAGAGAGATGATGGTTTTTGCAACAATGACCGCTCCTGAAATCATTCCTCCGCTGAGGGTTACTCCAGAGATTTGCATGACAGGGCTCCGGTCGAGCAAAAGATTTCCGGAAGCCATAACGAGCACGAAGGGAGAAATCTGCAACAGTCGTTTCGTCACCATTCCAGCGGGAACCTTTGCCACGCTCATGAGAAAAAGCGGAAAAGCTCCGAAAGCAATCACTCCTGCAAGGTTGAATTTCGGGATCGAAAGCAGAGATACAATAAAAAGCGCTGTCACCAAAAGAGCAGACCGGTCACTTCCGAGGAATGGAGAGGCCTGAGCCGCTGTTTCCTGTCCAGCAAGAGCAGAGCCAATGGAGGATACCCGTGACTGCATCACAACTGTTTTGGTTCGTTTCGTTTTCTGCCCAGCAAAAGACCGGCAGTTCCGGCAGCAGCAAGGACAGAAAGACTTCCGATGATGCCCGACAAACTGGTACCGGCATCGACAGGTGACTCCGGGTTTGCAAGGGATTCCCGGGCAGATCTGAATCCATAATCGGGAAGAAAGGCGACCTTCTGCTGAAAAGCTGCAAGAGCAACATGCAGAGGATTGGCTGCCGGGCTGAACTCGGCAGAGCCTGTCACCTTCGCAATTGACCACTCAAGACCGTCAGGTTGCGAAGAGGCAAACCACGATACTACCCCTCCGACGAGGAGTGCCAGAATGGCAAACAGTGCAAAGGTAAACCGGGGATGCAGAGCCGTATTTGACGGAACAAGCAATCCCGGTTCAGTTCGTGCAACAAAAGCAAGCACTCCCCAGGTAACCACTCCCTCAACAATCCCGATGGCAAGATGGAGCGGCAGCATGAAAAGAACAAAGGTGCTGAACGGCAACTCTGTTATACCAGAAACGAGCGTTTCAAGAACAACAAAAAATGCCCCCATCAAGAGTCCGGCTGTTGCGGCCATCATGCTGCCAGCCGCAAGTTTTCCCGGAGTTGGAGCATTTCCGGCAATAATCCGATAGATGAAAGGGTAAGCAATAAATGCAGGAAAAAAAGCCAGGTTAAAAATATTGCAGCCCAGAGCGAGCAGTCCGCCATCAGCAAAAAAAAGGCACTGAATAATAAGCACCGAAGCAAGGGTTATAAATGCCCGGTAAGGGCCGAGCAATACGGTCAGGAGAAGCCCACCACCAAGGTGACCGCTTGAACCGGTGCCGGGGATGCTGAAGTTGATCATCTGCGCAGCAAAAACAAAAGCTCCGAGCACACCCATGAGCGCCGTTTTGCTGTTATCGTTCTCTTCGGTAATCTTTTTTGCCGAATAGCCGATAAGCGCACCGCTTGCAATCCAGAATGCGCCGCCCGTAACCGGTGACAAAAGTGCATCAGCCATATGCATAATACCATCTCCTGTAATGTAAGGGCGGGGCCATCCCGCCCCATATTCAAAACAAATCCCCCCTGATAAACGTCCCGCATCTAAAACCTTGCGGCAAGCCCGGCAAGAAAAGTCGTATCAGTTTCAGTTTCATTGAGCCCGCATTTCAGGCCAAGATCGATATCAAGGTTTTCATCAAGGCTATAGATCACTCCTCCGATGAGAAAAACAGGGTGAACCTCCGATGTTTTATCCTCATTGGTTTCAACACCGATGTTTGCGACAGAACGGATCTGGCCGGTCAGGTTGATTTCGGCAGCCAGCGACGCATGCCAGATATCGTTTCTTGCACGCTTATTGTTCTCTTCGATGCCATAGTTATTGGTGCGGTAACCCAGATTGCAGTGCACGGCTCCGAGCCTGCCTTCATGGGTTGCAATCAATGTCACCCCTCCCCTCAGCGCTCCGCTTCCAAGTCCCTTGTGCTCATCCCCGGAAGGTATCGAAAGGCCCGGTTTCAGCGCAAGGCTCATACCCTCCTCTTCAGCTTCGACCAATCGCCATTTCAGTTCAATTCCCGTATCACCGAAACCACTTTCGTCAGCTACAGTCACGCCCCCTTCCCTGACCGTGTACCACTGCAGCGGCATGCCCACAATGAGGTCGATGTTGTCCGAAATTCCATACGACAGAGCCATCCCTGCCTCGCCACCTCTTTCTTGTACCGATAATCCATCAGCTTGCTCTTTATCCGTGGAGTATTCGCTATTTATTTCAATCTGAAATTTCCCTTTTCCCAGGGTACCAGCATCATCAGTGATGAGCGGATGAGCCGCATAAGCGTTGGTAGAGAAAAACATGGTGAACAAGAGAAATAGATTTTTTTTCAGCATGGCCGGACATAAAAAATTGTGCTTTTTTTGAGGGAGAGCTGAGAACAATGATAGCACTAAAATAATAAATGTGCTACCGTTAGTCAAAAAAAACTTCTCTCCGTCACGGTAGAAGCTGGTTTCATCGGGTTCACTCAGCGGAGGACGAGATGCTCAGGCTGAGGTGCTTGACTCCGACCTGCACCTTGAGGGTTGTGGCCAGTTTTTCAACATCGGAGGCCCGGCCTTTTACCGCAATGATTTCAAGGCAGTGGTGATGATCGAGGTGAACATGCTGGGTTGAAATAATGGTCTCCTGAAAGTCATGCTGTATGTCAAGCAGCACGCTGACCAGTTCGCGCTTGTGATGGTCATAGGTCATCACAATGGCCCCGGCAACGATGCCGCCCTCTCTCCACTCTTTTCTTACCAGCTCTTCACGGATAAGATCCCTGATCGCCTCCGAACGACTTTTATAGTGCTGTGAGCTAATGTGACGGTCAAAAGCCTCAATCAGTGTTTTTTCAAGGGAAACGCCAAATCGGTAAAGATCGCTCATCCGGGGGGTTGCAGGATTGGTGAACAAAACGAGGCTCTCTCAACCGGGGCAGCAATGCCGGCAAAAAGAGGGCCACTTCCGGCAGCCCTCCCGCCAAGAGATGCAGAGTCAACTGACTTGAGCATTTAATCTTCTTTTCTGCCCATCAGCTTTTCATGAATAGCCGCCGCCGCCGTTCGTCCTGCGCCCATGGCAAGAATAACCGTAGCTCCTCCGGTCACAATATCGCCGCCCGCATAGACACTCTCTTTGGAGGTTGCCATCGTATTGATATCGACCACAATGGTATCACGCTTACTGACCTCAATATCCGGTGTTGTCTGCTTGATAAGCGGATTGGAACCGTTACCGATAGAAATGACGGCCATATCGATGGGAAGAATAAATTCAGAATCTTTGATTGGTATCGGGCGGCGGCGTCCCGAGTCGTCCGGCTCGCCCAGCTCCATGCGGAGACATTTGGCCCCTGTAAGCCACTGCGCCTCATTGCCGATAAATTCCAGCGGGTTCATCAGCACGAGGAATTCAATACCCTCCTCCTTGGCATGATGAACCTCTTCAAGGCGTGCCGGCATCTCCGCCTCTGAACGGCGATAGACGATATAAGCATGTTCAGCCCCAAGCCGCTTGGCCGTACGAACGGCATCCATCGCCGTGTTGCCGCCGCCGAAGACCGCCACATTTTTACCCGTGCAGTCGAATACCGGCGTATCATTGTCGGGGAACTGATAAGACTTCATCAGGTTAACCCTCGTCAAAAACTCATTGGCCGAATAGACCCCGAGCAGATTTTCACCGGGGATACCCATGAACCATGGCAGGCCGGCTCCAACCCCGATAAAGACGGCATCAAACTCCTCCTCGTTGAGCAATTCATCAACAGTGACCGAACGGCCGGCGACCGCATTGGTGATAAAGTTCACACCAAGCTGTTTCATTCCCTCAATTTCAGCCTGTACAATCTCTTTTGGCAGGCGAAACTGTGGAATACCGTACATCAGCACGCCACCGAGCTCATGCAACGCCTCAAAAACCGTCACCGCATGACCCAACTGCACCAGATCATTGGCACAGCTCAGCCCTGCAGGTCCGCTTCCGATAACCGCAACCTTTTTGCCTGTCGGCCGGGCTACCTGCGGCAGCTCCACCTGTCCGGTTTCGCGCTCATAATCAGCCGCGAACCGTTCGAGATTGCCGATGGCCACCGAGGTATGTTTTTTGGTGAGAATGCACTCCTTCTCACACTGGTCTTCCTGCGGGCAGACCCTGCCGCAAACCGCAGGCAAAACATTATCCTCCTTGATCTTTCTTGCCGCGCCCGCAAAATCGCCATCAGCGATAAGCTTGATAAACTGGTCAATCTTGATGTTGACCGGGCACCCCTTCACACAGGCAGGGCTTTTACACTGAAGGCAACGCTGAGCCTCCCGCTGTGCCAGTTCCGTTGTATAACCAAGATTGACCTCCTCGAAGTTATGACTCCGCACCTCCGGATTCTGTGACGGCATCTCCTGACGTGGAATGGCCATACGTTCTTTGGTCGTAATAGATTGTGCGTCCATAGTAGTGCTTCTTTAAAAAAAGAGAATTTGAGTGTACAAAAAAAAGCTTCCGCCGGCAGAGAGCCGGGGGCAAGAGGGTCTCATTGTTGAGAGCCAGAAAAATGCTGGTGAAGGCCTCAGAGCTGCTTCTGGAGGTTGCACCGGTGTGTCAATGCTTCAACAGCCTGCCGCTCCTGGGGCAAATACATCTTGTTCCGGTCAGAGAGGTTTTTGAAATCAACCAGATGAGCGTCAAACTCAGGGCCGTCAACACAGGCAAACTTGATCTGGTTGTCCACCGTCACCCTGCACCCGCCGCACATACCGGTACCGTCAACCATAATCGGATTGAGGCTCACCATGGTTTTGATGTTATAGGGCCTGGTAACCTCAGCAATGGCTCTCATCATTGGTATCGGCCCGATGGCAAGCACATAATCGATTGTTTTTCCGGAATCAATAAGCTCCTGCAGTTTCTGGGTAACAAAACCGTGAAAGCCGTACGATCCATCATCGGTCGTGATATAGGCCTCATCACTCACCGCACGCATCTCCTCTTCAAGAATCACCAGCTCTTTTGACCGGGCGCCATTGATCGTAATGACATAATTTCCAGCCTCCTTCAGAGCCACAGCCGTCGGATAGGCAATTGCAGCGCCGAGCCCTCCGCCGATGCTCACTGCTGTACCAAATGGTTCAATATGCGATGGCGTGCCAAGCGGCCCCACAATATCGTGGATGCTCTCACCGGCCTCCTTGCTGTTCAGCTCCCTGGTCGATTTCCCCATACCCTGAACAATAACGGTAATGGTACCCTTTTCAGGATCCGAACCAGCAATCGTCAGAGGGATCCTTTCGCCCGTCTCGCTCACTCTGATCATGACAAACTGACCAGCTTTTCTTTTTTTTGCAATACGAGGGGCCTCGATCTCAATTTTTTTGATATTTTCAGCTAAAAATATTGCAGAAACAATTTTGTGCATTGGTTCCTTGATTTCGTATGATAATGGAGAGCTTCCGGTTTTTTCTGGAAAGATGAAAAAGTCATTATAATAATCATTAATTATCCAATATAAAAGGCCCCTTTTCTGATTGCCGTAAGCAGTTTGACGGCCGGGGGGGGCGTGGTCCGGCAACTCCCGCAAGGGTACTCTCTTGGCCGCCCTGCAATTTTAAGTTGTTATCAAACATGGTATTTATTGCCGATTACGGCGCAGGAAACCTCCGATCTGTCCTCAAGGCATTCGATTATCTCGGAGTCAAGGCGATTGTCAGCAGCGATCCTGCCAAACTTGCCGGATACAAAAAAGTCATTCTTCCCGGTGTCGGAGCCTTCGGCTCTGCCATAAAGTCACTTGACGCATCGGGTTTTACCGAAGCGATCTCCGAACATGTCGATAAAGGAGGTCAGCTCCTTGGAATATGCCTTGGCATGCAGTTGCTGCTTACCGAGAGTGAAGAGATGGGCCAGCACAAGGGAATGGATCTGATTGCGGGTAAAGTGGTTCACTTCAGGAGCGAAACCGACAAAATTCCCCAGATCGGGTGGAACTCCGTTGACCAGCAGAAAGAGAGCATTCTCTTCCGTGGAATTGAGGACCACACCTTCTTCTATTTTGTGCACTCCTACTACTGTGAGCCCGAAAACCACGACTCCGTAGCGGCAACCACCTGGTTCGCCGGAAAAAACTTTTGTTCAGCCATTGAAAAAAATGGTATTTTTGCTGTTCAGTTTCATCCGGAAAAGAGCTCCGATGCCGGTTTGCAGGTGCTCAAAAACTTTGCCGGGTGCTAAATCCGATTTTTGTTATTTGCTATGTTGATTATTCCAGCCATAGACATTAAAGAGGGGAAGTGTGTACGACTGACCCGTGGCGACTTCAGCCAGAAAAAAATATATCTCGACAACCCCCGCGACATGGCCATTATCTGGCGCAAGCAGAATGCCAAAATGCTCCATATTGTCGACCTTGATGCCGCCCTCACCGGCGAGATGGTCAACTTTGAGAAAATCAGGGAGATTGTCATGAACATCGACATTCCGGTACAGGTCGGTGGTGGAATCCGCTCCGCCGATGCGGTAAAGCGCTATCTTGATATCGGTGTCGCTCGTGTCGTCATCGGTTCAGCCGCCGTAACCGAGCCGAAACTGGTCGAAGAGCTTTTGAAGAGCTACACCCCGTCGCAGATTGTAGTCGGCATAGACGCCGAAAACGGCATTCCAAAAATCAAAGGATGGACTGAAAGCAGCGGGCTCCATGATTACGATCTCGCGCTGCAGATGAAGGGGATGGGCATTGAGCGCGTCATTTATACCGACATAAGCCGTGACGGCATGATGCAGGGCTTTGGTTACGAGAGCACAAAACGGTTTGCCGAAAAAACAGGCATGAAAATCACCGCCTCCGGCGGCGTTACCAACTCTGAAGACCTGAAAAAGCTCAATGGGCTTGCCGCTTGCGGCGTCGATTCCGTCATCATAGGCAAGGCCCTCTACGAATGCAATTTTCCCTGTCAGGAACTCTGGTACAGCTTTGAAGAGGGTATAAGCATCGATCATAATTTCTCGACGGCACGGAAAAAATAGGAGATAACCCCCACAACGTGCAGATGCAGGAGTTACAACTACAGCAACAGATTGAGGCGCTCATTTTTGCCTCCGAAGAGGCTCTTGCCCTCCAGTCCATAAGGCAGGTTATCGGCATCGATCTCCATGCAAACGAGCTTCACGCCATTGTTGAGCGTCTCAACAGGGAGTATGAAGAGAGCGGAAGGAGTTTTCAGATACACCGGATTGCCAGTGGCTACCGATTTCTTACCCGGCCGGAATTCGGTGATATCCTCAAAAAATTTCTTGCCCCGAAAATCCGCAAAAAGCTTTCAAACTCTCTGCTTGAAGTTCTTGCTGTTATTGCCTATAATCAGCCTGTCAGCAGGGGGGAGATTCAGCAGATTCGTGGAGCAAGCCCCGATTACGCTCTCGACAGGCTTCTGCTTCGCGGATACATCGAAGTTCGCGGACGAGCTGATTCGCCCGGTAAACCCCTGCAATACGGAACCACTCCGGAGTTTCTCGACCTCTTCAATTTATCAACCGTAAAAGAGCTTCCTGAACTTCGCGAAATAAAGGAAATTCTTCAGGAGCACGAAGAACAGCAATCCCTTAACCGGATGACAGGCAACGAGAGCGGCTCATCCGGCAACGAACAAGCAGGAAACGATACAGGAATATGAAAAACAGCAGTAAAGATGATGAAGTAAGAATCAACCGTTACCTCGCTTCATGCGGCATCGCATCACGCCGGGCCGCCGACCAGCTTGTGCTGGACGGCAGGGTGATGGTCAACGGCGTTGTTGTCACGACGCCGGGTATCAAGGTCAACCCTGCACGCGACGAGGTTATTGTGGATGGTGAAAAATTTGCCCAGCCCGAGCACCGGAAGGTCTACATACTCTTCAACAAACCAAGAAACGTCATCACCACCAACAGCGACGAAAAAAAACGGGAGATGGTGCTCGATTTCATTGATGTGCAGGAACGTATTTTCCCCGTAGGACGGCTCGACCGGAAAACGACCGGCGTCATTCTGCTCACCAACGATGGTACACTGGCGCATAAATTGATGCACCCTTCATCAAATGTGAAAAAAGAGTATATTGCTGAGCTTGGTGAAAAGTTTACTCCAAATCTTCTGCCTCAACTGACCGGCGGAATGCGTTTAAAAGATACTGGTGAAAAAGTCAGTCCCTGCCGGGCAAAAATACTTGACGAAGGAATGCAGGTACTGGTAAGCATTCATGAGGGAAAAAATCACCAGGTCAGACGAATGTTCGAAACCCTCGGTTTTGAGGTAAAACGGCTTGAACGGGTTGCTTATGCAGGCCTTCAGGCAGGGGAACTCCGGCGTGGTGAATGGCGTTATCTGAGCCGCAATGAGGTTCAGGCACTCTACAAGTTGACGGAAAGCCCATAAGCCATCAGCCGGTTTTGTTAACGGATACAAAACCCGGAATGGTTATGCGCCAACCACACTTTTTTCACAAACGTCATGCCCTTTGCAGGGTTATGACGTTTCTTCTCCTCACAGCCTCCCCCTGTTGCACCGTTCAGGCGCTCGCGGCCGAAAACAGCGACCTTCAGGATCTGCTCAACAATGCCGAATCAGCATCACATATCGAGCAGTTGCTTGATTTGTTTGACCGGCTGAAAAACAGCAAAATTTTGATCAACCAGGCTGACGCCGACGAGTTGTGCCAACTGCCCTGGCTCACGAGAGCCGATGCCGATGCCATCATCATCCACCGGCGCGACAACGGGCCCATTGTCTCCCTGCAGGAGCTCGAGCCGCTCATCGGAAAAGAGAAAACAGCAAACATTGCACCCTATATCCTCTTTAACCATGAGAGAGCTGCCCGTCGGCAACCCGGAGCAAAAGCCGCTCTGGTTGATGGCTCACTCTACAGTCGCATCTACTGGGAAACAACTCCCCGGCGGGGTATTCTCGACGGCTCCTACGCTGGCGAAAACTACAAACTCTACCATCGGTTGCAGTTTTCAGCCCCCCACCTCAAAGCGAGCCTGGTACAGGAAAAGGATATTGGTGAGCCTGATGTGGCCGACTTCAGTGCAATCAGCCTCCATGCCTACGATCTGGGGCACCTGAAAAGTGCCGTTCTCGGCAACTATAAACTCAACATTGCCCAGGGGCTGCTCATCGGACAGGGACGTTATTTTTCCAAAGGGAGTGACCCCACCGGCAGCGTCCGCCTTCCCTCAAAGCAGCTTTTGCCCTCCTCATCAAGCACGGAAACCGGTTTTCTCCAGGGAGCCGCAGCGACACTGAAGCTCGATCCTTTTGAAGTGACCCTCTTTTACTCCTCCAACCTTCGTGATGCCGTCATCAACGACGATGGCGTCATCACCAGTTTCAGCTCCTCAGGTTACCATCGCACCGATCTTGAAATAAGCAGAAAAGACAACGTGACCGAAATCATCTCTGGAGCAAATCTCCTCTACCGCTATCAGGCAGGCCTCTTCAGCGGCAAAGCAGGGGGCAGCATACTAAACTACAACTATCCATTGCTGATTGACGATCATTACTTCTCCTCGGCAACCCTTTACAGTCTCGAAACCGATCTCTCCTTCAAGCATATCTGCCTCTTTGCCGAAGCGGCATTTTCCGCTCGTCTCTTAGACGCATCATGGACGGCAGGCGCGGAGTACGAGATTCTTCACGGTATCAGCACCGTCGCCGCAATCCGGCGCTACGGTGACGGCTACGCCTCCCCTTTTGCCGGCGCATTTGCCGAACGGGGGAGTGATGCCTCAAATGAGCAGGGATACTATGTTGGTCTCAATGCAAAAATCAGCAACCGGCTTTCCGTTGCCGCCTATTATGACCACTTCACCTTTCCAGAGCTTGGCGTTCATTGCCCGTACCCCTCCGATGGCAACGATGAACGAGTCCTCATCACCTGGAAACAGTCACCCCTCTTCACCTGGAACCTGCAACTCCAGCATAAATACAAGGAGGAACAGTCAAATCAGGGAACAGCAAGCGATCCTCTCTATATGGCGCTTCCTCAAATCACCGATCGCTGTCGGCTCGATTGCGATGTTGCCCTTTCGAGGAAGGTGCAGCTCAGAAGCCGTGGAGAGGTGAAAAAAGTTGTCAAAAAGTATCTTGCCGGAGATCAGCAATTTTATGGATGGCTGGCCAGCCAGCAGGCAGGGTACTCGTCCGGAAAATTCGGCTTGAAAGGGCGCGTCACCGTTTTTAATACCGAAGATTATGATGCCGCACTCTATGCCTATGAAGATGACCTGCCCCTCACCTCCTCCCTCGGCATGTACAACGGGCGGGGCACATCCCTTTTTGTGGTGGCAACATGGCAAGTCATTCCGCAGATGAAACTTGGAGCGCGATACGAGGTGAGCTGGTACAGCGACCGGGAGGTTTACAGCAGCGGTGACGACGAGCGGGCAACCAGTGCACCGGGCTCATTCCATCTTGGCTGCTTTTTAACATTCTGATCGCCCTTTGCGGGCAGCAGGGAGGTCAGCAAAGCCCTGCGGCCCGCATCAGCCGGTCCCTGATCGCCCTGCCGAGTCCATCGTCCGAAGGCAGTTCGCAATAGATAACCTCAATGCCGCTCGCATCGCAAAGCCGAAAAAAGCTGAAGAGCTCTTGGCCATACTCTTCAAGACTCCGGCACACCTTGAGCAACTTCATGCTTTGAGGCGGCTCCAGAAGGCCGATATAGGCCGCCGGCGACAGGTTGCCGTCGATGTTCCCGGCGGCAGTACAGAGGCGAATCGTGGCCTTTGGCGCATAATGCGGATACTTCAGCCCCGGGCATTTTGGTCTTTTCTCCTGCACCGTAACCGCAACGGTCGTTATTTCAGGTACCACCGCGCGCAGTTGTTCCAGTGTGATCGCCCCGGCCCTGAGCAGCAGCGGCCTCTTTCCCGAACAGTCAACAATGGTCGATTCAAGGCCGATGGCACTCGGTTTGCCACGCAGCAGGCAGTCAATTTTTCCATCAAGATCCTCCATGACCGCCTCCCAGCTTGTCGCACTTGGCAGGCCCGAACGATTTGCCGAAGGAGCGGCAACCGGGCAGCAGGCGAGACGGAGAAACTCCCGGGCTACCGGATTTGCCGGGCATCGCACCCCGACGCTCTCAAGGCCGGCGGTAACCGTGTAAGGTACCGAAGGATTTTTTTTCAGGACCAGTGTCAGTGGGCCGGGAAAAAAGCGTGCAATCAACTGTTCGGCCTGCAACGAGAGTGAAGAGGCAACCTCGGCAACCTGCCCGACGCTGGAGAGATGCACAATCAGCGGGTTATCCGCTGGACGCCCTTTTGCCCGAAAGAGCCGGAGGAGCGCTTCAGGATGGCAGATACCGGCGCCAAGGCCATAAACCGTTTCCGTAGGAAACGCCACAACTCCGCCCGAGTTCAAAATAGCGGCGGCCTCTTCAACTGAATCGGTAAGCGTGGTCTGCATGATCATGCTGAAAAAAAGTGGCTACCGGAAAATGGGCAGGAGGCTACAGAGCGTGCCCACCACGGCACTGGAAAGAGGAATCGAGAGGTTATCGTCAATCTTGAACTCACCGATACGCACCATAAACGCCTCGGTCAGCGTCGCCGTTATAGCCATAATGATCCCGACAAAGAGGTTAAGGCCCGGTACAATGCAGATGACCAGAAATGCAGAGAGAAAAAAAGCGGCACTTCCCTCCACGCTCTTCTGCCCAAACCGGTGCTTCCCGAAACTTTTGCCAATAATGGCAGCAAGGGTATCCGAAACCGCCACAAGGCTGAAGGCGGTAACGGCAATAATTTTTGGAAAAAAAAGCACAAGAAGAACAGCCGCCATCATAATATAGGTCGCACCGTTCAAATGGGTTTTTGCCCGCTTGAGCTCATGCGCTCTCAGCATCGAATCAAACGTCTTGTGATACCAGACCGAAACCGGCGTAAAAAAATTTTTCAGCAGGTCAATCAGAAAAAAACCGGAAAAAAGCGGGAGAAGCAGCAGCAGCGCAAGCTCCCGGCTGATAAACCAGTAAATCACCGGAATAGAGAGCGAAGAGAGATGAATTGCTTTTCGCGCAACTTCATAGCGGAGTTCCAGCCGGTCAATTTCTTCCATAATTAAAAAAGCGCTAAGCCAAAATCGTAAAAAAAGATCATTGAAAAAAACGGCACTCGCCGCCCAATTTCAGGCTTGAATATACACCGAAATCTTTTTTTTTGTTCATCAATCCAGCCCGCAGAACTCTTTTTCCGTTTCAATTACAAAACATGTATTTTGCCTCGCTTAATAAAGAGCATTTTGAACCTGCCCAGGCATGAAAAGTGAAAATTTGAGGGTCGCCGCCATCGATCTCGGAACCAACTCCTTCCACATGATTATTGTCGAAGAGAGCCCGCAAAAAGGTATTGTTGAAATTGACCGTGTCAAGGATATGATCTGTATCGGTCGCGGCAGCATATCCACAAAAATGCTCAATGAAGAGGCAATGCAGTCCGGTGTTGCCGCACTGAAAAATTTTCTTGTCCTTGCCCGGCAGCATGGTGTGGCACCCGAAAATGTGCTTGCCTTCGCCACCAGTGCCATTCGCGAGGCAAAAAACCGCGGCGATTTTCTCCGTCTTGTCCGCGAAGAGACCGGCCTGAAAGTCAAGGTCATTTCCGGCAAGGAGGAGGCCGAATTTATCTACTACGGAGTTCGTAACGCCGTCAAGATTGGTAAAACCGCCGACCTTCTCTTCGATATTGGCGGTGGATCGGTCGAATTTGTCCTGGTCAACCAGAAGGGTGTACAACTGCTCGAAAGTCGCAAAATCGGCGTAGCAAGAATGTGCGAGCGTTTTATTGCCTCAGAACCCATAAGTATCCGCGACATCCATCTCCTCGAACAGTTTTTTTCAGCAGAGATGGTCTCCGCCGTTGAAAAAGCCTCCCGTCTCAAGGTGACCAGAGCCATAGCCTCTTCAGGCACTGCACAGAATATCGCCCGCATGATCGTCTCCATGAGCGGACGGGAAAGTGACGCGTCGCTCAACAACAGCAGCTTTACCCGTCCGGAGTTTGATGCTCTGTATCAGGCCGTCATTCCGCTTGGAGGCGCCGAACGGAAAAAATTGACAGGTCTCGACGAAAAAAGGGTCGATCTCATTGTTCCCGGTCTTATTCTTATCGACATGATTTTCAGACTCTTCAATCTCCAGGAGATCGTCATTTCAGATTCCGCCCTGCGGGAAGGCATGGTGCTCCACTATCTGAAGCATCGCATTGCTTCCGGTGCAAAGCGGGGAGATGAGGATGAACTCGACATCCGCCGTGAAAGCGTCGATGAGCTTGGTTTCCGATGTAACTGGACCCGCGACCATGCCGAGCATATTGCCCGGCTCAGCCTTCAGCTTTTCGACAAGCTTGCACCTCTGCACCAACTCGAAAAGTCCTACCGCGAACTGCTCGAGTACGCAGCAATGCTCCACAACATCGGCACCTTTATCTCCATCTCATCCCATCACAAACATGGCCAGTACATCATTCTCAACGGAGAGCTTCGCGGATTTTCCCCTTCGGAGATTGAGATTATCGCCCATGTTGTCCGCTATCACCGCAAATCCCCCCCTTCCGAGCGCCACACAGCCTACAGTCTGCTCAAGCCGGCGCATAAACAGGCCGTCGACCTGCTTTCCGGCATTCTGCGCATTGCCAACGGTCTTGAACGTGGCCACCGCAAGAACATCCAGAAAATCAGCGTAGAGCTCAAGGAACGCAACATAACGCTGCGTCTCAAAAGCAGTTTTGATCCAGATATTGAAATATGGGCGGCCGACCTGCTGAAATCATGGCTCGAAACCGTTCTCGACAAAACAATTACCATCGTGCCGCTCTGAAATGAAGCCAGAGGCCGTAACGCAATTGATTATGGCCGCGTGGACAAAATTCCCGTATACGCCCGTGGACGAAATTCCCGTATACACGCGTCGACGAAATTCCCGTAGGGGCGGGGTCATCCCGCCCATCCCCGTGTATGCAATATCCATCCCCATTCGTCCCATCCCCGTGAATGCAATACCCATCGCATCCCGCCCATCCCCGTGAATGCAATTGATCATGGCGGGCGGGATGACCCCGCCCCTACGGATTTTGGGGCAATTTGCAATTCCCGTATACGCGCGTGACGCAATATCCATCCCGATCAATGGCGCAATTTGCAATTCCCGTATGCGGGCGGGATTTTGGCGACGGGATCAACCATGGCACCTGATACAGAACACAAAAAAACTCCGTATATTGCGCCATGACAAAAAAATGCAACCCCATACCCTTCACCCATCATGCGCGACCACACCCCCGACTTCAAAATGCATGAGCTGACCCTGCAGAACAAATCGCTCATTCGCCAAACCGTACAGCAACTGCTGGAGAAACTTGCCGCCGATGGCAAACTGACCTCCGACACCCTGCTTGAATTCTGGATAGAAGTACCCGGTATCAAGCGTGCAAGGGGAAGCTTCAGGGGCGGCTTTCTGATGCCCGACAGCTTTGTCTACATCAGCGACTATTTCAAGCCGGACGCGCCAAACACCCTCACTCCTGGCGCGGCTTATGCTGAAGGGGAGGTGGAGCTTGAAAAGGTGTGGGATGACCTGCTCGATGAACTCTTCTACCAGATCGAAATTTTCACCTCTCCGCTCTCATCGGGAAAAGGCATCACGCTTGAACTCTGGGCAGGCAACCGCCACCGGCCTGAAGGAGAGTGGATCTACGCCGTCGATCGTAAAGTGGAACTCGGTTAGCTCCTGGCGTTGTAGTCGCAGATGCTGCTCAGAGAGCAGTGTGCACAATCAGGCTTTTTCGCCTTGCAGGTGTAACGACCGTGCAGCAGCAGATAGTGATGAAAGGGGAGCACCCACGCCTCGGGGATAATCTGCATCAGCCCCTTTTCGGTCTCTTCCACCGTGTTGGTCTGAACCAGCCCGATCCGGTTCGAGACCCGGTGCACGTGGGTATCGACCGGCATGACCGGCAGACCAAAAGCGTTGCTCAGCACAACATTTGCTGTTTTTCGGCCAACTCCCGGCAGGCTTTCAAGCTCCTCCCTCGTCCCGGGGACTTCACCATGAAAGCGCTCAACCAGAATCCGGCTCACCGCAAGGATGTTTTTCGCCTTAGTGTTGCAGTAATTGATGGAACGGACAAGGTTTCTCACCTCCTCAAGCTCCATGAGGCTCAAGCTTTCAGCATCCGGTGCACGCCGGAAAAGCTCCCGGGTAATGACATTGACCTGCCGGTCCGTTGCCTGGGCCGCCAGAACGGTGGCCACAAGCAACTGAAAAGGGGTGCTGTAGCAGAGCTCGCTCCTGGGGTTCGGGTATGCCGCTCCAAGCCGCTCATGAAGAAAAACAATTTTGGCTGCCGGGCTCTCTTTCATGCTCCTCAGCTCTCGATTTTCGGGCTTTCTTCCTCGCTCTCAGCCTTCTGAAGCCTGGTCACCGACTGGTCAATCAGTCCCCGTCCGTTTTTATGCACCTTCCCCTCACCTTTGAGATCGTTGTAAATCGCATCAAGAATGCCATTGACAAACTTGCTGCTCTTATCGGTGCTGTTGAACTTCTTTGCAATTTCAATAGCCTCATTAATCGACACCTTGGGTGGAATATCCTCGCAGTAGAGAATCTCCGTCAGAGCCATGCGAATGATATTCTTGTCAATGATGGCAATACGGCTCATATCCCAGTTGAAGGTATGCTTCACAATATAGAGGTCAATCTCCTCCTTATGCTCCTTGATGTTTTTGAGAAGCGTATTGAAAAACTTCATGGCATTGGCATCGGCCAGAATCTCCTCGGTCAAAAGCCAGCCAGCCGCAGAGTCGATATCGGTATCACGGATTTCAATGGTATAAAGCGCCTGTAAAATCTTTTCACGTATTTGTCGTCGGTAGGTCTTCATAAAAGAGCAATTAATTGATTGAGGAGTGGAGGATTTCATCGAGCACAACATCCGTTTGTCCGAGATTTTCATACAAAACATGCGGATGGTGCTTTTTCAGCTCCAGGGTTGAAAAATTTCCGGTCGCGACGGCAATGGACTTTGCGTTCAGAACCCTGGCACAGGCGATATCGTGTTCCGTATCACCGATGATGATAATATCGTGGTTTACAAATGTTGTGCCGGTCAGTTGGCGCGCTTTTTCGACCGCAACCGCCGGCAGTTCATTGCGAGTTGGTGCGTCATCAGCAAAGGCACCAAAGGGAAAGTAGTGGTTTATTTCAGGAAGAAGGAGCTTGTGCCGTCCAGAGGCTTCAAAATTTCCGGTCAAAAGAGCGAGCAGAACTTCGGAACGCCCCGAAAGCTCCTGAAGAAGTTCAGGTATTCCTACCATCAGTTGGACATCCGAGGCACGGGCACTCTGGCGGAACCGCTCAATATAGCACGCCTTGACGCGCTCGAATTTTTCAGCAATCTCACCCCTGTCGAGGCCCGCACACTGCAAGACCTCATAGATGATAACGCTGTCCATCTTGCCACAAAAATTGTGCGTTCCGGCGCTTCCCGGCGTGCCGTAGACCTCCGTCAGGGCATCAACAAGCACTGTTCGATTAATCTTGCTCACCGTAAGCAATGTTCCGTCTATATCAAATAACACAAGTTTCTTCAGCATAACATCTCTCGGAACCTATCAAATCCTTATTTTTTCAAGTCTTACAGGAATCAGCCTCGACACCCCCTCCTCCTCCATCGTGACTCCGTAAAGCGCCTGGCAGGAGGCCATGGTTTTTTTGTTGTGCGTAACAATAATGAATTGGGTGTTATTCTCAAATTTTTTCAGGAGTTTAATAAAACGGGTGACATTCGCATCATCGAGCGGAGCATCCACTTCATCAAGAATACAGAAGGGGCTCGGCTTCACCAGATAAATGGCAAAAAGGAGCGAAAGTGCCGTCAGAGCCTTCTCCCCGCCACTTAACTGCTCAATCGAAAGAGGCTTTTTCCCCCTCGGCCTGGCCACAATCTCAATGTGGGCGTCAAGAGGATCTTCACCGGAATGAATAAGCAGATCCGCCTCATCCTCCAGCTCAAAGAGCTCCCGAAAAAGAGCAATAAAGTTTTTTCTCACCTCAGAAAATGTTGCCTCAAATTTTTGAAGCGCCGCCTTGTTGATCTCCTCAATGGTTGACCGAAGCTCCCGCTCAGCCTTCTGCAGATCCTCCCGTTGCACGGTAAGAAAATCGAGCCGCTCTTTTTCCTCCTCATACTCATCAAGCGCCAACTCATTGACCGCGCCAAACTGTTCACGCTGTTTCGTCAGCAGCTCAAGCTTCTCTTTGGCCTCATCGCGGTCAAAAGCCGCATCAAGCGGCGGCTCAGCCATCAAGGCAAGGTCGCAGTTATATTTTACCTGCGCCTCCGTAAACAGATGATCGAGCAACTGCTCCAGTTGCCTGGTGTCGTGGGTGAGGGTTGCGAGCAACTGCTGCCGGAGATCATGCTTCCGCCTCAGCTCCCTCAGCCCGGCCTGAGCGGTGTGATGCTGCGCCTGTCGCTCCCGATAAGCCAACCCAAGCTCACCAACCCGTTTCTGCTCCCCGGCAGCTCCCAAAAGCAGCTCCTCCAGCTCCTTCTTCATCCCTTCCGAGGCTGTGCGGCCCATGTCCCGCTTTTTTTCAGCAACTGCACGTTCACTCTGGAGCCTTGTAATCTCCTCATGCAACGCGCTCCGGTTGCCGCCAGAAGCCGCAATGCTGAAGTTGAGTTTTTCAAGATCGCGCAACGCATCCTTGTAGCGGCTCTGACGGCTCTGCACCTCCCGGCCAAAAAGATGATGCCGGCTTTCAAGTGCGGTAAGATTCTCCTGCAGCAGACGAATCTTTTCACTGAACAGTGCTGCCGCCGACGCCTTGCAGTCGATACCAGGCAAGAGCGCCTGAAGCTCAGCCTCACAGGCCGATTTTTGCGCAACCATTGTCGCTTTTTCCGCTGCCGACTGTTCGCTCTCCCGCCTGCGGGCACTCTCCTCGGCATCCAGCCTGGCAGCCCTCTTCTCAATCGTCCCCAGTTCACCCGCCAAACGCTCAACCTCCCGGCGCTCCTCATCCCCCCTGATCGAACCAAGCGACTTCTGCAGTTGCAGCAGCGCCTCCTCCTCCTTCGCTATCGTTTTTTCGAGCGCAGCCAGCTCTTTGCGGAGCGTCTCGCGCAGAGCCTTCCTCCCCAGCCGCAACCCCTCGCTGTTTTTTGAGCTTCCACCAAGAAGGAGCCCCCTGCCGGCAAACTTTTCACCCTCGACGGTAACAAACGAGCAGTCCGCATAGAGCAAGGCAAGCGATTCAGCCGTTTTAAGATCCGGCACCACATAGCTTTTGCCGAGCATCAGCAGCAGGGCGTGATGCAGTTCCGGAGGATAATTGATCAGCTCAACCGTTTTCTGTGCGCCCGGAATCTCCGGATAATCAACCTCATTGCTCCGGCTCACCAAATCGAGCACCAGAAAATGAACCTTCCCCTTGTTGGAAATCCTCAGATTGGCAATACCCTCCTTCGCCTCCTGCAGCGACTGGCAGAGATAATAGCTCATACTGTCGCCAAGCGCCGCATTGACCGCTTTGCGGCAAGAACCCTCAAGCGAGAGAAGATCTGACAAACAGCCCAGCCCCGGCTTACCGCCCTTCTGCTTTTCAAGAAAGCCGATCCCCTCCGGCATTCCATCAAAATTATCAAGCACCGAGTTGGCCAGCAGAATCTGGTTCTGCACCTTCTCCCGCTCAGATCGCTTCAAAAGAAGAGCCTCCTGCATCTCCCTGATACGCCCATTCACCTCCTCAACCCGATCACGCGCAGCTTTTTCGCGCTCTTTCGCCTTATCAATCTCCCTTATTTTGCCCGAGGCCTCCAAGCGCAACTCCTCTTCAGCGCTGCGCGATCCCGCCCTCTTCTCCAGAGTGGCCGCCTCCTTTGCCTCAAGCCGCTCAATCGTCGAACGCAGATACTCCCGCTTCGATTCAAGGCTGTGTTTCGTCAACGCCAGATGGTTAGCCTCACTCTGCTCCTCTGCGCAGAGCCTCCGCTCACGCGCAAGCTCCTCCCGCTGCCGGCCGAGCGTCGTATTGAGTTCATCATACTCCGCAACAAGGCTGTGAAATGCCGCATGCAGCTCCTCGCACGCCGCCTCAGCAGGAGCTTTCTGCCGCAGCAGCTCCCGCTCGCGCAGCTCCTCTTCACCCATCTTCTGCTCTTTGTTGCTGATAATTGCCCTGAACCGGGCACTATCGGAGGCATGGTTTTTCTGCTGCTCCTCATGCTGCAACAGCGCCTTTTCAAGGCTGTGAATCCGCTGATTACTCTCGTTCAGGCGCTTCTGACTCTCCATCGTGGCGCTCTCCTCCTTCAAAAGCAGCAGCTCCCGCTCCTCAGCGGCACTCTCCTCCGTCGCAATTGCTGTCGCACAGGCATGATTCAGCCTCTCCTCCTCCCTGATGCGCTGCTGCATCGGCTCAAGCTGCTCGCGCAACTCCTCCATCCGGAACCACGAAAGCGCAAGATCAAGCTCACGAATCCTCTTTTTCAGCTCCCTCAGCTTCTCAGCCTTGCGCACCTGCAGCTTCAGGCTACGCACCTTCTTTTCAACCTCCGCCACCACATCATCAACCCGCGAAAGGTCGCGCGACGTACTTTCAAGCAGCTTGAAACTCTGTTTCCGACGCTGTTTATAACGGGTTATCCCTGCCGCCTCCTCAAAAAGCTTGAGGCGCTCCTCACTCTTGTTGCTGATAATCTCCTCAATCATCTTCAGCTCAATAACCGAATAGGCATCGCTCCCCATACCGGTATCGGTGAAAAGGTCAAGAATATCGCGCAACCGGCACGGTACCATATTCAGCAAAAACTCACTCTCGCCGTTGCGGTACAGGCGGCGCGTAACCGTCACCTCCGTATACTCGACCGGCAGCACATTCCGATTATTCTCAATCGTCAAAGAGACCTCCGCAAGACTGAGCGGCTTGAGGTTTCTCGAACCATTAAAAATGATATTCTCCATCTTTGCCGACCGCAGCAGCGACGACTTCTGCTCGCCCAGCACCCAGCGCATAGCATCCACAACATTCGTCTTGCCGCACCCGTTAGGCCCCACAATAGCCGTAAGCCCCTTGTCAAACTTTATCCTGACACGATGCGCAAAGCTTTTGAAGCCCAGAAGCTCAATTTTCGAAAGATACATCTGAACAATGAAGACAATAAGGGTTCGACAGTCACAATCCAGGCCAAAAACACCAATGTAACAAAAAACAAACCCGCAAAAAACACCACCCCATACGGTCCATAATCATCCCACCACCCCCCCCCAAACCCGTCCATACCGTAGGGGCGGGGTCATCCCGCCCGCATTCCGCCAACCGCAAACCCCGGATGGTCATCCCGCCCCCATTCCGCAAACCGCAAACCCCGGTTGGTCATCCCGCCCGCATTCCCCAAACCCCAAACCCCAAATCGTCATCCCGCCCGCATTCCGCAAACCGCAAACCCCGAATCGTCATCCCGCCCAATATCCCGCAACAAATATTTATCATAATCGTATATTTAACGTATATTCTGGTGTTTGATCTGGCCGTGCAACAGAAAACCTGATTGAATTTATTATTTGACGGATGTACGAACCACAAAAACATCACAGGCACTCCATTCGGTTGCAAGGGTATGATTATGCACAATCATGCGCCTGTTTTATTACCATCTGTACCCAAAACCGCCGAATGATGTTTGGCCACATTGCTGATGGAAAAATGACGTTGAATGATGCAGGCAACATCGTTCAGGATGTTTGGCATCAAATACAGGGTCATTTTCCAAATGTAATCACAGACGAATTTATCATCATGCCCAACCACATTCATGGAATATTAATAACGGGGGTGGGCGGGATGAACGATGGGGTGGGCGGGATGAACGATGGGGTGGGCGGGATGAACGATGGGGTGGGCGGGATGAACGATGGGGTGGATCGGAATACCGATGGGGTGGATCGGAATATCGATGGGGTGGATCGGAATATCGATGGGGTGGGTCGGAATATCGATGGGAAGGGCGGGATGACCCCGCCCCTACGGTTATTGAATTCGATTGGGGATAATGAATGGTGCCAAAATCGCGTGCCAACGATTGGACAAATGGTTGGGTATTTCAAATACGGATCAACAAAAAAAATCAATGAAACCCGTAATTCAGGGATTCAAAAAATATGGCAACGAAATTATTACGAACACATTATACGCAACGAATCAGAATTAAAACAAATCCATAAATACATACAAAACAACCCATTAAATTGGCAAAAAAACAAATTATATAACAACCCGTAGGGGCGGGGTCATCCCGCCCGCATTCCGCCAACCGCAAACCCCGGGTGGTCATCCCGCCCCCATTCCGCCAACCGCAAACCCCGGGTGGTCATCCCGCCCGTATTTTGCAAAACACAAAAACCCGCATCGTCATCCGCCCACAAATCCCAAAACGATGCACACATTAAACCCCGCATCATCATCCCGCCCGCATTCCGCCAACCGCAAACCCCGGATGCTCATCCCGCCCCCAGTCCGCCAACCGCAAACCCCGGGTGGTCACCCCGCCCCCATTCCGCCAACCGCAAACCCCCCGCATCGTCATCCCCGCCCCCCGAGCACCTACGGCAACGGGTTACGGGTGGCGCGTATGATGGCGGCGCATGCAGCGGCAGCAGCGACGTCGTGGACACGTAACATAGTGGCGCCCCGCATCAGGGCTATCGTCTGGGCTGCAATGGTGGCGGCCAACCGTTCGGATGGCGGAGGGGTTTCACCGCCGGATGGGGTAATGGCATGGCCGAGAAAGGATTTGCGCGACAGGCCTGCCAGAATCGGACGCCCAAGGGCAAGCAGCGAATCGAGCTGATCGAGCAATTGAAAATTCTCCGCAACGCTTTTGCCAAAACCGAAACCCGGATCGATCATGATCTCTTCGATCGAATACTCTTCAGCCAGCGCAATGGAACGCGCCAAAAAACGGCCAACCCGCGTCACAATATCTTCTCCTCCCTGCTCGGAAGCCGTGCTCCACTGCATCGACTCCGGCCTCACCGCCGTATGCATCAACACCACCGCAGCCCGGTACTTCCGGCATACGGCGGGAAGATCGCGATCGAAGGTAAAGCCCGAAATATCATTGACCATATCCGCACCCGCCTGCAATGCAGCTTCGGCCACCTCCGCCTTGTAGGTATCGATCGAAACCATGACGTCGCTTCTCTGGCGCAAAAGGGCAATCAGCGGCACCGTACGCTCAATCTCCTCACCGACAGAGACTTTTTCAGCCCCCGGTCGTGACGACTCACCGCCAACATCAATAATCGAAGCCCCCGCCGCGATCATCGCAAACGCCTGATCAAGCGCCCGGTCAAGGTCGACGCCGCCGCAGCCCTGGTGCAACACCCCGCCGTCATAAAACGAATCGGGCGTTGTATTCACAATACCCATAATGAGAGGCCCCGCCGAAAGATCGATCATATTGCGCATACCATCCGTTTTTCGTTGTCAAAAACAATCCGTAGGGGCGGGGTCATCCCGCCCTCTTCAACAATATCCATCCCCCCCACCCATTTTCCAATACCGATATAAAATCGTTATGTGATATGGCGTGGGTTTGGTGTTTTTTATGATGACGGGCGGGATGACGATGGGGGATATTTGCGGTTATCGAAATACGGGCGGGATGACCCCGCCCCTACGGTGTGTGCCAATGGGGGGGGAATTTGTGCATTGTTGTGGGATATGACGATGCGGGGTTTTGCGGTTATCGAAATGCGGGCGGGATGACCCCGGCCCTACGGGGTTTGCGCGAATGGGACGGGGGTGAAGGTTATGACGAAGATTGCGATGGCCAGCCACCCGCAGAGGGTTCTTCCGGTTGAAAGGGGATGGTCATGAACGGTCGGAGGATGGTTCATGCCGACAACACGCGAAAGAATCAGGGACCACAACATCCAGCCAGGCCATGACCAGCGCAGCATCTCCGGCGGAATCAGGGCAATTGCCTCTGGATTCAGCCACGAAAGCAGCAGCTCCAGAAATGAGGGAAACCCGAGGAAAATGATAAAAAGGAGAAAAAACCGTGCAGCCGCGGCATGTCCCCTCCGGCCGAAAAGGGCATAACTGATATGGCCCCCGTCAAGCTGACCAACCGGAAGGAGATTCAGTGCCGTCACAAGAGAGCCAAGCCAGCCCGCAAAAAGAAAGGGATAATGATACATCTCCGTCATTGGTGGAAGGTTTTTTGGCGCTATGACATACTCCATCCCCATCCAGAGCAGATTTTTACCAAGAACAAGGGTGCCCGAGGGTACAGGAGCCTGCAAACCGCCACCGGACGCATACTCCGGATGAACGCTATAAATAAAATCCACTGGCGGAAGATTCAAAAAACCGTAAACCAGAAGCCCCACACATACGGCAAAGCCGCCCAACGGACCCGAAACACCAATATCGAACAGAGAGTTTGTGCCCGGAATCCGCTCCCTCACCTTAATCACCGCCCCCATTGTTCCAAGGCTGAGCAGCGAGGGGAGGGGAGGCACAGGAATATAATAGGGAAGCGTTGCCTGCACACGATGGCGCAAAGCCGCAAAAAAATGGCCAAACTCATGAACCGTCAAAAAGAGAAGCAGAGATGCCGAGTAGGCCGTACCTGCTGTAAGCGAGCTGAAAAACAGCGGAAAAGAGGTGAAATTTATCGCATGGCCACCCCAGAAGGCTCCCGCCCAGAGTGTGGTCACTACCGTCAACAGAAAAAGAAACAGATGAAGAGGGTAGTTCTGACTGGCAGGAATAGCCCGTTTCAAAAAAATCGAAAAACTCATGAAATGATTGCAGAAACAGTTACGAGGCACACAAACCCGTTGCCGCCCCGCGACTTTGCGGGGCGAAGTGGCCGGGCAGGACTAATCTTTATCGTTATCACCATCTTTATCCTTCACGGCACCCACTGCTGCACCACCAGCTTTTTTCTCACCAAACGTTGCCGCAAGCCCATTGGCCAGCTCAACCTTCTCCTCGGCCGTCAGCTTCGCCTCGGGATGAGCCGGCAGGTAGATAAACGGAGGCATTTTGCCCTCCCTCACCTCGCCAGCAGCCTTGTCGCCCTCATTTTCACCCGTCGTACGTCCCCACTCCGACACATTAAACTTGCTCCGTCCAACATTGACATCGATCTGGGTTAACCACGATGCAGGCGCGATGGAACTGTACCAGGGCCAGACGGTTTCGTTCGAATGGCAGTCCTTGCAGGCGCGGCCAAAAAGCTCACTGGTGCGAGCAGAATCCCACGTCGGTTCACCCGTGACTGCGGGGTTCTTGTGGTCGCGGCCATAAGGGACAAGCTGAATAGCCGCCAGTGCGATTACCGCTCCGGCCAGAATTTTTAAAAGCTTCATGGTGCAAATACTCCTTTCTTTTTACGGTAATTGCCGAAATATAATTTTACGTGAATATACGTGAATTTTTTGTTTAACCAGCAGGCGAGCGCGCATCAGTTGCCATGTCGAAGCGAAGAGCGGAACCATTTCCGCCTCCTGCTGGTCAGCACAGTGTAAAAATCCCCAACTAATATGTATATTTGTACATTTTATTGATGGACAATCAATGATTCAAGTATATAACACCTATGGCATATTTCAACCATCTCTGTCTCGTTGAGGCTCCCCAAACCATCATTGCCCCCTTTCCCCGATTTATAACTGACTGTATCGGCGTCTGCTATTTGGCGGCCGCCGTCGAGCATGATGTTGAAAGCATTGTCATGCCCGAAAATTACTACAACGACGGTATTTTCGACAGCCTCCGCGCACTGCTGAAAAAAAAGCCGGTTGACCTGGTAGCCATCTCCTCCATGACCGGCGCCTTCAACCAGGCCGAGCGGCTTGCAAAAATAGCAAAAGAGGCCGGTGCCTTTGTGGTCATGGGCGGCTTTCACCCCACCGCACTCCCCGAAGAGGTACTCAAACTCTCCTGTGTTGACGTTGTCGTGATCGGAGAGGGCGAGGAGACCTTCCGTGAACTGGTGCTCAACGGCCCCTCACGAGCTATCAAAGGGCTTGCCTACCGCGAAAATGGCGCCATTGTCTACACCGAACCACGCCCTACCATCCAGAATATCGACTCCATCCGCTTTCCGATGCGTTCCCTCCGCCCCAGCCGGTACGGCGAAAAAGGAGACGCCTACTCCATCGACACCATTTATACCTCCCGCGGCTGCCCCTGGAGCTGCTCCTTTTGCGCCAACGACCAGATGCACAAAGGGTGGAGAGGCCGAAGCGCCGAAAATGTGGTCGAAGAGATCGCCCTTTTGCACGACCCGAAAAACAAAAAGCTGCTCAAAATCTGGGACGCCAACTTCCTCACCAACATCGGGCGGGCCGAAAAGATCTGCGACCTCATGATCGAGCGTGGACTGACCAATTTCCGCATCATGACCGAAACAAGAGCCAAGGATCTTGTCCGGGCCGAACGGATTCTGGGTAAACTGCACAAAATTGGCCTCAGCAAGGTCGGTCTCGGCATCGAAAGCCCGAACGAAGCCACCCTTGCCCTCATGAACAAAAAAAACAGCCTTGGCGATGTTTCAAAAGCCATTACGCTCTGCCGTGAGCACCACATCGGAGCCGAAGGGTACTTCATCATCGGCCACTACACCGAAACCATTGACGATACCATGGTCTACCCCGACTTTGCCCGATCGCTCGGTCTGCGTCAGGCACTCTTCATGATCATGACCCCGTACCCCGGAACCGGCATCTTCAAAGAGTACAAAGAGGAAGGGAAGATATGCTCATTCGACTGGGACTTCTACAACAACTACTGCCCCGTCATCGAAACCCGCACCATGAACAGCGCCACGCTGGTCGACATGCTGGCCTACTGCAACGTCGCCTTCAACCGCTACCGCTCCGTTATGAAGCGCAACACGCCCCGGGAGCTGCTGCTCAACTTTTTGATCGACCTGTTCCAGCTTTGCTTTCTCATGCGGGTCAACAAAAACCTCAACACCCGGCAGATCGCCGACCTTGTCTACAAAGCGCTCATGCGCCAGCTTGAACACGAGCATGGCCAAATCGAGGAGCCTGCGCTCCCTTCATGCAAACCGTTGTCGGAGCCACTCACCCTCCGCATCCGCCGCTCACCCGAAACAAGTGTCACCTTTACCCTGCATGAGCGCGGCGCCAACCGCCTGCTCACCATGACGGCCCAGCAACCGGGAGAGCCGCTGCCCGGCATTGACGGCCCGGAGATCAGCCTCGACAAACTGGTCGACTGCGCCTGCTCCCTCTCTATGGAGACCCTCATGAGCGCCCTCTACCGCAACGAATGGCTGCGCAACAACCCCGGACGCCTGACGGGCCAGATACTCTCCATCCTTACCGACCCCGAAATCCTGCGCTTCGGCGGCCGGCTTGCTGCCCTCTATATCGGCACCTGGCGCAAAAACAAAAGCTGACTTTACACTCAAATTATGCGCAACACGCTCCGCAAGGTCTTTGGTTTTCATGAATTTCGCCCCAACCAGGAGAGTGTTGTGCGCTCGCTGCTCGAAAAGCGGGACGTTCTGGCCGTCATGCCCACCGGCGGCGGTAAATCACTCTGCTACCAGCTCCCGGCCCTCCTCCTCCCCGGAACCTGCATGGTCATCAGCCCGCTCATCGCCCTCATGAAAGACCAGGTCGACGGCGCCCGTGCCAACGGCATCCGCGCCGCCTTCCTCAACAGCTCCCAGAACCCCGACGAACGCGACGAGGTCATGCGCCAGCTCCTCTCCGGCAGCCTCGACCTCCTCTACGTCGCGCCCGAACGCTTCATCCTCAGCCACTTCCGTGAAACCCTCAGCCGGGTTCCACTCAGCATGGCCGTCATCGACGAAGCACACTGCATCTCCGAATGGGGGCACGACTTCCGCCCCGACTACCTCTCGCTCTCCGACCTCGTCACCCTCTTCCCCGGCACCCCGGTTGCTGCCTTCACCGCCACGGCGACCCCAAGGGTCCAGCAGGAGATTCTCGATAAACTGGCCCTGCGTAACCCCTTCATTGTCCGGGCCTCCTTCGACCGTCCCAACCTGCTCTACGATGTCCGCTTCAAAGAGCATGTTGATGCCCAGCTTGTTTCACTGCTCAACAGCAACCCCGGAAAGGCCGCCATCATCTACCGCACCAGCCGCAAAAGCGTCAACGACACCACCGCCATGCTGCAGGCAAAAGGGTTCCGCGCCCTCCCGTACCACGCCGGCCTCAGCGACCTGGAGCGCAAAAAAAACCAGGAAGCCTTCATCCGCGACCAGGCCGAAATCATTGTTGCCACCATCGCCTTCGGCATGGGGATCGACAAATCCAACATCCGCCTCGTCATCCACGCCGACCTTCCCAAAAGCATCGAAAACTACTATCAGGAGACCGGCAGGGCAGGGCGCGACGGCGAACCGGCATCGTGTACCCTGCTCTTCTCACAGGGCGACATACCAAAAATGCGCTTCTTTATCGACGCCATGACCGATGAAACCGAGCGGGATCGGGCCCTCGCCGCTCTCTCAAGGGTGAGCGCCTTTGCCGCAACCTCCGTCTGCCGCCGCCGCACCCTCCTCAACTACTTCGGCGAGCAATACCCCCATGACAACTGCAACGCCTGCGACATCTGCCTCGGCACCCGCGAAGTGGTTGACGCCACCCTCGAAGCGCAGATGGTGCTCTCAGCTATTGTCCGTACCGAAGAGCGTTTCGGGGCAACCCATATAGTCGATATCCTCACCGGCAGCAGGAACAAAAAAATTCTCGACTTCGGCCACGACCGCCTCAAAACGTACGGTGTCGGCAAGGGTCACGACAAAAAATACTGGCGACGCCTGATCGACGAACTCCTCGCCCAAAAGGTGATCGAAAAATCGGAAGGGCTCTACCCGACGCTCTTTTTGCTTCCCAAGGCATCAAGGGTATTGCGGCGCGAAGAGCCCTTCGACATTGTCCGTACGCTCGAAAAAAAAGCAACACTTCCGCTCCCCAAATCGGACAATCTACCATACGACAACAAGCTCTTCGAACTGCTCCGCACGCAGCGCAAACAAATCGCCGACGAGCAGCAGATTCCGCCCTACGTCGTCTTCTCCGACCGCACCTTGCACGACATGGCCGCCAACCTCCCCCGAACGGCGGAAGCGATGCTCACGGTGTCCGGCGTCGGCGAAGTGAAGCTCCAGCGCTATGGGCGGCAGTTTCTCCGCCTTATCGACCGCTACTGCGACGATCAGGCCTGAGAAGAGCCGGAGCCAGACCAGTGCCTGATCTGGACAAAAAAAATGGAAACAATAGCGAACGGTTCGTCAAATTTGAGCGTCCAACGACTATATGGGAAGACCGTGTCGGCATAGTTTCCTGACAGGCATTTTGTTTTTTTATGAGGGCCTGAATATATATATTGCGGCGGCAAGGTCTATGCTTATGATGGAAGTTGTGTGTTTTTATGATAATGTTTTGTCGTAAAATAAGTTAAGTTGATCTGGCGTTCGGGGATTTTATGATGCAGCGTGGGCAGCAATGTTGGCGTTGCTCAAAAGAATGGCTCTTGTTACTATTTTAATACTTTAGTTGTGGCTGAAGGTTGCGGAGCATTGTATATGTATTTATCATCTACGCTAAACATTTAAGGTCTGGCTTGCCAGTACAACCATACCGATTATCTTAACATAGTGTGGATTTTCGGTATTTTACTGTACATTGCCGTACATGTAATTCTGAGACGCTCAAAATTTACTCTCTTAAAAGAGTTCAGGCAGCAAATCCTGCAATGAACCGGTTTACGTCTATCTCGCTCGGTTCCTTGTATCTGAACAAAACCTTTTTTATCGAACAGAGTTCATCAATGATATTTTTCCGCATGTTTCGCCGCCCGGCAATCGCGTTGCTTCTCCTGTCGATTTTCATAACCGGTTGCGCCTCATATAAAGAATATCCGGCAGGTACCCGCCAGCGCATTAAAGGAAAGCCCGAGTCCGTCGCCCTGCGCGAAGTGGTTGAAATGGGAGCGAACCCATCCTCCTCACTCACCTCGCAGCAACCGAACGACTACCGCATCGGCCCTAACGATGTGCTCTATGTCAACGTCAGCGGAAAAGCTGAATTCGCCGGGGCAGGAAAAGGCTTCCGGGTTGACGGCTTGGGCAGCATCTATCTGCCCATTGCCGGCAAAGTTGCTGTCGGCGGTTTGCCGATCTCCGAGGTGCGCAACCGCATCTACACCGTTATGTTGCAATACTTCAACGACCCCTGGATCGTCGTCGAAATTGCCGAATACCGCCCGCGCCAGCTCTTTGTCTTTGGTGCCGTAAAAAAATCGGGTCCGCTTTCCATACCGCCGACAGGCATTAACCTTGTACAGGCTCTCGCCAATGCAGACGTGCTCGACCGGGGCGCCAATCTGAAGAAAGTAAGGATTATCCGCTCCTACTCCCCAACCGAAGGCGAACTGCTTGTTGTCGATTTCGACCGCATGCTTCGCGGGCGTGCCATGGCGATGCAACTTCAGGAAGGCGATGTTATCTATATCCCAAAAAGTGCTCTCGCAGGCTGGAACGAGGCTATTTCAGAACTGTTGCCTTCGCTCCAGATGTTCAGCTCAATCATGCAGCCCTACGTTACGCTCAAGTACCTGACACAGTAACGAGCTCAACCACACGATTAACCTTTCACCCCGCAGCGTTTTGACTGAATTACAGGAACAAAATCAAAATCAGCATAATTTTCAGGAGCAGGAGATTCATCTTGCCGATTACCTCAATATTATTATCCGTCGCCAAAAACTCTTTGCCGCGGTTTTTCTGACGGTTTTTGTCAGTGCCTTTTTCTATACGTTCATGATGCGTCCGGTCTATCAGACCTCATCAACCATCAATGTTAAAAAAGACAATGCAAATATGGGGCTCAACTCGCTGATCATGTCAGGCAGCGACAACTCGCTCCAGGCTGAACTCGAAATCATCAAATCTCGCACCATTGCCGAGCAGGTTGCCGCCAAACTGAACCTCAACTGGACGATTGCCCCCTCCTCCTCCTCTGCCTCCTGTAAAATTCTTGATATTGCAACCCCGCCATCAAGAGGGAAGTTTAAAATTATCATCACCGGACGGAGCAGTTTCGATGTCGAAGATGGCCACGGTCGAAAAATAGGGAGCGGCATAAACGGCACACTCTTTCGCCTGGCCGACATGCAGTTCACCCTGCGGCTCACCGGAAAAAATGGCGACTCTTTTGAGCTGAACCACATACCCTTATACCAGGCTGCGGGCTCCATCCGCGGGGCCATCCAGGTCAAGGAGCTGGGCCGGTCAACTAACGTTATCGAGGTCTCCTCACAGAACACCGATCCCGTTTTTGCGCGCGACATCGTCAACGCCGTGGTGCAAGCCTATCTCGACAACAGTCTTGCCTACAAAACCCGCGAAGCCGGGCAGTCGGTCACCTTTATTGAAGAGCAGTTGCAGAACATCAAAAATGATCTTAACACCGCCGAGCTCAATTTGCAGGAGTATAAAACCTCAACCGGGGTGGTCAAGCTCGATGCCGAGGCCGAGGAGCTGATCCGGAAAGTTTCAAGTTTTGAGCAGGAGCGTGTAGGCCTCTCCCTTCGCAAAAAGCAGCTTGAATTTGCCCTTGCCTCACAGAACGAAAATATCTCACGGGGCACTCCCTACTCGCCGGCCCTCTCAACGGAGCCTCTGGTTGGCAGTATGGCTCAGGAGCTGGCCTCACTTGAGGTACAAAAGAAGGCGCTTATGGTTGAATACACCAAGAACCACCCGGCGGTTCAAACGGTGCAGGCGCAAATTGACGAAATCCAGAAAAAAATCAAAAACACCCTCAATACCGGCATCAACAACATCACCAAGCAGGATGCCGATCTTACCCGGCAGCTCTCCATTTATGAGGGCCAACTTCTGGGCATCCCTGCACAAGAGCGTGATCTGGCGCGCTTCACCCGCCTGGCCACCGTAACGGGCGGCATCTACACCTTCCTCCTCCAAAAGCAACAGGAGGCGCGTATTGCCAAGGCATCCACCATCAGCAATATCAGCATCATTGATACGGCCATTACTCCCACATCTCCCATCCGGCCCGAAAAAACAAAATACCTCGCAATTGGCTTTTTCATCAGTCTGCTTGCCGCCATAGCCTTCGCCCTTTTTGTTGATTATCTGGATGACAGTGTCAAAAATGAAAATGAGGCAAAAAAAATACTGGGCTTTCCTTACCTCGCAACCATCCCATTTATTGGGCAAGGGCAAAAAAACAGCAAGGAAGCCGATCTGAAAAAGCAAACTGGTGGCAAAGAGGAAGAGGAGAATCTTGCCCTCATAGCGCAAACCAAGCAGAAATCGATTGGCGCCGAGTCCTTCCGCTCACTGCGCACCGCGCTGCACTTTTCATTACTCAACCAGAAGCGCAAGGTTATCGTGCTTACCAGTGCATTCTCGGGGGAGGGCAAAAGCACCATCAGTACCAATCTGGCCATTACCATCGGCCTCACCGGTGCGCGTACCCTTCTGGTCGATTGTGACTTTCATAAGTCATCGCTCTACAAAAAAATTGGCATGCAGCAGCTCCCGGGTATTACCGAACTGCTTGCGGGCGATATCCCGCTTGCCGGAGTGCTGCAGCCGACCGGCATACAGAATCTCACCTTTCTTTCAACCGGTACTCCTCCGCCGAACCCTTCGGTACTCCTCGGCTCTCCAGCCATGAAAGAGCTGATTGAAACGCTTAGAGAGCAGTTCGACCAGATTATTATTGACGCTCCGCCAATCCTGCCCGTGAGCGACTCCATCGTGCTCACCGCCGTGGCCGACATGGTGCTCGTTGTTATGGAAGCCGGACGTATTCCTAAAAAAGCGGCGGCTCGTCTCCGCGAAATGCTGCAAAGCGCCAACGCGCCTGTTGCCGGGTTTGTGTTCAACAACAAAACCCTCCGTGGCACCGGCTACGGCTATGGCTATGGCTATGGCTATGGATATGGCTATGGATATGGATATGGATATGGATATGGATATGGATATGGATACGGATACGGCCACGAAGAGGAAAAGCCGAAAAACAAGGTCGTTGCGCTTCTGAAAAAACTGATCCTGAAAATTGGCGAAATCCGCCTACACCAGTTGTAAGGGCGTGGTCCTCCCGCCCTCTTCCCGAGTCATCATCAAAAGCCCTATGGGTACTCCCGCCCCATGCCCCTGACCCAGCGCCACACCGACTACCACACCCACATCCTCCCGGGCCTCGATGACGGCCCGAGGGAAATGGACGTCTCGCTCGAAATGGCGCGTCTCTTCGCATTGGCCGGCTACCGCGAAATCTACTGTACGCCGCACCTCATCAAAGGCATGTTCGATGCCTCTGAGGCCGATGTGCTGCAAGGACGCAACAACCTGCAACGAGCGCTCGAAAAAAATGGCATACCCATCAAACTGCTTGTGGGTCGCGAATACTACCTCGATGAATTCCTGTTGGATCTTATGAAGCACCCCATGCTTCTCGAAGGCACAACGTGCATCATGATCGAAATTCCGGCCAACACCTCCGTCGATCTGGTAAAGGAGAGCCTGTTTGCGGTCAAGCGCCGTGGCTATACACCGCTCATCGCTCACCCCGAGCGCTGTCAGTTGCTCGAAATGGCGGACCATTCGCAGCACAGCCCCGGCCGGTTCAAACGGTGGCTTTCCGGAAGTCGTGAGCAATACAACAACAACCAGCCGGGCAATGATCTGCTCGACTATCTCAAACTGCTCGGCTGCCAGTTTCAAGGCAACCTCGGCAGCATAAACGGCCAATACGGCAATCGCGTAAAAACAAGCGCCCAGAATTTCCAAAAAAATGGCATCTACACCCACAGTGGTACCGATGCCCATTCCCCCGAATCCCTGAAAACCATCCTTGGAATCGCATAACCGTAAGGGCGGGGTCCTCCCGCCCTCTTCACACGTAGCAATCAAACATCGCAATCCGACATTGCATCCAAATTAATACATTCCCGTCCGTTTGAAACGCCGTTTTTTAACCATAAGCCGAAAAGTATTTGCCTCTTCCCGACTTTTCAAGCTTGTCACCGTTGTCGTTTTCGATATCTGCGCAGCAGAGTTCGCTCTGTGGATTGCGTTATCGATGCTTTCCGGAGAGTTGCAACGGCCTCTGGTGCTGGAGTTGATAGTTTACCTGCTGGCACCAGTCGTGATGTTACCGGTCTTTCTTTTTTTTGGTATATACAACTCAATTCAGCGCTTCAACAGTTTTGACAGCTTTGTCACTATTGTGAAGGGTGTTGTTTGCTATAGCATCATCTTTTCTTCTCTGTTCTTCTTCCTGGATGTTCCGACCATACCCTTTTCAGCCGCAATTCTGCAGCCAATACTTCTTTTGCTGTTTGTCGGTGGAGCGAGGGCCCTGCCTCGTTTGCTGAGCAGCAGCATCGAAGTCCTCCATCAACAAAGCTGCGATACTTCTGACAATATTCTGGTTTATGGTGCCGGTACAGCAGGGGTGGAGATTGTCAGAGCCATCGGCAGAAGCAATAAATATGCTGTTGCCGGTTTTATCGATGATAACGAGGAGCTGCAGAGGCGCACCATCAATGGCAAAACCGTGTTCAGCCCTTTGGCGGCTGAGTCGTTGCTCGGCAAGGGTGAAATAAAAACAATTTTGCTTGCAATGCCCTCGGCAAGCCGCAGTCGTCGTAATGAAATTGTTGAGCGATACCGAAAATATCCGGTGCAGATCAAGATGCTGCCCGTAGTTGACGAGCTGGTCGAAGGCAGGGTAAATCTTTTCGATATCAAGCCGGTTGAAATCGAGGATCTTCTCGGCCGTGACCCGGTACCGATCGATTACGCTCTCATTGATCAGGTTATTGCCGGCCAAATTGTCATGGTTACCGGAGCGGGAGGCTCCATCGGCAGCGAGCTCTGTCGCCAACTGCTTAAGGCCAGGCCATCGACGCTGCTGTTGCTCGACAATACAGAACTGAACCTCTACTCGATTCATCACGACCTCACGCATCGCCAGTCACGCATCTCTTCTTTAACAAAGATTGTGCCACTGCTTTGTGACGTCACCAATAGAGAGCGTATCTCAGAAATAATTCGCACGTTCCGTCCCCAGGTCATCTACCACGCAGCGGCTTACAAGCACGTGCCGATGGTTGAACACAACCCTGCGGAAGGGATTCGAAACAACGTTTTTGGCACACGCTCCCTCGTTGAGGCAGCATTGCGGTACGGTACAGGCAGCGTTGTGCTCGTCAGTACCGACAAGGCCGTACGGCCAACCAATATCATGGGCGCAAGCAAAAGGCTTTGCGAAATGATACTCCAGGCACTTGCCGCAGAACCCGGGCACACAACCTGCTTTTCCATGGTGCGCTTTGGCAATGTGCTCGGTTCAAGCGGTTCAGTGGTGCCGCTTTTCCGTGACCAGATCAAGAGCGGAGGCCCCCTGACCATAACCCACAAGGATATTACCCGCTACTTCATGACCATCCCCGAAGCAGCACAGCTCGTCATCCAGGCCGGGGCGATGGCTTCATCGGGTGATCTCTTTCTGCTCGAAATGGGTGAACCGGTCAAAATTGTCGATCTCGCCTACAAGATGATTGAGCTTTCAGGCCTTACCCTACGCACCAGCGAAAAACCTGACGGTGATATCGAAATCAGCTATACCGGACTCCGTCCAGGCGAAAAGCTCTACGAAGAACTGCTGATCGGCAGTCATTCCACCCCGTCGGCCAATCCTCGTATTTTCAAAACAAGAGAGCACTTTATCCCCTGGAGCGTACTCGATGAAGAGCTTGAACACTTTGCCGCAGCTATCAACAGCAATGACGCACGGAACATCAAATCGCTGCTGAAGCATCTCATTCCCGAATATGAACCTACCATTGCTACAACAGAAGACCTGCTTGCCATGGAAGAGCGGAATGGTTACAAAACAGCAACGGCATAGCAACAACGTCCCCCAAGTTTATTAGATGGATTCTACACAGACGATTACAACGCTTCTCAAACGCCTTTGGCATCACATCAGCCCGCGACGTCGGGGGCAATTCGGCCTGCTTCTCATCCTGATGATCGGTGCATCGTTCGCCGAAATTCTCAGCATAGGTGCAGTACTTCCTTTTCTTGCCGTACTGACCGCTCCAGAGAGAATCTTCCAGCTCCCTGCAGCCCAGCCATTCATCCGGGCAACGGGAATGACGAGTGCCAGCCAGCTCCTGCTTCCGCTCACCTTTACCTTTGGTATTGCAGCCCTCATATCTGGAGCCATGCGGCTCCTGCTTCTATGGGCCAGCACACGCCTTTCCTTTGCAACAGGCGCCGACCTCAGCATCAGCATCTACCGCCGTACTCTCTACCAGCCCTACGCGGTGCATGTTGCGCGCAACAGCAGTGAGGTGATCAATGGTATCTCAGGTAAAGCCAATGGAGTCATCTACAATGTCATCGTGCCATCTTTGACCATCATCAGTTCAAGCATCATGCTGATCGCCATCCTCATGGCTCTTTTGTCGCTCAATCCCATTATTGCGCTGGCAGCATTTGGAGGTTTTGGCTTGATCTACCTCTTTATCATCAAACTGACACAAAAGCAGCAGTTGATCAACAGCCAGTGTATTGCCCACGAATCCACACAGGTCATCAAATCACTGCAAGAGGGGTTGGGCGGCATACGCGATGTTCTGATCGATGGCAGCCAAGGGGTTTATTGCAAAATCTATCGTAGTGCTGACCACCCCTTGCGCAAAGCCCAGGGAAACAGCTCTTTTATCGGTGCGAGCCCACGATTTGGCATCGAGGCACTCGGCATGATGCTTATCGCTCTCTTGGCTTATGCACTCGCACAACAACCCGACGGCATCGCCAAAGCAATTCCTGTGCTCGGAGCACTTGCGCTTGGTGCCCAGCGTCTGCTGCCAGTATTGCAGGGAGCTTATGGCTCCTGGTCAAATATACAAGGCGGGCAGGTTTCGCTGCGCGATGCACTCGAACTGCTCGATCAGCCTCTGCCCGATTATGTTGATCAGCCATCAGCCAAGCCAATTCCGTTCCGTCAACAGATTGATTTGAATAATCTCTCGTTCCGTTATACCGAGCAAACACCCTTGGTACTCAGCAATCTCAACCTCACCATACAGAAAGGGAGCCGCATAGGCTTCATCGGCGTCACCGGCAGCGGCAAAAGCACACTGCTCGACATCATTATGGGGCTGCTGCAATCCACATCGGGCACTATCGAAATCGACGCTCAACCCTTGACTACAGGCAACAACCGGGCATGGCAGGCGCATATCGCACACGTCCCGCAAGCAATCTTCCTCGCCGACAGTACCATCGAAGAGAATATCGCCTTTGGTGTACCAAAAGGAAAAATTGACCACGACCGGGTCAAGCAAGCCGCCCGTCAGGCACAGATTGCCGACATCATCGAAAGCTGGCCAAAAAAGTACCAGACCTATGTCGGCGAACGTGGTATTCGCCTATCGGGAGGCCAGCGCCAGCGCATCGGCATCGCCCGTGCACTCTACAAACAGGCCGATGTCATCATCTTCGACGAAGCGACCAGCGCCCTCGACAACGAAACCGAGCAAGCCGTCATGCAAGCCATCGAAAGCCTCGGCAATGATCTCACGGTACTGATAATCGCCCATCGGCTGACAACGCTGAAAAACTGCACACAAATCGTAGAACTGGCCGACGGGGGAATCAAGCGCACCGGCACCTACCAGGAGATCATATCACCCGTAAGGGCGGGGTCATCCCGCCCTCTTGAACCAGCCCCGATCACCCCATGAAAGCAGTAATCCTCGCCGGCGGTCTCGGCACCCGCATCTCCGAAGAGTCGCACCTTAAACCCAAGCCCATGATCGAAATCGGAGGCAAACCCATTCTCTGGCACATCATGAAGCTTTACTCCGCCCATGGCGTCAACGATTTTATCATCTGCTGCGGCTATAAAGGCTATGTCATCAAAGAGTACTTCGCCAACTACTTTTTGCACATGTCCGACGTCACCTTCGATATGGCGGAGAACAAAATGGAAGTGCACAAGCAGAAAGCCGAGCCCTGGAAGGTCACACTCGTCGATACCGGCGAAGATACCGCAACCGGAGGCCGTTTGAAACGCGTAGCAAAATACCTAAAACCGGATAAGCCCTTCTGCTTTACCTACGGTGATGGTGTTGCCGATATCGACATCACTGCCGAAATTGCTTTTCATAAAAAGCATGGCAAACTGGCCACCGTGTGTGCCGTCCTGCCACCCGGTCGCTATGGCTCAATCATAAAAGATGGTGAAAGCGTCCTTGGCTTTGAAGAAAAGCCACCTGGTGACGGCTCATGGATTAACGGAGGCTTTTTTGTGCTGCAACCTGACGTGTTGAACTATATTGATGGGGACGCCTCATCATGGGAAGGGGAGCCATTAGTAAACATTGCTAAAGATGGCCTGCTCGCGGCCTATGAGCACAGCGGCTTCTGGCGGCCAATGGATACTTTGCGTGATAAAACTTATCTCGAAGAGTTGTGGGATAATCATAAAGCCCCATGGAAAATATGGTAAATCAACAGATGAGCGGAATCAATCAACACTTCTGGGCTGGTAAAAAAGTGCTTATTACCGGCCACACCGGCTTTAAAGGCTCATGGCTTGCCCTCTGGCTCAACATGCTCGGAGTCGAAGTTGCCGGGTACGCTCTTGAGCCTCTGACCCCGAACGACAACTTTGTCCTCACTGGCCTCGACAAAAAGATCAACCACCACATCGGCGACATACGGAACTACGACCAACTGCAAGAGTTCTTTCATGCAGTCAACCCCAAAATAGTTTTTCACCTTGCCGCCCAGCCGTTGGTGCGTGAGTCATACAACGCCCCCAAGGAAACCTATGACATCAACGTCGGAGGCACCGTCAACCTGCTCGAATGCTGCCGCCAGACGGAGTCGGTAAAGGTCATCGTCAACGTCACCACCGACAAATGTTACGAAAACAGGGAGTGGGCCTGGGGATATCGCGAAAACGACCGTCTCGGCGGTTACGATCCCTACAGCTCCAGCAAAGCGTGCAGCGAGCTGGTCACTGAGGGATACCGCAAATCATTTTTTCATCCCGACTCCTTCGCTACGCATGGTAAAAGCCTCGCATCGGCAAGGGCTGGCAACGTCTTCGGCGGAGGCGACTGGCAAGCCGATCGTATTGTCCCTGACTGCATTCGCGCCCTTGAGCAGGGTGAGCCCATTATTGTGAGAAGCCCACATGCCGTCAGGCCATGGCAACATGTACTTGAACCCTTGTCTGGCTATCTGCTGCTTGCTCAAAAAATGGCTGAAAATCCGGCGAGCTACGCTGAATCCTGGAATTTCGGGCCCGAAGAATCAAGCTTTCTCTCAGTCGGTTCACTTGTCGACCGCATTGTCAGAACATGGGGAGAGGGTAGCTGGCAAGACCACTCAAAGCCGGGAGCCCTGCACGAAGCAAACCTCCTGAAGCTCGATATCAGCAAAGCAAAATCCCAGCTCGGGTGGTCGCCCCTGTGGAACATTGATAAGGCCATTGGCGAAACAGTGGCATGGTACCGCCAATATCCCGCAGGCAACATGTACGATCTCTGTCGCCGCCAGATCACCGACTACATGAATAACAGTACATCGTAAAAACCGTAAGGGCGGGGTTCTCCCGCCCTCTCCCAGAATAGTAAACAAACTCAGAAGGCCTGCCATGCAAGCAGTAAAAGCACTCTACAAAGAAGGCAAAATCCAGTTGCTCGCGCCGCTTCAAGGTGTTACCGAAGCCGAGCTGTTTGTCATCGTGCTCGACAAGGTTGAGCAAACGGGTAATGCCGTCACGACCTTCAGTGCTGTAGAAGTGAGCTCTGAGCAGGAATTCAAGTCGCTCGGACTCGCAAGTTTTTTTGATACCAACGAAGACAAAAACGTCGATTGGGAGGAGATGTTTGATGTTAAGTCCCGGTGATATTGTCCTTATAGAATTTCCTTACACCAACCAGGCCGGTAGCAAAGTGCGCCCCGGATTGGTACTTGGTGTCAGTTCAGAACATCGGCAAGATGATGTCAACGTTGCCTACATCACCTCCGAGCTTGATTGTTATATCTATGACCCCTCTGCGGTCTCTATCACAGCGGGAGATATGGCACAAGGTACGCTCAAGCGCGACAGCGTGGTGCGGGTTGACAAGGTACTGACCATTCAGAGCAGCAAGTGCCGTAAGGTAGCCCGTATAAGCCGCAGCAAAATTGATGAGGCTTTGCGCAAAGCAACGGCACTGCATGTTGAAAGTTTTGCCGCCAACAAGTACATGGTGCCTGTGTTCACCCCCGGTATCACCCCAGTCCCCCCATCAGGCAAAGTGCTGGACGCACAAGAACTCAAATACATGGTCGAAGCCAGTCTGGATGGTTGGCTCACAACAGGCCGCTTCAACGCCGAATTCGAAAAAAAGCTCGCCAAATTTATTGGCATCAACCACCTCATTACGGTCAACTCCGGCTCCTCAGCCAACCTGGTGGCCTTCAACGCCCTGACCTCTCCAAAACTGGGCGATCGGGCGATAAAAAAAGGTGATGAAGTTATTGGGGTAGCGGCAGGTTTCCCTACCACGGTCAACCCCATACTGCAATTCGGCGCAGTACCAGTCTTTGTGGATGTGGATCCGCTCACGCACAACATAGATGCCAGCAAAATTGAAGCCGCCATCAGTTCGAAAACAAAAGCGATAATGCTTGCCCATAGCCTGGGTAACCCCTTTAATCTCGACGTGGTTACTGCACTGTGCAAAAAGCACAACCTGTGGCTGGTAGAGGATTGCTGTGATGCACTGGGGACAACTTATCGTGGTCAAATGGTAGGCACCTTTGGCGACATTGCTACACTGAGCTTTTACCCGGCGCACCACATCACCATGGGGGAAGGTGGTGCGGTGTTCACCAACAACAGCCAACTGAACACCATTGCAGAGAGCTTCCGCGACTGGGGCCGGGATTGCTATTGCCAGCCCGGCAAAGATAACACTTGCGGTAAACGCTTTACTCAGCAACATGGCGATCTGCCTTATGGCTACGACCACAAATACACCTACAGCCATTTAGGCTATAATCTCAAAATATCAGACATGCAAGCTGCCTGTGGTTTGGCTCAGTTGGAAAAAGCCCCACAATTTATCCAGGCCCGTAAAGAGAATTTCACTTTTCTCAAAACCCGCCTGAAGAGCTGCGAAGAATATTTGCAACTCCCCGAGGCAACCGAACATTCCGACCCCTCGTGGTTTGGCTTTCCAATCACCGTAAAAGCAAGCAGCCCTGTTACACGTCTTGATTTGCTAACCCATTTGGATGAACATAAAATCGGCTCACGCTTGTTGTTTGCCGGTAATCTGACCCGACAGCCATATATGAAGGGCGCCAACTATCGTATCAGTGGGGACCTGACCAACACTGACAATGTCATGAACAACACCTTCTGGATTGGTGTTCAACCAGCGTTAACGAGCGAGATGCTGGAGTTTGTGGTCAACAAGATTGAGGGTTATCTCGGTGTGAATGGTTAGTTAAATTGTGCGAGCGATGACAGCGACTATTTGGTAAACGAGCCAATAAGGCTTATTTTTTTGATGAAGAAAAAATGTTAAACCGCAACAAAGGGCTTAACTAGTAAAAACAATCATGCAGAGCACCATCCCCATAACCTGCCCTCAAGAAATACTGCTCGGCTTGCACATGGATGCGCAGCAATTTGCTACACTTCTAAAAGAGCAGTCCGCCATGGCCTTATTTAGAGAGGGCCGGCTTTCATCTGGCATGGCAGCGAGTTGGTTGGGTGTACCGCGTGCACATTTTCTGATAAAAGCTATGCAGGGGGGGGCAACCCTTTTAGAAAACACACAGGAAGATTTCCGCAGAGAAACGGCCTTACTGTGAGGGTATTTTCTAATACAACCCCTTTTATCGCGCTTTCCAGCATTGACCAACTGCAATTACTGCCGCAATTATTTGGTAGTGTGCATGTTGCTCAATCGGTTATCGAAGAATGCGCAGAAGGCGGCAGGATTCTCGTTCCTTACTTGCAGAGCTTGAGCTGGGTGGTGCCGGTGGCCGATGAATCAAGTTCTAATATGCCCGTACTGTTTGAGCTGGATCGCGGAGAGAAGCAGACTATCTTGCTTGCCTCTAAACACCTCGATAGTACAGTTATTATTGATGAGCGTCTCGGACGAAATGTGGCTGAATATATGGGACTACAGGTCATCGGGACATTAGGCGTCTTGGCAAAGGCTAAAACAAGCAGGCTCATCCCATCGTTTTATGCGGCCGCTCAAGGTATGCGCGAACAGGGTATTCATTACAGCACGGGTTTGATCGTCAGGCTTGCACAATATTTAGGAGAAATCAACCCATGAATGGCCGCCCGATGCTACCGTAGGGGCGGGGTTCTCCCGCACACTAATTCGATTGATGAAAATAATATTCCTCGGCACCAACGGCTGGTACGACTCCCCGACAGGCAACACCGTATGCATCCTTATAGAAACCGATAAAGCATCAATACTCCTTGACGCCGGGAATGGTCTTTACAAAGCAGACCGCTACATCGGCCCCGACAAGCCAGTACACCTCTTTATCAGCCACACCCATCTCGACCATATTATTGGATTGCATATCCTGAATAAATTCGAGTTTAAGCAAGGGCTTACCATACACACACAACCCGGCACAGGAACTGCATTGCAAACAATGTTCAGCTCAACCTACTCGTTACCATTTGCAAACCTGAGCTATCCGGTAGGAATTGAAGAGTTTGAAGGTCTCTATAAAAACCAGAGCTTTGAGGTTCAAACAGCCAAAATGGAGCACTCAGTACCAACAATCGGCTTCCGTATCAGCGTTAAAAATAAAATAATTGCCTATTGCCCCGATACCGGCTACTGCGATAACGCCGTCAAACTCGCAAAAGAGGCCGATCTGCTCATCGCCGAATGCGCATACAGGCCAGGCGAAGAAAGTGAGAATTGGCCGCATCTAAACCCCGAAACTGCAGCAAAAATTGCTGTGGAAGCTCAAACAAAACAACTTGCTCTCATCCACTTCGATGCCTATAGATACCCGACAATGGAAAGCAGGCAATTGGCTCAAAAAACAGCACAATCCATTTTTCCAAATACTGTGGCAACCGCCGACGAGCAGTTTATAGAATTCTAAATTAACTTCCCGAGGCTACTGACCACTCAAACTCATATTGGTTTCTTAACGTCTTAAATAGTTTTATAAAGCGCTTTATATTGCTAATTAATAGTTCGTATTTACTAAATAGCGTTAACGCACGAAATGCTGAAGTTTGCGGCCAGCAAGATCATGGGTTATTTGTGCGTGAATTGCTAAGCATATATTTGTCAACGAATGACCGTATCATGAACAAAACCTTTATGGTGTAGGCTTGTCTAGTGTCAACGGTAGATATGGTAGTACTGTGCCAGTTTTCGAATACAAAATTACAATATTAGAATGACAATAAAGTTAGCTGCTCGAATAAGGCGATCTGCATTACAGATGGTATACTCTGCTAAAGCATCGCACATAGGAAGTGCTCTTTCTATAGCAGATATTGTTGCTGTGTTATACGGGAATATCATGAAATTAGACTCATTAAATCCATCTAATCCAACTCGCGATCGTTTTATTTTGAGCAAGGGGCATGCCTGTGTGGCTTTATATGCAGCTCTTGCTGATTCTTGTTTTTTTCCATTATCTGATTTGGAAACTTATGGGGCTGATCATTCAAAATTGATGAATCATGTCAGCCATTCTGTGCCAGGAGTAGAGTTCTCTACAGGTTCATTAGGGCATGGTTTACCGTATGGTGTTGGAAAAGCCCTCGGAGCAAGAATTAAAAAATTATCTTGGCGAACCTTTGTCTTGCTTGGTGATGGTGAAATGGACGAAGGTTCTAACTGGGAGGCATTGATGTTTGCCGCACATCATAGACTTGATAACTTAGTTGCAATTATTGATTATAACAAAATCCAGAGTATGGATACTGTATCCAATACATTAGGTATTGAACCACTTGCAGAAAAAATTAATGCGTTTGGATGTGTAGTAAAAGAGATTGATGGCCATGATCATAACCAACTGATCAATGCGTTTTCAAGTTATTCAGAAAGCAAACCATTAGTTATTATTGCACATACCGTGAAAGGGAAAGGCGTAAGTTTTATGGAAAATAAGGTCGAATGGCATTATAAAAATCCTGATGATACACAGTTAGCGCTTGCTCTTGCAGAATTGGAGGAGTTAAATGCGTAATACATTTATTAATAAACTGATATCTGCTGCTGAAGTTAATGATAATATTGTGTTAGTTGTTGGTGATCTTGGTTATAGTGTAGTTGAGCCCTTTGCCAACAGATTTCCAAATCGATTTTTCAATGCTGGTGTTGCTGAGCAAAATATGATGGGTCTTTGCGCTGGCCTTGCATCAGAAGGATTTCATGTGTTTGTTTATTCAATAGCAAATTTTCCGACATTTCGTTGTGCTGAGCAAATTAGAAATGATGTTGTCTATCATAATAATAATGTTACCATTGTTTCTGTTGGAGGTGGCTTGGCGTATGGAAATTTAGGGTATTCGCATCATGCTATTCAAGATTATGCATTATTGAGAAGCATGCCAGGTATGCTTATTGCGTCACCTGGAGATCCAAATGAAGTTAACGCCAGCATAACCTATTTATTACAAAATCCTCAGCCATCATATTTGCGAATTGGTAAAGCTGGTGAACCTAATATTCATAAGGGTATCCCCTTAGTAAAGCCTGGCAAGTGGATTAAGATTTTAAGAGGGTCTAACAGAAAAACCCTTCTTTGTACAGGAGCAACAATGGAACTTGCTCTTAGCTGGATTAAAGGATCTGCTAAATATGCTGATTATTCATTGTATTCTCTGCCCTTATGGGGTATGCAGTATAAACATATGCAGGCAGTTCAAGTGATGGAATGGGAATCTGTTGTAACTGTTGAAGATCATTTGGTTGATGGTGGCTTTGGATCTTGGATGCTTGAGTCTTTAATAAATCATTCTGATTTGATTGCAAGAGTATCAATAAAAGCGCTGGATTCAATTGTATGCAGTATGGTTGGCAAGCAGAAGATGTTAAATGAAGCTGGGGGTTTAATTGTTTGACTGATTAATCAATAAAAATTACCGCTAATGTCAACACTACTCGTCATCGGCGGAACAGGCTTCTTCGGCAAGTCCATTCTTGATTGTTTCAGGCGTGGCGGGCTTGAAAAGTGGGGGATAGAGCGTGTCATCGCAATGTCTCGGAATGCCGAAAGCCTGCGCAAAGAGGCCCCACAACTCATCTCTTCCAAGGTAGAGTTATTCTCAGCAGATATTACAACAACGGCAACACTTCCAGCAGCCGACATTGTCATTCATGCAGCCGCTTCGACTGATGCTGCACGATATATGTCTTGCCCAATGCAAGAACAACAAAACATTGAGGCAGGGACCGACAACTATTGCAAGCTTGCAAAAATTTTTCATGCCGGCAGTAATATTCTTTATGTAAGCTCAGGAGCGGTCTACGGCAAACAGCCAGCATGCATGACGCATATTCCTGAAGAGTATTCGGCCAGTGATCTATCAGAACTGCCTGACGGCAAACGGGACTATGCTATAGCCAAACGTGATGCTGAAAAGGCCATAAAGAACCTTGGTCAGCATGGCCTTTCAGTAAGTATTGCCCGGTGTTTTGCTTTCGCAGGCCCGTGGCTTCCTCGCAACCAGCACTTTGCAATAGGTAACTTTATTGAAGATGGGTTGCAGGGCAGACCGATTACCGTTAAGGCAAGGAAGGAGGTTTATCGAAGTTATATGTATGCTGATGATCTTGTTGAGTGGATGATGACCATTGCACTTCATGCAAGCTCGAAGTGCCCAGTGTATAATGTTGGATCTGATCAGGCTGTGCTTATGGGTGACGTTGCCAGGCTTGTTGCCAATGAGTTTGGGGTTGATGCTCATGTACCGGATATAACAGAACCTGACGTGGATCGATATATTCCTTTAATAGAAAAAGCGAAGCGTGAGCTTGGATTAACATTGCGTCATGATTTGATTTCTGCTGTTCGTTGTAGTGCTCGCAATATTTATCCGTAAAGTAGTACTCTCGTCGTTACGATTATGTCTTTTTTACGAATAAAGCTGATTCTCAAAGATAGTCAATACACGAATCTAAAAGCAAATAATAGATTTATTCGATATTTGCTTGTTGGGTTTGTTAATACTGTTTTCGGGTATTCCTTATTTGCATTATTGATTTATTTACATATCCATTATTCTCTTGCGTCACTTTTGGCAACAATAGCCGGTGTTCTTTTTAATTTTAAGACTATTGGAAAAATGGTTTTTAAAAATTCAGATAATACTCTTATTAAAAAGTTTTTTGGAGTCTATACGTATACATATCTACTTAATATTGGATGTTTAAAACTTTTTAGCCTATATCATTTTAATATGTATGCAGCAGGTCTTATTCTTCTCATCTTAATTACTCCTGTTTCATTTCTATTGAATAGAAATTTTGTATTTAAAAAAGTATAGCTGATGTAAGATAATATGAAAAAAATAATAAGCATTATTACACCTTGTTATAACGAGGCAGAAAACATTGATGAGTTGTGTCATCGAATTGCTACGGTTATGGCTACTTTACCCTATGATTATGAACATATCTGTATAGACAATTGCTCAACTGATTTGACGGTAAGCAAAATAAAGGAAAAAGCAGCAGTAGATACAAGGATAAAGCTTATTGTCAACGCCCGAAATTTTGGGCATATTCGTTCACCATATTACGGGTTACTTCAATCGAATGGCGATGCCTCGATTTTGATTGCTTCAGATCTGCAGGACCCGCCGGAAATAATAGCAGAATTTGTTGCTAAATGGGAAAAAGGATATAAGACGGTTCTTGCGGTTAAGCCGGAAAGCGAAGAATCATCGATAATGTTTGGATTGCGAAAGATTTATTACCGATTAATAGCTCAGATATCAGAGGTTCCATTAGTTAAAAATGCAACGGGAGCGGGCTTGTTTGATCGTGCTGTTCTTGAAGTCTTACGCACTATCCAAGATCCTTATCCCTATTTTAGAGGCTTGCTTTGTGAAATTGGCTTTCCCATTGCAACAGTGCCTTTTAAACAACCAAGAAGGCAGCGTGGCGTTACGAAAAACAACTTTTATACGTTGTACGACATTGCAATGCTTGGTATTACCAATCATTCAAAAATCCCTTTGCGTTTAATGGCTATAAGTGGCTTTATGTTGTCCATCATAAGTCTTTTCGTTGCGATGTGTTTCTTTATAGCGAAATTAATTTTCTGGGATTCATTTGAACTAGGAACAGCTCCAATACTAATCGGTATTTTCTTTTTTGGGGCGATCCAATCTTTTTTTATCGGCGTATTGGGTGAATACATTAGTTCTATTCATACAAAAGTCCGAAATATGCCTTTAGTTGTTGAGGTTGAACGAGTTAATTTTGAAAAATAAATACATGAATAAATTTGATAATAGCAAAAAATGGATTGATTATTTAGTCGTAATAGTTTTATATTTTGCAGCATATATTTTTTTACCATTAAATAGTGGTCTTTTTTGGGATGACTGGGTTTGGACTGGTAATAGCTTTTCAGACTACATAATTATTTCCCAAAAGCTTTTTGCGCTAAAATTTCCAGGGGTTATTATGGCGTTTATTTATATGATACCTCCCTCTATAGTTCGAACAGTTGTTTTTATTTGTTATTTAATTCCGGGAATAATATTGTATCGATTTTGTGAAGTTGAGGGTTTTAAGCGACTTGATCGTCTTTTTATTGTTTTGTTTTTTTTGCTTATCCCCTTAAATTTATCAAAATATACATTGTCAACATCTTTGTATGCTTTCTGTTATGCTCTCTTTTATATAGCAACATATATTTATATAGCAAATATATCTAACAAATATTTATTCTTGCGCGCCATCTCACTCCTTTTTTTTATTGTGTCATTTTCG
>CAIJWE010000052.1 GCA_903824295.1 uncultured Chlorobiaceae bacterium
GTACCAAATCACCCTTCAGGGCGCATTGAAAATCTCGGTCAAAATCATCCCGATCTCGGGGTAAGACCATATCATAAACGGAATCGCCCGGGTTAATCTCTTTTCCAAAAGTTATCACTGCGCGCTCATTTGCAATTTGGTTAAAAGATTGAATCTTACGATTGAGATCAATTACCAAAAAGGACTGGTCGCTATTCTCAAAAATTGCTTTGAGGCGGGCTTCGGATTTTTGCAGTTTCTCTGCCTCCTGCTTGCTCTCGGTGATACGTCCTATCCGCTCGGCGATTGCGTCTATGAGCCATCTCTCTTCCTTCAGAAACGGTCCTTCGTCTTCTTTTGGCTTCTCTTCAAGGTAACCGACTTTGAGACTACCTACGACTGCTTTATTCACCTTAATGAACGCGGATAGCATCCATGGGGACTCTGTATAGTTTTCCGTGCAAAATTCTCTGTCACCCATTCCGATCCGGGTGCAAGCAATCTCCGGGTACTGCCAGCTTTTCGGTAGGACGTCCGCCAGTTCCTGATACAGGTTTTCAAGTGTTATGCCTTCTTTTTCGGCGATCTCAGCCAAGTTGTAAAAAGCCTGCAACTCTTTCACTCGTTCCTTTGTCTGATACTCAGCCTTTTTCCGCTCGATGATTTCCTTCCGCAACTCATCCGTCCGCTCCGCCACACGCAGTTCCAGGACAGCATGCGCAGTCTGCAGCACCTCTTCTGCCTGCTTGCGCTCGCTGATATCGCTGATCACAATCCATCCTACAATAGGCCTGCCAGCATCTTTTTCTGAGCTCTGCGGAGCATCTGGCCTGAGGGTGGCTTTCAGGTGTGCCCAAAAATGCGCTCCATCTTTTTTCAGCAGCTGCACATCCAGACTCAGTGTCTCGCCGGTTTCAAAAAGCTGCCTGTGAGCCTGGATGTAAGCAGGCTGCTGGTCGGGGTGAATAAAGCGGCGAAATGCCTTCTTCGGCAAATCTACTCGGGTTACTTCCAGCAAACTGACAGCGGTCAGGTTGGCTTCCAGAATCAGCCCTTGTTCGCTGACAGTACAGTACCCAACCGGTGCCAGATCGTACAGATCAAAATAACGTGCCCGCGCAACTTCCAAGTTAGCTTGCGCTTTGCGAAGCTCCTCGTTTTGCATCTCAAGTTCAATTTGGTACACATGTAAATCTTCCAGCGAGAGATCATGCTGACGCGCGTCTTCCTGCAAAACCATATTTGTATGATCCAGGGCATCACTAATTTGGGTGCGTTCGGTGATGTCATGGATGATTAAGAAAAGGGTCTGTTTCTGCTGCCAAACCAAGGGGGACGAAAGGATTTCAACGACGCGTGTTTCTCCACTGGCCAGGCGTTGCGGAATGATGATGTGATTTTTCCCCTCATCTTTTGCTTTTTGAACTTTCAGCCCCATCTGTCCTGATGGCTGGCCATTTATTTCATCGATCGACATGCCGCACAGTTTCGATTGAGGCACTCCGTAAAATATTTCGGCGGCCGCACTGGATTCGAGAATCATGCACGTTTGGGGTTCGATCAACA
>CAIJWE010000053.1 GCA_903824295.1 uncultured Chlorobiaceae bacterium
AATAACCTTTGCAACACTGTCTGTACCATATTTTTCAACCGTATATTCAAGCACCTTCTGCTTGCCGACGGGAGTAAAGTCAATATCAATATCCGGCATCGATGAGCGCTCAGGATTCAGAAAGCGCTCAAAAAGCAGCTTGTATTTTAACGGGTCAATCCGGGTAATTCCTGTAAGATAAGCCACAATACTCCCAGCGGCCGACCCCCTGCCCGGCCCAACAGAATAACCAAGCCGCCTCGAAGCTGCTATAAGATCACTGACAATGAGAAAATAGGAGCTGAACCCCATCTTTTCGATCACACCAAGCTCCAGTTCTATACGCGCACGCACATCCTCCGCAGTGATTCCATCAGCTTCCGAACCAGCATACTTCTCCTTCGCCCCCTCCCAGGTCAGGTGGCGGAGGTAGGTAAATTCATTGTCAAAGCCGTCAGGAAGAGGAAAATGGGGTAGAATAGGCTCTTTGTTGCTGAAACTGTAGGAACATTTTTCGGCTATGAGCACCGTATTGCTCAACTCCTGATGTTCGTCACTGAAGAGAGCGCTCATCTCGGCAGAAGACTTCAGATAATGGTCGCTTCCTGCAAGTGCCAGCAAATTCTGGTTAGAGAGTTTCTCCTTGGTGCGATTGGCCACCATCGCCCTGTAGCAGTCGGCATCCTTTCTTTCAAGATAGTGGACATTGTTGGTGGCTACCAGTTCAACCGAAAATTTTTTGGCCAGGGCAATGATCTCTTTGTTGAGCTTTTCATCAAAAGGGGTACCATGACGCTGCAGCTCGAGATAGAAGTTCTCCCCGAAAATCTCCTGGTAATAGGCTGTAAAGGTTTCAGCCTCATCAAGGGCCCCGGCAAGAAGCGCCCGGCCTATTCTACCGGAAGAATAACCTGAAAGGCATATAAGCCCCTCATGGCAGCTTTCAAGCAGACGACTCTCAATATGCGGCATACCATTAACAAAGCCCTCCTTGGCCGCCCTTGAGAGTAGAATGCAGAGGTTCCGGTATCCGGCATCATTCTGGACAAGAAGCACCAGCGAAGAGGAGACCGGGATACGGCTGTGCTGATGTGCATCGGTTTCGAGCAGCAGCAACTCGCTGCCAATAATAAGCTTGACACCAGCATGTTTCGCCTCACTGAACAGCTCCGGCATATTGAACATTGCGCAATAATCGGTAACCGCAATGCTCTTCATGTTAAACTTTAGCGCAGCAGAAAATAACTCATCAGGAAAAATCGGACTGCTCTGCATTGAGTAATGCGTATGAGCATGAAGGTGAACAAATTGCATAACCGTAATTCTTTTGACATAAATCTATTCATGAAAAACACACTACCGGGCATGGACATTATCATAATTTATTCCATAGACGAGCGTATAACTATTTCTCCTGTATAACCGAAAATTAAGACATATTTTTTAAACGAAGCCAAAAATAAATTAATGCGACCAACAGGATTGCGGCCAAGCTGACAAAACAATACTCTATCACTATCGGCAAATTTGTTACGCCCTCAAAACGAAGAAAACAATAACCAACAAAAGAAATAACAGAAGGAAGAAAATAATATATTATCAGCAAAAGGGGGGGGTATTAACCTTGGGATTTTCTTCTGCTCAATTTCTTCTCTGATATATTTTGCTATCAAATGCAACCCATGCGCATGATCACACCATATTATACCAAAAATACAAAGTATCCAGGGAATTACAATGAGTAATCCTAAATACTTGCCAGGGCTCGCAGCAATTACAACAAGCAATAGACTTACAGCCGTAACCGAACCTGTCACACAAACCAGTTGATCTTTCGACCTGTTGCTGATTTCTTCCCTTAATAAAGAATACTCTGCAAGAATAGCAGCCATCTTGATATCAAGATATTTTTGTTCACTATCTCTTATGAAATCATTCGGGCACATATCACCTGAAATTGTAATTTTCAGATAAATCTGAAAATTAAAGCCACATCCAGTCTAATTATCAATTTTAGCAGGGCATAAATATATATAATATTTTACCCGGCATTAACATTTTATTTATCAGATTTTTCTGTTTTTTTTCGATTGCACCGAGGAACAAACAAAGACTCTGTCTTGCCATCAGAGAGAGTTACCCTGAATCAGGAAAGTAATCTTTTTAACCATAAAATAAGAGGGAAAAGAGGAGCGAAGACCGATCTTGCGTATTGACTCTTATTAATATCGAGGATCTCCCCTAAAACACGACCCTTGATTAGAATCACTTGAGAAAGGGAACAATTGAACGTTCAAATTTCAGACGTTACTCACCGTCAAACCGACTCAACGCATTGTATAATAGCCTCTTATTCAAAATATGACCCATATCAGAAAAACGCAAACCCTCTTACCAGAACCCGTTGGTACTGCTAAGCCTAAAGGCATTTTTCATAGATCACATGGAATGACGAAAGCTTGAACGTTTACCCGGGACTCCCCTGTTCAGCCACAAGCCAAAACACCCCTGCTTTATCAGAATTTTCAAGCTCCCTTTTATGGGGATAACGCTTTTTTTCTTATAATAATGAAAAGCATTCTGTTTTCTTCTTCCATGAAGTAATTACTGTTGTAGTTTTGGAGCAAAATACCTATAACCAATGCCCGGTCTGCGGCTATCCCCTCACTATAGAAAGCGCGGTGTGTCCCCGGTGCGGAAACGATATTCTTGAAGATATATCCTCACTTGACCAGCAATCCCAGGAGCTTCACCATTGCAACGTTGATGCAAAAAAGGCCGATTGGTATACGCGATGCCTTACTGAAAAACTCAATGTCAGCACCGACGATGCTGCGACTTCTGCCCCGAAAAGCACGCACAAGGAAGCTCCAAAAGAGAGTGCCGAATGCTCCGATAAAGTCGACTACCTTAGCCGCATCTCCAGAGAAGAACTTCTCCAGGAGTCTACCGTCCGAAAAAAATGGTGGATGGCCCTCTCCACGGACTGGAAAGAGATCGTCAAAACAACTCTGACAATTGTCCGGGAACCCTCCGATCTCGAAATGCTTGACTTCCTCGAAACCACACACCTGCGTTGCGACAATCGCAGAATTCATAACCTTCTGCCCGTCCGGGTGCTCGAAAACCTGCAGCAACTCCGTTGCGATGAATCGCCTGTCGAAAACCTCGACCCGCTCCGGAACCTTCAGCATCTGCGCCGCCTCTACGCTTTCGACTGCGATTTTTCAACACTTGAACCACTTCGCAACCTGAAAAAACTGAAACTACTCTGGATTTCAAGCACCAAAGTCACTTCACTTGAACCCATCAGCAACCTGCTTGCCCTTGAAGAGCTCTATTGTTCCGAAACCGTCATCAACGACCTCTCGCCACTCAAAGCGCTCATCAACCTCGAAAAGCTCAGTTGCTACAAAACCGCTATCACCTCCCTTAAACCGCTCTCGCATCTCGAAAATCTTATTGAGCTTGGCATAGACCATTCAAATATTAGCGACATCACGCCACTCGCAGAGCTTAATAACCTCGAATATCTCCGCTGCAACAAAACCGGCATCACAAGCGTCGAAGCGCTGAGAAATCTTTTTGAACTTCGGGAACTGAGCCTTGCAAACACGCCGCTTGTCGATATTGAGCCACTCGAAGAACTTGCCAACCTCGAAGAACTCGATTTATCGAACACCTCGATCACCTCAATCGACCCTATCATGCAGTTGCAGAATCTTGAAAAAATAGAACTTTCGGCAGGCAGGATTCCGCACACAGAGCTCGAACGCTTTATTGAACTCCACCCGAATTGCGAAGTACTGCTTAAACCCTGAGCAAGCTGTCCCTCATTTGCAGCCATGGTGCCATGGCTGTATTGGCAGATTTTCTTGCGCAAAGATGTGGATTACAAGGCAAAAAGATGCGTAAGTGAATATAGTATAATCGATCAGGAAGAGTAACTGTAGAGAGGGAGCTGAGCAATAACGAATCTCTTCCGGGCGCTGATCCGCTGATGATCGTTATAAGGGCACTCCTGCTGGCAGGCCCGGTTCAAATACGAAAGAGATTATCCATGTATAACTTTATTCAAAAAAACGGAAGGAGAAACAATATCAATCCGCCGGAATGGATTCAGAACAAACATATTTTCTAAACTTTGGGCGAGCAAGCACCTCGTTTAATTCTGCAAGTATCTCTTCGGAAACGAGCAACTCTCCATGCAAGACAACAAAATCAAAAACCTGGCGAGATACCGTATGGAGAAGTAAAACCGCACTGATAGCAACATTTGTATCAATAACAGCAGAAATTTTATTTTTCATTGAGTAATGATGCCAAAAGTTCCGGTGTCATACCCTGTACCTCAGCATAATGGCCAATCGCATCCATAATGTCAGTGAGAGAGCGTTCATGAGCCGACATTAATTCCTGTAAACGCAACTTCAATAACAGTTTAAGCTTGTACTTTTTATCAGCAGACACCTTAGAAAACGTCTGGGCGACATTTTCATCTACCTCAATAACAATCGCTGTCATGGTCTATAACTTTTCGCACATCGTTCCTTATACTTTTTAAGCCATGCAAAAGCTGCCAGTAGGAATACAGACCTTCCGCACAATCATTGAGGATGATTATCTCTACATCGACAAAACAGAGATTGCCCGTAGCCTGATTGACAATTATCGCTATGTCTTTCTTGCACGTCCACGACGTTTCGGCAAAAGCCTCTTTCTCGATACGCTGAAAAATATTTTTGAGGGCAAACGGGAGCTTTTCAAGGGGTTGCTCATTGAAGAGCACTGGAACTGGGAGGTACAGTATCCCGTCATCAAAATAAGTTTCAGTGGCGGGGTTCACTGCCGGGAGAGCCTTCGCAAGAACCTTTTCTATATCCTGAAGGACAATCAGGAACGACTTGATATTCTCTGCGAGGAACAAGAGGATCCGAACCAATGTTTTGCAGAATTAATCCAAAAAGCGTTCAAAAAATATCAGCAGAAGGTTGTCATTCTCGTTGACGAGTACGATAAGCCCATTTTGGACAATATTGAGCATATCCCTCAGGCACTTGCCATCCGCGACGGAATGCGCGACTTTTATACCAAAATCAAGGAGAATGACGAGTATCTGCGCTTCGCCTTTCTCACCGGAGTAAGCAAATTCTCCAAGGTATCGCTCTTCAGCGGTCTGAACAATCTGGAAGATATCAGCCTCAATGCAGACTATGGCGCAGTCTGCGGCTACACCCAGCGAGATGTTGACACCGCTTTTGCTCCCTATCTCGAAGGAGTTGACATGGAGCAGGTCAAAAGGTGGTACAATGGGTATAACTTTTTGGGTGAGAATGTCTATAATCCCTACGATATCCTGCTCTTTATCAGGAACCATAAGATGTTCAAAAGCTATTGGTTCGAGACTGGAACACCCCGGTTTCTGATTGAGCTTATCAAAAAGAACAACTATTTTATCCCCAAGCTCAACAGGCTGCGAGTTAATGAGTCTCTGGCCAACAGCTTTAATATTGAGTCGCTCAATCTTGAAACAATTATGTTTCAGACGGGCTATCTAACCATCACGCGCCTGATCGAGTCGGACATGGGAGTTGGCTACGAGCTGGGCTTTCCCAACAAAGAGGTGCAGATCAGTTTCAATAACTACATTTTGCAGTCCATGATGGCCAGCGGTTCACAAAAAGAGCCGATCCGCCATGAGTTGTTTGATATCATCAACACCGGGGATGTTGAGCGCCTGGAACCCGTTATCCATCGCCTTTTTGCAAGCATCGCCTACAACAACTTCACCAACAACGCCATCGAGAGTTATGAAGGCTTTTACGCCAGCGTGCTCTATGCCTATTTTGCCAGTCTCGGCCTCGACATCATTGCCGAAGATGTGAGCAACAAGGGGCGCATTGACCTGACGCTGAAGGCCGAAGGAAGAACCTTCCTGTTTGAGTTCAAGGTGACCGACAAGGAGCCCCTTGAGCAGATCAAAAAAATGAAATATTACGAGAAATACGGAGGCGAACGCTACCTGATCGGCATCGTCTTTGACCCCAGGGCAAGAAACGTCAGCAAGTTTGAGTGGGAGAAGATGTGATCACAGCAACATAACCACCAGCCTGCCCCGCTCCCCCCGGGAATCAACATCCCGGAGGTACGCAGACGGAAAGACTGTTATCCGATAGTCATCATGGTCTCGCCCATCCCGACGGTGTCGCCTTTGGCTACCGTGATGGCGAGAATTTTTCCGGCACAAGGGGCTTTGATGGGGTATTCCATCTTCATGGCCTCAAGAACAGCGACCTCTTCTCCCTCCTTGACCTCATCACCAACCTTGACAGCAATTGAGGAGACATTGCCTGGCATGGCTGCGGGTACTGGTGTGCCAGCGTGTGACTGGGGAGCCGCAAGAGCCTCGGCTACTGGGGCTGTTGCAACAGTAGTCGTCTGGGGGTTGATGGCCGATCCTTCGGCAAACGAGACGGTAAAGGGCGCTCCATCAACAAAAACGGTGAAGTTCCCGGCCATCGAAATGACTTTTGATGCAGAGGCCGATCCGGAAGAAGTTGGAACTGGTGCAGTAGATGGAAGCTTGGAAAAGAGCTCTTCGAGCCGATGATTCACCTCTTCCTGGTGGATATCGTGTTTGTGAGCCTCGTGATAGGCTGCAACCACCTCAGCTCTTGGTGTTGCCTTGATTTCAACCGCGATATCAGCCTTGTAGCGGATACCGGTTGTACAATCTCCCTGAAGAAAGGCAATCCCTTTGGCGCCACAGGTTGCCGCGATAAAGATATTTTCGTCGGTCTGCGGAATATTGGCTTTCTGGAGCAGCGACCTGTTGTAGGCTACGCCAAGTTCCGGGTTGCGGTCGTTGATATCGTGCACATCTTCAACGGTTGGAGCAAGACCAAGCTGCTCGGAGGCAAGACGCACAACCTCATCGTCAGGACGGGCCGGGGTCTTGCCGAAGTAACCGAGCACCATTTTCCCATAACCGTCGGTGATTTTTTTCCAGTGACCCTGAATGGTGTTGGCAAAGGCCTGCTGGAAATAGAATTGTGAAACGGGAGTGACCGATGCGCCGAAACCGCCTTTGACCACCACTTCTCGCATATTGTTGATCACGGCGGGAAAGAGGTGAAGCGTGTTGTTGTCGCGCATCATCTGTGTGTTAGCCGTAAGGGCTCCGCCGGGCATGGGAGAAAAGGAGATGACCGGATTGACCGCCGTCGCCTCGGGGGGCATGTAGTATTTGTACATCTGGTCAATAAAGAGCGCCTCTACCTCAAGATATTTTTCCTGATCAATGTCGAGGGTGTACTCGGTGCCCCTGAGTCGCTGCCACATGGTGAGGATATCCACTTCTGCGGTTCCGCCACTGACCGGAGCCATGGAGAGATCGATAATGTCGGCACCGCCCGTGATGGCGGCATAGTTGCAGGCTACGCCCATTCCGGCCGTGTCGTGGGTATGAAACTGGATTTCAGTCCCTTCAGGCAGCATCTTCCGGGCCCCCTTGATGGTCTCATGGACGACTGCCGGAGTTGTTGTGCCCGAGGCATCCTTGAAGGCGACGCTGTCGAACGGAATTTCAGCATCAAGAATTTCACGGAGTTTGTCGAGATAGAACTGCGGGGTGTGGCAATAGCTCTCTTGCAGACCTGGAGCAAGGCCCATCATGGCAACAACCACCTGATGTTTCAATCCGGCATTATGGATGCACTGGCCAGAAAAGGAGAGGTTGCGGATATCCATCAAGGCGTCGAAGTTCCTGATAGTGGTGATGCCGTGCTTTTTGAAAAGACGGGCATGCAGATCAATAATATCGCGTGACTGAGAGACAAGCCCGACAACGTTGGCGCCTCTCGAAAGGGTTTGCAGGTTGATATCGGTGCCTACAACCTTGCGGGCGGCATCCATCATGGCAAAAGCATCCTCTTCGCAGTAGAAGTAGAGGCTCTGGAAGCGGGCACCGCCGCCTATTTCAAAGTTGTCGGTTCCGGCATGAACGGCGGCCTCAAGTGCAGGCAAAAAGTCCTCAGTCTTGACCCTCGCACCAAAACATGACTGAAATCCGTCCCGAAATGAGACGTCCATAAATCTAATTTTTTTCATCAGCGTCCTCTTTTTCAGTTAAATGAGATTGGCAAGCAGGGCCCTTTCAGGATCAGTGAGTGTCGTTGGCAAAGGTGCCAAGTTGATGGAACGACTCCTCTTCAATCTTGCTGTGCAGACTGTTGCCGTGTGCATCCATGGTAACAATGGCCGGGAAAGAGCTCACCTCCAGATGCCACATGGCTTCGGGCACGCCCATCTCTTCGAGAAAATCAACACCGGTCACCTTGCCAATACAGCGAGCGTAATACTGCGCCGCGCCTCCGATGGCATTGAGATAGACTGCCCCGTGTTCCTGCAACCCTTTGAGTGTTTTCGGGCCCATTCCCCCTTTACCAATAATTGCCCTCAGTCCAAGTTTTTTGATGACATCCGCCTGAAAAGGTTCCTCACGGATTGAGGTGGTCGGTCCGGCGGCGGTAACGCGGTAACTGCCATCCTTATTTTTCATGATCACTGGTCCGCAGTGAAAGAGGATTCCGCCTGTGGTATCAAGATTATCGGGCAGATCGTGGTGCATGATATAGTGGTGAAAAGCATCGCGCCCGGTGTGCATGGTGCCGTTAATGAGCACAACATCACCAACCTTGAGAGTCCGGATTTGCTCTTCACTGACCGGTGCCTGCAGCACCACCTCTTTGCCGGTCAATGGCATACCTTCGCCCCTGGCCATGCGCTTGATTTCGTCAGTATCCCTGTACTGCCACTGCTGAATAGAGCCGGTTGCCGGGTCGAGCAGAACGCCAAGACGACGGTATGCCCAGCAGTTGTAGGCAACAGAGACAAAAAAGCTCGCTGGAACGCGATGTGATTTGCCGATTTTGCAACCAAAAAGGGTGGTTTTTCCTCCAAACCCCATCGGGCCGATATTCATGGTGTTGGCTTTTTGCAGAATCTCCTGCTCAAGAGCATCAAGCTGGCTATCGGGGTTGCGGTCGTCAATGGTTCGGAAAAGCTGCTTTTTGGCCAGCTCAAAGCCGCTGGTACGGTCGCCGCCGATGCCGACACCGATAACACCGGGGCTGCATCCCTGACCCTGTGCCTGATAAACGGCATGGAGCAAACACTTGCGTACCCCGTCAAGATCGCGTGAAGCGCTTCCGAGACCCGCAATTTCATCGGGGAGCGAGTACTGAATATTTTTGTTTTCGCATCCTCCCCCTTTCAGAATCAGCTTGACCTCTATTTCATCCTTTTCCCAAGGCTCAAAGTGAATTGCCGGAAAATGGTCGCCAAGATTGGTACCGGAGTTCTTGCCGCTGATGGCGTCAACCGCATTGGGACGGAGTTTACCGGTCAGGGAGGCTTCCCGTATGGCCTCTTCAATCTCCCGTTTCATGAGCAGATGATCAGCTCCACGAGGAGTATGGATAAAAAACGTGGGCATGCCGGTATCCTGGCAGACCGGTGAGACATTGTCGACGGCCATGTCGATATTGACCGAGATGGTCGACATGGCAAGACCTGCCTGGGAGAGCGGATCTTCGCGCTCGATTGCGGCTGCAAGGGCACAACGGACGTCACTCGGCAAATTTGCCGATGTTTCGGTAATAAGGTCGAGAATTGATTGCCTGAAATGTTCCATAAACGTGTTAAGCACTAAAATTGATAATGACTTGGCCTCTTGAATGCTATTCAACAATAATTTTAGCCGCCGCAGGCTCCTTGACCAGCAGGACAGGAATATCGGAAGAACGAAAAACCTCTTCGGCAACACTGCCCATCATGAGCCGATGCAGACCGCTGCGACCGTGGGAACCCATGATAATCAAATCGGCACCCCAGGAACTTGCCTGTTCAGCAATAACCGTTGCTGCCTCACCCTTGAGAATTCGAAAATCGGCATCAAGCCCCTTCTTTTTCTCGGCCATCAGGAGAGATGAAAAACTATCTGGAAGGAAATCATCCTCTTGTTGCTCAGCAGCAGGTTCAGAAACGTTAACCGTTATTTCAGGAGGTGTTCCGGCAGAAAGGATATGCAGAAACCTGACGTGAGCCCCGACTTTCCGGGCAAATTCAACGGCATAGCGAACAGCATTATCCGATGTGGCTGAGTAGTCGGTCGGGCAAAGTATCCTTGCAAGATGTATCATAAAGGTGAGTTGAGATGCGTGAATGTGATGAATGGCGTTGCTCGGCTATAGACTTTCAATTTACATTTTTTTCAAAGGAATCCATTTATGGTGGAGATGATTCTTGCTGGCTTCTCCCCCCTCCCCTATATTGCCCGTACAAGCTTTATTACCGCCCGACACTGATACTCTGGACAAAAAAACGCCATCATGTTGTTAGCCGAAGCGTTGAGCCACCCGGAAGCTTACCCTCATAAAACCGGAGCAATTGAGGTTGTTGAGACCCATATCTCATGGATTTTCCTCACCGACACTCTGGCTTACAAGGTCAAAAAGCCACTGAACCTGGGATTTCTTGATTTTTCAACACTTGAAAAACGCCACCATTACTGCAATGAGGAGCTTCGGCTCAACCAGCGACTCTGCGGGGAGATCTACCTCTCTGTTGTGCCGATTGTGCTTTCTGCAAACAGAATTCTGATGGACGCAGAGGGTGAGGTTATTGACTATGCCGTAAAAATGGTACGCTTTGAGCGGACTATGGAACTCGACAGAATGCTCGCAGGAAAGCTGCTCAACGAGGAGCATATCGATACGGTTTCAGGGATGATCGCCAGCTTTCACGCATCGCTGCCCGCAGTATCCTCTGAAAGCGGCTTTGGCCACCCGGAAAATCTCATAAAGCCGATCCTGCACAATTTCACCTGTATGGAGCCAATTGCCACAAGCCGCAATGAGATTGAACGGCTCGAATTTCTCAGGGCCTGGAGCATCAGGGAGCATCAGCGGCTCTACCCTCTTTTCCTTGAGAGAAAGCGTGGGGGCTTCATACGCCAATGCCACGGCGACATGCATACGGGAAATATGGTCTGGTGGAGGGGGCGCATTATCATCTTTGACTGTATCGAGTTTAATGAGAGCCTCTCCATTATTGACGTCATCAGCGATCTGGCGTTTCTCTTCATGGATCTTATACATGGAGGAGAATCGGGCCTTGCCTGGCGGCTTCTGAACAACTATCTGACGGAGAGGGGGGATTACAGCGCCCTGCCGCTTCTGCGCTTCTATGTTGTCTACCGGGCCATGGTGAGGGCAAAAGTAACCGCTATACGTTACTCCCAGACAAGCAGCAAGAACGAGGCCAAAAAGATTATCGAGGAGCACCGTTCATACATCCAGCTTGCACTCGACTTTACAGGCAACAAAAAGCCTCTGCTTATTCTCACTTTCGGTGTTTCCGGAAGCGGTAAAACCTTTTTTTCACGCGATATCACCCAAAGGGTACAAGCTGTGCACCTGCGGTCGGATATCGAACGAAAAAGGCTGGCAGGACTCAAGCCGCTTGAACGAAGCAAAGAAAATGGAGCCCTTTACAGCAGGGAGATAAGCCGGCAAACCTACCAGAGACTGCTCGACCTTGCCTCTCTCTGCCTCGCTGAGGGAATGACAGTCATCGTCGATGCCACCTTTCTCAAACGGAGCGACCGGCAACTCTTCATCGATCTTGCAGCAGCCCGAGAGGCTCCGTGCAGGATTCTGCGTTTTTTTGCCTCAAGAGAACTCCTTTTGGAGCGGGTGCAAAGGCGTTCTCTGGCAGGTAACGATGCCTCTGATGCCGACACCGCAGTACTTGCCTCACAACTGGAACAGGTTGAGCAATTGAGTGCCGATGAGGAGAGTATGGCGATTGCTATCAACACCGAACAGACGATTGATGGCGCCGCCATTGCTTCGCTGCTGCAATCGGCCATGGCGAACTCCCCCTTTGAGTGAAAAGAGGAGTTCGCTGTCATCAGCAAAAACTATATGATGGAACCGAATGCGAAGCGGATGAGGTAGCCGGCCAGAAAACTGAGTGCCGCAACAGAAGAGCAAAGCGCGACCATTTCCAGAAAACGGCTTTTGAAGGAGAGCTGCCGCACAACGGAGATATAATAGTTGAAAAGCCCGATGATAACGATAGCCACAAACAATGAGGCTCCAAAAGAGCGGACAAGATCGTTAAAAATAAAATAGGGCGCAATCAGCAGCAGCACGGTCAGAATATAGGCAAACCCGGTTGAGAAGGCCGCAAACAGAGGATTTTTTCCCTCCGGCACTGATGTTGTTGCAAGGTAACTTGATGCTCCCATAGAGAGTGCTGCTGCGACACCGGTAATGGATGCCGTGAGTGCGACGGCCCTGCTGTTTTGCAGCGCAAAGGAGAGACCCGCCAGTACACCCATCAGTTCAACAAGCGCATTGTTGAGAGAAAAAACAACTGAACCGATGTATTGGAGGCGCTCTTCATCAAAAATCATCTGCAACGCCTGCTCATGCTCCTCCTCATCACGAATAATACCATTAACCTCCTTGAATGAACCCGGAAAACGGCTGTAGAGGAGATGGGCACGTTTTTCGCTGTTTTCCATCAGCTTGATGCCAAAAGTAAAACCAAAAAGTGTGCTGATGAACGTGAAAAACCAGACCCTGATACGGTTGGGATCAACGTCTCGACGGGTATAGGTTTTCCAGACGTTGTAATGGCGCATCTCATCATCGGCAATCTGGGAGAGTATGCGACGGCTTTTAAGGCCACGCACCCTGCCGGCAAGATTTTTATAAATATAATGCTCGGTTATCTCGCTTTTCTGAAAAACCGCCACTCCCCTTATATCGAAATCCGTTCCCTTTTTCACAAATTCACTGGTTAATCGTTTTTGAATCCACCTATCTGGAGAGCGTTGCAGCCTCAATCAGCTCATTCATTCTCGATAAAAATCCGCTTGTTGAATCAAGCCCGCCTTCAAGCAGCAGCGCACCTTCATAAAGCTGTTTCATGGCTGTTTTGATCAGTGGATTGGCAGCATCGGCGATAATCATACCAGCAAGGTTCCGGATAATAGGATGCGATGTATTGACCTCAAGGATCCTCTTTGCGGCAGGCATGTCACTCTGCATCATCTTCATCATCTTTTCGATCTGGCTGTCAAGACCATCCTTTCCGCTCACCAGAGTTACCGGAGAATTGACAAGACGGTGCGACTCTATAACATCCTCAATCCCCTCTCCAAGAGTTTCCCGGAAAAGCTGCAACACCGGAGCAAGCAGATTCTCTGCAAGGGGTTCCGCGTTCTCTTTCTTCTGCTTCGAGAAATCAATATCCGCTTTTTCAATCGACTTGAGCGGCTTTTTATCGTACTCATGAATTGAGGGAATGACAAAGACGTCAACCGGATCGCTGAGCAACAGCACTTCAATACCCATATCCTGGAAATACTCCAGATTGGGGTGGGCCAGCAGTTGAGAGCGGCTGGTGCCTGAATGGTAGTAGATCTCTTTCTGATCGGCCCCCATGCGCTCGCTATACTCCTTGAGGGTTACAAATTCACCATCAACCGTTTTTGTGCTTTCAAAGCGCAGCAGCTCAATGAGTTTGTCGCGATTGGTATAGTCGGTATTCAGGCCGATTTTGATAATAGGTCCGAATGCCTTGTAGAAGGTCTTGAACTTTTCAGGCTGCTCTTTGGCAAGAGATTCAAACCAGCCAAGAATTTTTCCCGTCAGAATCTGGCGAATTTTGGCCATCACCGGGCTCGACTGCACAACCTCTCTTGAAACATTGAGCGAGAGATCTTCGGTATCAACAACGCCTGCAATAAAACGAAGGTACTCAGGCAAAAGGTCGCGGCACTCGTTCTGGATCAACACCTTCTTCACATAGAGCTGCGGCCCGTGGTTTTCAAGCTCGCCCTGTCGGTAAAGCATCTCCGGTGGAGCCTCTTTTGGCAGAAAAAGAAGCGCCTTGAAGGTTACCATTCCTTCGACCGAAACCGGCAGATAGTCGAGCGGATCCTTGTAATCGTTTGCGATAAACTTGTAGAACTCATTGACCTCCTCATCCTTCAGCTCACTTTTTGAGCGCTGCCAGAGTGCAGTGATGCTGTTGAGCTGCTTGTCACCGAGGTAAATCGGAAAATCAACAAAGTTTGAATATTTTTTGACAATCTGCTCAACGCGGTACTCTTCAGCAAACTCTTTGTGCTCCTCTTTGAGTTTGAAGGAGATTCTGGTTCCCCGCCCGGCCTTCTCAATCTTTTCGATCGTATAGGTGCCCTGGCCACTGGAACGCCAGCGGAACCCTTCAGAACCAGGATGCGAGCTTCTTGTCTCTACCGTAACCTCTTCAGTTACCATAAAAACCGAATAGAATCCCACGCCGAACTGCCCGATAAGGTTGCCATCAAGCTGCTTCTGCTGCTCCTTGAGTGACTGCATGAAGCCGAGGGTGCCCGACTTTGCAACCGTGCCAAGATTGGCTATCAACTCCTCTTCCGTCATCCCCACTCCGCTGTCTTCGATGACAAAGGTCATCTCTGCCGGGTCGATGGTGATGCGGATGGCCAGATCGGCCTCCTTGTCGAGCATCTCCTGATCGGTCAAGGCATTGAAACGCGCTTTGCTCAATGCATCAGAGGCGTTTGAAATCAACTCTCTGAGATATATTTCGGGATGGGTGTAGAGTGAATGAACGATAAGATCCAGAAGCTGCTTCATTTCAGCCTTATATTCAAACTCCTGAACCGTCGAAGTGCCGTTAGTGTTCATGTTGTATGCTGCTTTATTTGTAGATGTTTCTAATCAAAGACATTATAAAAGAAGACGAAGAACGCTTCAGGAACGTCGCAATTTTTTGCGGGCTGCAGCCTCGCCTGCATAGACCCGCTTGACGCCGTCACCGAGCGCTTTTTCAATATCGCGAATGTTCGAGACAAGCCTTGCCATACCCGACAGTTCGACCGATGCCGCCTGGTCAGATCCCCACATGGCGCGGTCGAGGGTGACATGGCGCTCAATGAAGGTCGCTCCAAGTGCTACGGCCGCCCAGGTCGTTGAAAGCCCCACCTCATGGCCTGAATAACCAATCGGCACATCAGGATAACGGGATTTGAGGGTAGTAATCATCCTCAGGTTCAGCTCTTCAATCGGAGAGGGGTAGGTTGAATTGGTGTGTGCAATCAGCAAATTGGAGTGGCCAAGTTCATTAACAGTCGTTTCAACCTCTTCCATGGTGGACATGCCGGTAGAGATAATAAGCGGACGGCGGGTTGCGGCAGTTTTTTTCAGGAGAGGAAGATCGGTCAAGGATGCCGACGCACCCTTGTAACAGGGAGGATTAAACTGTTCCATAAAATCCACCGACTCCTCATCCCAGCAGGATGCAAACCATAAAATGCCATGCTCCTTGCAGTAACGGTCTATCTCCTCATACTCTTCACGACCAAACTCAACCTTGTAGCGATAATCGATATACTTCATCCGTCCCCATGGGGTATCACGCTCAATATCGCGCTGACTCTGTGGCACACAAAGCTCCGGAGTGCGCTTCTGAAACTTGACCGCGTCGCATCCGGCAAATGCCGCGCCTGCAATCAATTTTTTTGCAACATCCATCGACCCGTTATGGTTGATGCCGATTTCAGCAATGACAAAGACAGGATGCTGGTCCCCTGCTTTTCTGTTTCCTATGGTAACTTCCGCCATAACGTAACTTTGAATAAGACGAACCGCACAGCCTCCATAAAGAGACGCACGGAATCGATAGTGATAAAAAAAACAGTCAGGAGTTTCTGAGACGAATCAGCCACTCTGCAAAATCCCTGAATGCGCCGTACCCGCCATCAGCATGAGCACGATAATAAATATAGGGTTCAACAAAAACAGTTGCATCACGAGGGCACGCGGTCAAACCTTCTGACGCAATCTCCCTCATAATCTCCACATCATTGACATCGTCGCCAATATAGGCAAGTTCATCACGTTGAAAGCCAGTCTCGGCAAGAACCGTATCGAGCAGCGCCAACTTGTCTTTGGCACCAAGATAGAGCCTCTTTATCCCGAGCTTTTGAGCACGCATCCTGATGCTTGGTGAAACCTCGCCACTCATGATCGCGGTATCAATCCCAATGTTTCTCAACCGCTCTACGCCCATCCCGTCCCTGATAGAATAGCGCTTCAACTCCTCTCCCCTGTCCGAATAATAGACACCATTATCAGTAAAAACTCCATCATTATCAGAAATGACAAGCTTTATCCTTCCAGCCCTTTCGGCAAGTTCATCAATCGTTAATGAGAGCATATCAAAAATGGAGCGTTTTGCCCATAAAAAAATTAACCCGGCCAATATATCACATTTCCCCCACATCAAAAAAAATCAGGAGGACGTTGTCGACTACGCGCACTTCCACTATAACTCATTTTGCAAAAAGCCACAAAAGGCGGTCACTGCATAAAACATTGACCGCCTTTCACCACAATCATCATTCGACGCAAACCCTATGCGTAGACCTTTTTGTAGTTGTCAATGGCATGAAGAATACTCTGGCGGGCAGTTTCAGCGCACTGAAACTCCTCAACAAGTACCGTCTTCTCTTCAAGCGATTTGTACTCTTCAAAAAAGTGCTTTAACTCGGAGGCGAAGTAGGGCGGCAACTGATCAATGTTGTGAACATTGCTCATGCTGACATCATCTTCGGCAACGGCAATAATCTTGTCGTCTCCCTCTCCATGATCGATCATGCGCATGACGCCGATGACCCTCGCCCTCACCATGCACATGGGAACAATGTCCGACTGAGAAATCACAAGAATATCAAGCGGATCATGGTCATCACCAAGCGTTTTGGGAATAAACCCATAATTGGCCGGGTAAAAAACAGCAGAATAAAGCACCCGGTCAAGCTTCAGCATACCGGTTTTTTTGTCAAGTTCATACTTCGTTTTGCTGCCTTTGGAAATCTCGATAATGGCGTTGACGACATTCGGCTGACCCTCTCCTATCTCAACATCGTGCCAAGGATTAAAATTCATAGCGTGACCGGGCTTGTAACGGGTTAAAAAAAGCTCTGCAAGTATAGCGATTTTTTCAAAATCCGGCAACCGATAAAAGCGCCTGATTTACAATAATTCGCCACCGTTGCCGCCAGTTGCCAACAAAATTATCAAACGCCGCCAGAAGCAAGGTGGATAAGATGGTCATGGTTAGTGCAGCATCAGGGTCACCCTGTTCTTGCTGTTCACCCGCTGGTACTCAATACCCTGCATCATGCTCCAGACAGGGCTCTTTGCCTGGTCATCAGGCAGGAGAGTTTTGTCGAGCGGGTTCAGTGCCTCGCCTCCGCTTTCGAGCACAACCTGAACACTCTCTTTCTTTTCCGAATAGGCAACGGTCATGTCAAGAGTGGTGGTAGAGAGGAGAGGAGTGTAGATGCGAAGCAGCTCATTAACAATCACCAGCAAATTCTGTCGCGTTTTCAGCGGCAAAATCTGCTTTTCACAAAACGCCTCTATTTCGGCACTTATTGTGTGCGGGTCATATCTTGGAGAGGTGATATGATAGTTGATGCTCCTTATTCTGTTGATGAAGGCTCTGGTCTTCTCCCGCTGCGGATTATCAAAGATCTGTGCAGGGGTTCCCTCTTCATAGATAACCCCCTCATCCATATACAAGACACGATTGGAAAGGTCTCGGGCAAAATCCATTTCATGGGTGACAATGACCATCGTCATGCCATCCTTGGCCAAACGGCGAATAACCGACAGCACCTCACTGACCATGGTCGGATCGAGTGATGAGGTTGGCTCATCAAACAAAATAATCTCAGGATCCATCGCCAGACAGCGGGCAATGGCAACCCTCTGTTTCTGCCCGCCGGAAAGTTCATCCGGAAAATTATCGGCCTTTTCGGCCAGCCCAACCAGGGTGAGGATCTCCATTGCTTTCTCTTCAGCCTCTTTTTTAGACTTGCCCAAGAGTTTAATGGGAGCGATGGTCAGATTGCTTATAACCGAGAGATGGGCAAAAAGATTGAACGATTGAAAAACCATGTTCATCTTCTGCCGTATTTTCGGCACATCAGTTTTTGCATCAAGAATATCGACCCCATCAATCAAAATTGAACCACCGCTTGGTCGCTCAAGCAAATTGATACAGCGCAACAAAGTACTTTTTCCGGTGCCGGAAGGGCCGATAATCGAAATAACCTCCCCCTCCCTGATTTCGATGTTGACATCTTTGAGAACAACAAGATTTCCGAATTTTTTCGACAGATGCTCAACCGTTATCATAGGCTTTCAATTTGCTTTCTTTTTGATTTAGGATCCACCTGCCGTTCGATATAGTCAAGTGAAAGCGTAAGAACCCAGGAGATTGAGAAATAGAGGATTGCCACCATGACCAGCGGAAAAAAAGCATCAAACGTACGGCTTCGGATGATATCGCTGGCCTTCGTCAAATCCTGCACAGCGATATAGCCGACAACCGAGGTCATTTTGACCAGAGAAATAAACTCTCCCTTGTAGACCGGTAAAATGCGCAGCACCGTTTGAGGCAAAATAATAAAAAGAAACGTTGTGGCTCTGGTAAAGCCCATGGCAATGCCGGCCTCTCTCTGCCCCTTGTCGATACTCTCGATACCTGCCCGATAAATTTCGGCAACATAGGCGGCAAAATTCATGCCGAATGCAATAACGGAGACAATGACAGGATTAACATCTACCGAAGCAAAAACTACATAGAACATCAGCATCAAAAAGACCAGCACGGGAGTGCCCCGCAAAATGGAGATATACACCTTTGCAACCAGACGGAGCGGCTGGTTGCTCGACATTCGCATAAAACAGACGAGCGCCCCGAGAAGTGTCCCGAAAAGAGTTGAAAAAACCGAGATCATGACGGTTGTTTTCAACCCTTCAAGGATGAGGAGATAACGATTCTCCTGCAGAATGTTGCTCTGAAAGCTGCTGGAAAAAGAGGCTACGAGTGACAAAAGTCCCCCACCATTAACTTCAAAACCACTCATTCTCTTACAAGCGCAGCAATGCCGCCGGTATAATAGGGTTGCGAAAAGAGCACCTGCTTCGAGCGCTCATCGGTGATGGTGATGCAGGCCGCAATCATGTCAACCTTGCCCGAAATCAAGGCCGGAATCATTCCTCCAAAATCCATATTCACAATTTCAAGCTTCTTGTCCAGTTTTTTAGCGATTCGCCGGGCAAGTTCGATATCATAGCCAACAACCCCGCCCGACCCATCAACAAATGAAAAGGGCTCCGTCACGCTTGCCGTACCCATCCTCAAGACGCCATTGCCTCCCCCCGTTGCGATCTGGGGCATTGGAGCAGGATTTCCCGTTGTGGGGAACCAGCGCTTCATCATCTGCTCAGTCGTTCCATCACGCTTCAACTCAGCCACCACCTCATCAATTGTTTTTTTCAACTCCCTGTCATTAAGGCGGACAGCAAACCCATAATTATCAACCGTAATCATCTCCTTCAGCACAACAAGGCCGCTGTTTTTAGCCGCGATGTTTTTCAGGATAGGCTCATCATAAGCCGCGGCATCCGCCTTGCCCGATTTAACGGCAATCACCGCATCCATGACGCTGTTAAAATACTTGAATTTGGCGTTCGGTAACTTTGAAAGCACAAGCTGATCGGCCACGGTACCGGTCGGAATGGCAAACTCTTTACCAGACAGTTGCTGCAGTTCGCTGATTTTTTCTCTTTTGCTGCAGCCCGAAAGAATCATGCATGAGCAAAAAAAGAGCGCGATCACTCTGCCGAGCATGGTATTTCTCATAAAAACTCCTTTTTTTCAATTAATTTACTCCTCAACACACTTATAATCCAATATGCTGCGATCACATCGAAACCGAAAATACGGTATTGCACGATAATCTCACGGCGAAATTGTTCGGGAAATCCCCGGAATTCTGTTTTTAAGCCCTATCTTCGTATCTTTAAAGGCAAGAAAGCCGCAATTCCGCCAGCCGTCGCTGGAACCAGAAAGAGCACGTTATACCCTGCGGCCGAGCAACACTATTTTTTTCACCATACCCAGCGAAGCAGAGCACACTGGAAGCAGAGAGCCGATACCCATAATGGAATTAATAAAAGAGACCGCAAGACGCAAAACATTTGCCATCATCAGCCATCCGGATGCCGGAAAAACAACACTGACAGAAAAATTCCTGCTCTTTGGTGGCGCAATTCAGACCGCCGGAGCTGTAAAAAGCAACAAAATCCGCAAAACCGCAACCAGTGACTTCATGGAAATCGAAAAGCAGCGCGGAATTTCCGTTGCCACATCGGTCATGGGGTTTGAGTACGCAGGGAAACGGGTCAATATTCTCGACACACCAGGACACAAAGATTTTGCCGAAGATACCTACCGCACACTGACCGCCGTTGACAGCGTCATTCTTGTAGTCGATTGCGTCAAAGGAGTAGAGGAGCAGACCGAAAAGCTGATGGAGGTGTGCCGGATGCGCCAGACTCCAGTCATCATCTTTATCAACAAAATGGATCGTGAAGGGCGCAACCCCTTTGAACTGCTTGACGAACTTGAACACAAGCTCCAAATCAGTGTCAGACCCCTGACCTGGCCGATCAGCCAGGGACAGACCTTCAAGGGTGTCTACAACCTTTACAACAAAGAGCTCAACCTTTTTGAGGCCAATACTACCCGCATCAGCGAAAGCAATATTCGGGTCAATGACCTCAACGATCCTGAACTGGATAAATGGATTCCGGAAAGTTTCGGTAAAAAACTCCGTGAAGACGTCGCCCTGATTGAAGGGGTCTACGAGCCTTTTCACGAAGAGACCTACCGCGCCGGACTGCTTGCACCGGTCTTTTTCGGCAGCGCCATCAACAACTTCGGTGTCCGAGAGCTGCTCGAAACATTCCTTGCCGTCGCGCCAAGCCCCGATGAGCGGGAGGCAACCGAACGCATCGTCAAAGCCTCCGAAGAGCCAATGAGCGGATTTGTCTTTAAAATCCATGCAAATCTCGATCCAAACCACCGCGACCGCACCGCTTTTTTTAGAATCTGTTCCGGCAGTTTCGAGCGCAACAAGTTCTACTACCACACCCGGCTGAAGAAAAAAATACGCTTTTCAAGCCCGACCCAGTTTATGGCCAATGAAAAAAGTGTCGTTGATGAATCCTGGCCGGGCGATGTCATTGGTCTCTACGACAACGGCTCCCTGAAAATCGGCGACTCGCTTACCGAAGGGGAAGAGCTGCATTTCCGTGGAATCCCGAGCTTCTCGCCTGAAATTTTCAAGGCGCTTGAAAACCGCGACCCAATGAAGGCCAAACAGCTCGACAAAGGGGTACGCCAGCTCACCGAAGAGGGCGTTGCCCAGCTTTTTATCCAGCACGGTGCCCGCAAAATTATCGGTACGGTTGGAGAGTTGCAGTTCGACGTCATCAAGTTCCGTCTGGAACATGAATATGGCGCCCAGTGCGACTTCACTCCCCTGCGCTTCAAAAAAGCATTCTGGATTACCGGCAACAACAAAGAGATGCTCGAAGAGTTTCTTCGTCGCAAATGGAACGCCATTGCGCACGACAAGGAAGATCATCCCGTCTTTTTTGCCGAAAGCGACTGGATGCTGAAAATTGCAAGGGATGACTACCCCGAGCTTGAGTTCCACACCACCTCGGAGTTCAAAACCGAAGGGTAAAAAAAGAGGTCTACGGTGTACCCTGATATTCAGACAATTAGAATTATGTTTGTAACTTGAGCGAAAGAATGCGTCGGTTGGCAATATCAACAAAATAAAGGAGCCGAAATGAGCGCTTTTCAATGCCCGGGATGCGGGAACACAACAGGAGGAGACGAGACGTTTTGCAGAAAATGTGGCTATTCTCTTGATACCACCTGCCCTGCATGTGGGCACGTGTGGCGGTATATGTTCCATTACAGCTATTGCCCCGAGTGCGGTCACAACATGCAGCCTGCGGAAGTGAAGCCACCGTTAAGCGAACATCATGAGGCCAAGTCATCAGCATGATGAAACTCCAAAAATAAGAAACAAATACACCGGCATCATCTCATGCAAGAAACAGGTAAGGGGTTATGCCGGGCACAGAAGAGTGCTAATATCCTGAAAAGCTCTTATTAAACCACCGCAAAAAACAGTTACGTCCTTTTGATACCTTCGGGTACATCGCCATTTGCGTGTTACAGAGAACAATCACGGCGACTTTTTCCCGAGCTCGATCTCAACAGTTTCACTCTTGTTAAACCTGACCACAACGTTTTCTCTGGCTTCCAAGCTCAGGAATGTCTTGAGATTCTTGCGTAACGCTGTCGTGCTGTTCGCTATCATGATTATCTCTCCCACAGGTTACAACCGATAGAGAGATTGTTCCGTCAAAAACCCCAAAGAGCTGCATACCGAAACGATTACCGATCATAACCCCTCAACCGGAAACAACCGGCCAGCTAACCCTGCGTTTTGGAGCAGGGCAGGAAAAATATGTTTTGGTTTTAAAATTAACTGATACTATATTGATATCAATTAGAAAAGCAAAAGCGGCAGTGTTTACAAAAAGTACGGATTACGCAATTCCGTCACGACAGGCTCTTGCCGCAAAAAGGAAAAAATTGAGCAGGTAGTGTCGAACCCATAAACGGAGTAAGAGATGAAACGGCAAATTATCACGATCGATGAAATAAAATGTACCGGATGCGGCGACTGCATTCCGGGTTGTCCCGAAGGGGCATTGCAGGTGATTGATGGCAAAGCCCGCCTTATCAGTGACCTTTTTTGTGATGGACTTGGCGCCTGTATCGGCCATTGTCCGACCGGAGCGATGAAAATTGTCAGTCGTGAAGCCGAACCATACGATGAAAAGCGCGTTATGCACGAGAGCATCGCAAAAGGCGGACCCAATGTTATTGCGGCTCATTTGCACCACCTGATCGATCATAATCAAAACGAATTTGTACGGCAAGCACTTGAATACCTCAAAGAGCAAGGAATTGCCAACCCGCTTGAACGTGACGCACTCCGAGAACCGGCACCTCACCATGCCGCACACGCCGGTGGATGCCCTGGCAGCAGGAGCATGGATTTCAGAGGTAAAGATGCTGCCACTACCCCAGGCGCACCTGCCGAGAGTGCACTTCGCCAATGGCCAATCCAGCTTCACCTTGTTTCGCCGCAGGCGCCCTATTTTCAGGGTTCCGATCTTTTGCTTGCTGCCGACTGTGCCGCATTTGCTGTGGGTGATTTTCACGAAAAGTTCATGCGCAACAAAAGCCTTGCCATAGCCTGCCCGAAACTTGATTCAGAGATGAATATCTACGTCGACAAGCTTGCCGCCATGATTGATATGTCGCATGTCAACACCATCACTGTGGCGATTATGGAGGTGCCCTGCTGTGGAGGCTTGATGTCGATTGTGGCCGAAGCGTTAAAGAAGGCCTCGCGCAAGATTCCGGTTAAGAAAGTGGTGATCAGCCTGCAAGGTGAGACCTTGAGTGAAGAGTGGGTCTCATGCTGAAAGATGCGATGGGTGGATACCGGGGTACAGCAAGAGAGATCAGCCGGATCATCCTGGAACATCCTGATAATGCCGATGCATACTGCAACAGGGCCAACGCACGGAGCTGCTCCGGTGATTATGCTGGTGCCATCGAGGATTACACCAGAGCCTTAACGATTGGATTGCGCTTCCGCGAAGCGATCACGGCCTACGGTAACAGGGGCATTGCAAGAATCAACGTTGGTGACAGGTATGGCGCCCTCGAAGACTTCAGTGAAATCATCAAAAGAAAGCCCGGCAACAGGGGGTTGCTCTACGCTGCATACAACAGCAGAGCTTCAGTCAAAGAACAAATCGGCGATAAAAAGGGTGCGGCAGAGGACAAAATTCAGGCGTCAATGCTCGCACCGAATAACAACAACGAACGAGGAGAAAGAAACAAGAGCAATGCATGATGACCGATGTCGGGAACGTGTACACTGCGAGGGATGTGCCGTGCATCTTGCCCCCCAACGCATTGGGTGAAAAATGGTTAACCGCAACGAATATTGTTTCGCACTTATAGGGCAACTTTTTGTTCAGGCACTGACAAAGGGTTCAATAACCTGTGCAACGAATCTATAAGTGTTTTTGCTGAAAAAGGTTTCTGTATGAAGTTTATCTCATCACCGGCTCTTTGCCGATGCGAAGCAAAGCAGGCACCAATGACAATAATTTATTCCGGCCTCTTCTGTTGAGAGGCAAACTTTGGTTGTACATATCGCTTAATTCATTGCTATCGCTGACTTATTCTCCTGGAAGTGAGTCCTGTTTTTTAGAATCACGCACTTGCCACTCTCTTTCTTGCAAAAGATCGGCACGCACAAGGAGTCCGGACTCGGCAAGCAATCTCAGACGCGCCGAGCGCCATTCTGCTACGGCACGAATCCGTTCCTGCTCAGCGTCGGCCAATGCTGACTGGCTGTTAAGAACTTCGAGGATATCGGCCGCATGCCTATCGTACCGACGCAGGGAAGAGTGAAGACTCTGTGTTGCCGCCACCAGAAGGAGTTCAGTGGCTTTGAGGGTTTTTAACGATGTCAGCGCATCCGCATGAGCCTTCACCACCTCGGTCAGGGCCTGACTGGTTGCATCCTGCAGTTGGGCCTTACTCTGTTCGGCCTGAGCCTCTGCACCCCGAATCCTGTAGGTTCTCGCAAAGCCCTCGAATATCGGCAGATTAAGCGTCACACCGGCAGTTACCACTGACTGATTAATCGACGATAACCCCTGGTTGGGGTAGCCGTTCCGGGACAAAGAGGCCGTTGCATCCAATGATGGCATTCCCTCCGACCGCGCTACAATAATTTTGGCCTTATCGGCAGCCAACTTTGCGCGTGCAGCCCTGATAGCCGGATGATTCTCTTCTGCCTGACGCAACAAGCTGTTCAGATTGTTCACATCATCCACCCGGTAAAGCTCAAGCGTCTGCGGTAAGTGCACGGGCGTTCCCGGAGCCAATCCCATCGCCTGTACCAGCAGGCTCAGCGATTTGTTGAAGTCGCCCTGCGCACGCGCTTCGTTGAGTCGTGCCTTGCAGAGAGCAGTCAACGCCTGCAACGTATCGGACAACGGCACCGTTCCGCGATCTTCCCGTCGTTTGGTTGCGGCAAGAATTCTCTCGGCTATTTCCACCATCTTTTTCCTGGCAATAAAACTGGACTGGGCCGTCATCGCCTCAAAATAGGCCTTTATAACATCCTTCATCGTCTTTTGCAGCGAGGCTTCGTGCGCAGCAAGGGCCGCCACAAGCAGTTGAGAGGCCGCTTTATTGTGAGCGCTTCGACCCCCAAAATCAAGCAATCTCCAGGTCAGGGTACCATAGAGCTGATTGCCTGTCCGAAAAGAATCGTACGTGCCAGAGAGGGATGAAGAGCCGCTCCAGTTCGACAGTCGGCTCACTGAAACGTTCACGGTCGGCAAATAGGCGGCACGCGCTTCACCCAACACTCCTGACTGAACCTTGATTGCTGCCCAGGCAGAACGGATTTGCGGGTTGCTGCACAACGCGACATCAACGGCGCTCCCGAGTTCCAGGGGTTGAGAGAGATCAACGGAGGCCGGGCAAGCAATGAGACTCCCGTCGGGGAGCATGGCTCCCGTATGCAGGCGATCGGGTTGCACCCCCAGCGGGTCTTTCAGGATATCAGGAATACCGAGGGCGGTGACCGGTAACACCAGCGCCCGGATGAGGATTGCCAAAACGCAGCACCCTTTCTTAGCGTTGATTGAAACTCTCATGTGCATGTTGCATCAATGGAGAAAGGAAATACTCGATAATGCGTCTGCTTCCGGTCTTGATCTCAATCGATACGCTCATACCGGGCGTCAGCGCCACCTGGCGACCATCAATAGTCATGGCTGAGTGATTCAGAAGCACCTTGATGGCATAGACTGGCCCTTTGGGCAAATCCTTTTTCGTTTCATCCTGTGGAACCGGCACGGAGGTGGCGTTACCTGCCCGGGCACTCTGATCTATCGCATCACGGGAAACATGAGAAACCCGACCGGACACCGTACCGTATTTGGTGTAATCAAAGGTTTCGATCTTGACCTGGGCATGTTGGCCTTCCATAACAAACCCGACATCCCTGTTTTCAATAAAAGCCTCGACTTCGACCTGATGCTGGCGAGGAACAATTATCATGATCGGTTGAGCCGACTGCACCACACCTCCTACCGTATGAACCATCAACTGCTGCACGGTGCCGGCCACAGGCGCCTTCAGGCGCAACAGGTCACTGTGTGCAGCGGCACGCTGGGCATCCTGCCCGGATGACTGTGCCACACGCACTCCCTCATTGAGCGCCTCCTCTGCATTTTTCCGAGTTTCGGTAATATGTGTTCGGCGCTGGTTGGTAATATCCGCAAGAGTGCCTTCCAGTTCCATCTGCTCCTGCTCTTTTTCCAGAAAGGCATGGAGCGATACATCATGGTCTCGAGCCAGAGCCCTGTAATCGTTCACCCGTTGGGTAACAAGAGGCAACTGGCGTTTATAACGTGCAATCTGGCCATCCAAACGAGTCAGCTTCGCTTCAAAGTCCTGCCACTGACTTTCCAGATGACGCCGGGCGTCCACAACACGTTCTGCGGATACCCCTTCCACACCAACCATCGGCACGAAACGTTCAGCGTCAATGGAGGCCAGGAGAGCACGGGAACGCGCTGCCTGCAACAGTGCCGTTTCCCGGTCACCTGAGGCCTTGTCCTGCTCCCGATCACTCATACGGGTATCAAGTTCAACAAGCAAATCGCCTGCCGCAACCGACTGCCCCTCTTTAACAAACAGCCCATTCACACGAGCCGTCTCAACGGAGGCAATGGTTTTGCTGCGTTCAGACGGAATAACCTTGCCCGTCGCATTGACAATGATATCCATCTCGCCCAATACCGACCACAACAGCAACGCTATCAACAAGGCCATCAGCATACGAGCTACCCAGCGTCCGGCTGGAGAGACCGGCGCCATCTGCAACGCCAGTGCTGAGGGTAAAAATTCCGATTCATGCGCTTTGAGATCAGGTGGTGTTACCTCATGGCGATGTGCCCAGAAATGGGCAACATGCTGCCGGTAGCGTTCAATCAGTTCCTGGCATGCCAGCTTACGCAACCTGAAACTCATACCGCCCCCGCCGCTGATTGCATACCCTGCTGCAACAGATACAGATGCGCATAGATCCCATCCTTTACGCGCAACAATTCTGCATGGGTGCCCGCCTCGACAATCTGACCCCGTTCGATCACAATGATGCGATGCGCATCACGAACGGCTGACAGACGATGGGCGATGATTAATACCGTCCGTCCCATGCAAATACGGCGCATATTGTCCTGAATGATCTTCTCAGACTCGTAATCCAGGGCACTGGTTGCCTCATCAAAAATCAACACCCTCGGATTTGTGATCAGTGCCCGGGCAATGGCAATCCGCTGCCGCTGTCCTCCGGAGAGCCCGGTGCCATGTTCTCCGACAATAGTGTCATAACCTTCGGGCATTTCACAGATAAACTCATGTGCGCCCGCCAGTTTGGCAAGCTCGATCACCGTTTCCAGCGGCAATGTCGGATTTGCGAGGGCAATGTTGGCCCGGATAGAGCAATTGAACAGCGTATTCTCCTGTAACACAACACCTATCTGCTGGCGCAATGAGACCGCGTCCACCAGCGCCAGATCGTGACCATCGACGAGGACGCGGCCACGATCGGGGACATAGAGCCGTTGAACCAGTCGTGTGAGGGTGCTTTTGCCAGATCCGGATCTCCCTACAATACCGATCACTTCACCCGCCGCAATCTTCAGATTCACCTGTCGTATGACGTCTGAGGTATCCGGGCGGTAACGAAACGATACCTGGTCGAATTCGATCGTCCCCGCGATTTTCGGTAACCGTGTTCTTTGAGAAGCGACTTCTGTTGGAGCGTTCAGGATATCGCCAAGACGACTCATGGAGATACCGACTTGCTGAAAATCATTCCATAGTTGCGCCAGGCGCAGAATTGGACTCGACACCTGTCCGGCCAGCATATTGAATGCGATCAGCCCCCCGACCGTCAAGGCATTATCCAGCACCAAGCCAGCACCCTTCCAGATAATGGCGGCGGTGACCAGTTTGCTGAGCAGCATGACGCTACCATTTGCGACCGTTGACACATTGGTTACCGACAGTCCGGATGTGACATAAGCCGCCAGTTGCTGATCCCATTTGTGCGTCCAGCGAGGCTCAACCGCCATCGCCTTAACCGTATCAACACCGCTTATGGTCTCTACAAGAAAAGAGTGATTCTCGGCAGAGCGATTGAATTTTTCGTCAAGACGGCGGCGAATCACTGGCGTAAACGCGACCGATAACGCGATATAAACGGGTATAGAACCGATCACGATCAGCGTCAGTACCGTACTGTACCAGAACATCACCGCAAGAAACACGAACGAAAATGCGATATCGAGCACTGCCGTGAGGGCATTGCCCGTCAGAAATGAGCGAATATTCTCCAGTTCCCGGATACGGGCAACCGAATCGCCAACCCGACGACTCTGAAAGTACGCGAGCGGCAGCCCCAGCAGATGTCGAAAAAGACGGGCGCCCAGTTCCACATCAATCTTGCTGCTCGTATGCGCAAAGACCCAGGTGCGTATGCCAGTCAATGCCGCTTCAAACAAGACCGCTGTGACCAGACCGATCGCAATGACATTGAGGGTTTTCGTGGCGTGGTTGACCAGCACCTTATCCATCACTACCTGAAAAAACAGAGGGGTCACCAAACCAATAAACTGAAGGCACAATGAAATCAGCAGTATTTCACCAAGTAACCGGCGGTATTTGATAATCACCGGGATAAACCAGGTGAAGTCGAATCGGGCAAGCGGCCCGCTAAAGGTCGCCTTGCTCATGAAGAACATCAATTCACCGCTGCACTGTGCAATAAAATCCTCCACGGAGATGATTTCCGGCGGCTTCCCGGCGTGCTGCACCAGCAGTCGTGAGGCTCCCGACTGAACACCCTCTCCCTGCCCCCGGTCAAACCGGACGACAATAAAATAACGGCCGTCCAAATGCCGTGCGATGGCCGGTAACGGTGCCTTGTCGAGGCGCTGCGGATCCTGCCGGACAAGCCTCGACGTCATACCGAGCTCCCTGGCGGCAAGCAAAAGAGCCGTATTGCCGAATATCAGCTCGCCCGTAATTTCATCCCGTTCCAGTTCAGCCGACAGGCGATGTTTGAGGGTCATCTCATCCACCACAACCTGATGAAACGCCCCAATGACCTGCAGGCAGAAAAATCCTGAATCCATCATGGTAACAATACTATTTGGCGATCATTGCCACACCTCCAGGCTTAACCCCAACTGGCAGCCAACACCGGGGCAAGCTGTGACTCCATAGCCTGTGGCAATACGGTCTGACCAGCCACCGGAGCACTCATGATTGACATCGCCTGAACCAGCGCATCAATATTGGTATCGGTCACAACACGGCCATCCCCGGCACGAATCTGCTCAAGATGACAGGCCGATCCAGAATACCAGTCACGTATGGTTATGCTATCCGTTCCACCGATAATGCTGAGAACAAGATCATTACCTGCCTGGCTGAACCAGACCTGGTCAAAGGCTACATCTCCCTCAAAAGCAAGAAGATCGGTATTGCCTGCGGTGGCATCAATATCGACGATCACATCTTGACCACCACCCCGCGCAAAATGATAGCGATCATCGCCCAAGCCGCCCTGCAGCGTATCGTTACCGACTCCGCCATCCAGCGTATCGTTGCCATCCGCCCCCTGCAGGAGATCGTTACCGGCAAGCCCAAGAAGCACATTATCACCCCGGTTCCCCACCACCGTGTTGTTCAGCTCATTGCCTGTGCCATTGATATCTTCCTGCCAGAACTTGACCGGCGCAATGGTATAGATGGCATAACTGCCTGTAACGTTTACCGCATTCCGGAACGTCTCGATATCGACAAACCGCGTCATATCGCTGACCATACCCCGACCCGAATCAGCGATATAAAATCCCATGAGCGTGCCGTCCGTATCGCGATACACTGCTCCCGTCAGGGTGACGGCATGGTTGGCGCTGCCGTTGCCGTTGTAAGCTGAATCACCCCACAACTGCCCGGCATTCAACCCAAGAATGACGCCACGGCCGCTGCGCACCAGATTCGCAATCCCCGATTCGTTATACCCCATCACCACATCGTTGCGAATGCCATAACTATCCAGAATCGCGCGTTGCTGAGTGACGTTCGACCCGCCAAGCTGCCAGGCAGGCAGACTCGGGTTGTTCAATGCCCAGTTATTCTGAATTGCCAGATTGATGATTTGACTCTCACTCGTCGGGCGACCTGTCTGGGTAATCAGATTGGCAATAGAGGTGAGTGCGCAGGTTCCCAGATAGTTCTGAACCGCATCCCCCTGCATGTAATCGAGTTCGTTTCGCTTTGGATTGCCATACACCAGAACGCTCTCTCCGTTGACAAGACCACTTTCCGGTTTCGCAAAATCGAGCAGCAGCAGATTCTCCATATTACTGCCAAGCTGATAACTGATGCTGCTTTGCACCGTATCGGTGCCTTCACCGGCAAGTTCCGTTACCACCTCGCCAACATTATCCACGTAATAGATATCATTGCCCTGCCCGCCGATCATGGTATCGGCACCGGTCACGCCATCGAGGATGTTGTCGGAACTGTTGCCGACGATCAGGTTGTCAATCGCATTGCCCGTGCCGTTGATCGGCGAGCCCTCAACCAGCCGCAGCTCTTCAATATTGGCATTCAACAGGTAGTTCGTGTTCGTGATCACCGTATCGTATCCTGCCTCAGACGCTTCATAAATGGTGTCGTTGACGCTGTTGACGATATAGGCGTCATTGCCCGCGCCGCCAACCATGACATCCGAACCCGCTCCACCGTCGAGGTAGTCGTTACCAACGCCGCCGATGAGCGTATCATGGCCTGCACCCCCGTAGAGATAATCGTCGTCCGTTTCACCGGCATTGAGCGTCTGCCTGACTTCGTTGCTGGCAGTAAAGCCCATCAGCACATCATCGCCCTCACCGCCATACAGGCTGTCATCCCCGACCTGTCCAAAGAGATTGTCGTTGCCTCCGTCGCCATACAATATGTCACTACCGACACCGCCCTGGAGTTCATCACGTCCATTGCCGCCATAGAGCAGATCGGCCCCAAGAGCGCCAATCAGGATATCGTTTCCTGCCCCGCCATAGAGGCAGTCATCATCCGATTCGCCTGCACTGAGCGTCTGCCTGGATTCGTTGGTGCCGGTAAATCCCATCAACAGATCGTTGCCGTCTCCGCCCCAGAGAATGTCGTTGCCCACCTGACCAAACAGCTTGTCGTCGTTAGCCCCTCCGACAAGCTGATCGTTGCCTTCGTTACCCTGCAACTCATCAGCGCCATCGCCGCCAAAGAGGCTATCGTTTCCCTGGTCTCCGAGCAGAATATCGTTACCGATGCCGCCGACCAGATAGTCATTGCCCAAACCACCATAGATGTTATCGTTGCCGCCTTCACCATACAAGGTATCGTCGTCCGTTTCGCCGAGGTTCAATGTCTGCTTCGTTTCGTTCGAAGGCGTAAAGCCAACCAGAATGTCGTTACCGTCACCACCCCAGAGGCTGTCGTTGCCGACTTGACCGAACAATTTATCGTCACCCGTACCGCCGATAAGCTGGTCGTTGCCTTCGTTACCCTGCAACTCATCTGCGCCATCGCCACCAAAGAGGATATCGCTTCCTTGCCCACCCTTCAGCAGGTCGTTTTCTGTGCCACCATCCATATAATCGTTACCCAGACCACCATAGAGACTGTCGGTTCCAGCTCCTCCATAAAGATTGTCGTCGTCCGTTTCGCCGGCATTGAGCGTCTGCTTTGCTTCATTTATGCCAGTAAATCCCATCAAGAGATCGTTGCCATCCCCTCCCCAGAGAGTATCGTTACCGACCTGTCCGAACAGTTTGTCGTCGCCAGTCCCGCCTGCAAGCTGATCGTTACCTTCGATACCCTGCAGCTCATCTGCCCCATCACCGCCAAAGAGGGTATCGTTCCCCTGACCCCCGACAAGAACATCGTTGTCGGCACCTCCATCCAGATAGTCATTGCCCAGTCCGCCAAAGAGGCTGTCGGCACCAAGAGCCCCATAGAGATAATCGTCGTCCGTTTCGCCGACACTGAGCGTCTGCTTGGCATCGTTCGTCGGCGTAAAGCCCACCAGGATGTCGTTGCCATCCCCGCCATTGAGCGTATCGTTGCCGACCTGCCCGAACAGTTTGTCGTCGCCTGATCCGCCATCCAGATAATCGTTGCCTTCGATACCCTGCAGCTCATCATTTCCTTCCTCGCCATAGAGCTTGTCGTTGCCGGAATTGCCATTGAGGGTATCGTTACCCGTACCACCCCAGATACTGTCGTTACCGGTTGAGCCCCCGACCTTATCATCGCCGCCGCCGCCCATGAAGTTCGTCAGCGGGGTCGTGAACCACGACGCATTGGCGCTGTAGTAATTGACATTGAAGCTGTCGTTGCCATCCGTGCCGATCAGGGTATTTCTGGTGCTGTTATTGATCTTGATCTTACTCGCTGTCCAGTCAATCCATTTATAGGAGTTGATCCTGTAGCGGTTGTCGGTATCGCGCAGTGTCCGGTAGTTGCTGGCGGGCACTGCCTGCGTTTTATTGCTCTGGAGTGGCTGGGCAAGGGTGATGACCGATGGCTGCGGCCTGTTCGTCGCTATCGGTGCCGCAACTTCATAGCCTGCCAGAATCGCATTGCCGCACGTTACATTGCTCCAGTTAACCGACCTGATCGCACTCGTCACCGCATTGAGTTCTCCGGCATCGAGGTGGCCGTTCTCATTCAGATCGGTCAGCAGCTTCAGACCCGATGCCTCCGCGACACCGAGCACCCCGTCGTGGTTCGCGTCCAGCCCCTGCACCGTCGCCAGGCTCACCCGACGCCCACGGCTATCCACCAACACCCCAGTCCTGTCAGCAATTGAAAGGGCATTGTCGTAAACAGAACTCTGGCTGTCGTAGAATGCCCCGATCGGGTCGAGAGTGAAGCTCGACAGCGAGTCACCCGATGCGAACAGACCCGTGTTCGGATTTGATAGCAATAAATCAGACACCGTCGTCGTCAATTGAGAATAGACATCTCCTGTCAAATACCCGGCTTTATAAGACTGATAAAACCCATATTCACTGGAGGACATCCAGCCCGAATCAAGAATCTTTTTCGGCATCTGCAACGTATCACCAGCATAGAGCTTGTCTGGATCTGTTATGCCATTATAATCAGCTAATTCCTGAACTGTAAAGCCAGTCTCAACAGCAATTTTGCTTAACGTATCACCGGACTGAATGATATACTCTGAGCCAATGCTTGCCTTGAGCGCAAGTTCTGTGGCGTAGTTATTATCATTTGAAGCCAGAACATAGTCATACAGAAAAGTACCATAACTATTTTGAATCAGGAGTGCACCATTATCAAGAAAGATGTAATAACCATCGCTATTCTCCGCCAATTTGTCATTGAAGATGAGATCTTGATAGCCGGAAGACGATTTATCGTTACCTAAGGGAATTCCAAGCCGTCGAGAGTAATTTAATAAATAGTGCGTCTCCACATTACTGGGACCATCAAAACCAATCAACGAGACTTGACCGAAATGCGACCCATTCACTGGCACAAAATTGCCAATCCTGTCTTGCCTGTCAATGATGTTTACGAATTGTGATGGATCAGACGGATGCACTGACAATGGGAACCCGAGAATTCCGGGATAACCAATACCTGGTGCTCCCCAAGTGATCCCGCCAGCGACATCGTAACGAGTCCATGCAATATATTCTGCTGCCCCGCCTCCGATCGAATGTCCTGTAAGATAAATGGGAGTGTTCCCATTCTCTTTGCGTACCCTGTCATAAAATGCAGCGGCATCTATAAACATCGGTGGCGTTTTACCCAGAGCAAGATCCTTGTCTGCGGCAATTTGAGCTGCCGCCATTGCCGGATCGCTCAAATTGGTTCCCTGGTACGAAATAAGAATCTCCCCTGTTGTCAGATTCTGGTAAGCAACCGCCTGCATCCCGGAATCTGTAACTCTTGCTGATTTAATAATTGAGTATCCAGGCAGAGCCGCAAAACTTTGAGAATTGGAATAGGCATTATTGCTTGCGTTCAGAGCATCGGTTCGTGAAAGGCCAGACATTGGACACCTCCCGATTAGCGGTTATTGGGTTTTATAACGTGAATTTGATTGTCGCGACTATACGCGATCAGACCATTTTGAGAAAGGCTCATGCTGTATACGGTAGACCTTGTCGAAAGGCCTGCCGCATCAGGATCATCGTTATGAATCAACAACGGCTTGCGAGGCTCTTTGACCGAATAGAGACGCATGGCACCTCTTACGTCTCCCATAGCAAGCCAGTTTCCATACCATGCCATTGCGTTGATGCGGATGACCTCATCTTTGCCCAGATCACGAATCACGTTACCCTTAATGTCGGTTACTTTGGCACCCGTTCGGGAATTAAAAATGGTGGCCGCCACCCTGTTTCCACTACGTGTATCAAAGATTTTTTCTTTAGCGGTAACAATCCATCGGCCATCAGGACTGAAAATAATGCGGCGAACTTCATAGATGTCTTGAGGACGCCAGGGAATAAAACCGTCAGCATCTGGCTGATCGCGATAGTTGTCCGGTTTCCAATGATATGCCCAGAACGATTTCACGATCTTGCCTGTCCGGCTGTCGAGGATATAAACATGGCTTCCGCCTGCCAGTGTTTTGTTTTGTCGTGTAACTTGCCTGGAACCCGTACCAAGAGCAAGACGCTTTCCATCTGTTGAAAATGCAAGCGTATGTATTCCTTCACTCTTCAGTGACTTTGATTCAGAGAGATCCACACCCCACTCAATGGGAATAACTCTCGAAAAAAGCTGCCTGCCGCTCTTTGCATCGAGGACGGAAACCGTATTGCGAAAAATACCCGATTCAACTCCTGCTATCAGGCTGTGATTGCTCGATACAGTGAACGTATCCATTCTTGGGCTATATCGAGTATCCGGATTATGAATTGGCTCTTCGGGAAGGCAACGCAGAAAT
>CAIJWE010000054.1 GCA_903824295.1 uncultured Chlorobiaceae bacterium
ATCCCTTGGTGAGCGTGCATCGGCCACGACAATCTGGTATACCGGCAATTTTTTTCTTCCTGCTCTTTTCAGTCTAATCTTTACCAAGGCTAAAGTATTTTAGTTAATGTTTACTGTTAACAGTGAATGTACAATCTATCGTTTTAAAAACTTGTCAAGCGCAAGATTTTGCGAAGTAATTTTCCTGCCCGACTGCGACAGCTTTGATACCGAGCGCATCATCTTCTTCATCTCCCCGAACTGCTTCAGCAGAAGGTTAACCTCCTGAACTTTCGTACCACTCCCCTTGGCAATTCGCTGCCGGCGGCTTCCGTTAATAATATCGGGATTTATTTTTTCCTGCTTGGTCATGGAATTGATCATGGCCTCAATGGGCTTGAAGTCAAGATTCTCAAGATCCTGCTTCGGTACCATCTTGTTCAATCCAGGCACCATTTCAATCAATCCCTGAATTGAGCCCATTTTCTTGAGTTGCTGCAACTGGTCAAAAAAGTCATTAAGATCAAACTCGTTCTTCATCAACTTCTTCTGCATCTCAAGAGTCTTCTCAAGATCAAGGCTTTCCTGTGCTTTTTCAACAAAGCTTACGATATCACCCATTCCCAGAATCCTCTGGGCCATACGATCGGGATAGAAAATGTCGAGATCGTCAACTTTTTCACCGATGCTGATAAATTTAATCGGCTTTTCAACAACCTGGCGAATCGAAAGCGCTGCGCCGCCCCTTGAATCACCGTCGAGCTTGGTAAGCACCACACCATCAAAATCAAGGCGGTCATTAAATGCTTTTGCGGTATTGACAGCCTCCTGCCCCATCATGGAGTCAACAACAAAAAGCAGTTCGTCAGGCTTGAGGGCATCTTTCAGCGCCTCAGCCTCAGCCATCATGAGATGATCAATCTGCAACCGTCCTGCCGTATCGATAATGACAACATCATTCGCATTTGAGCGCGCCGCTTCCAACCCCTGAAGGGCAGCTTTCATCGCGTCCTGCTCTTCAATGGCAAACACCGGAACATCAACCTGCTTACCGAGAGCCTTAAGCTGATCAACTGCTGCCGGACGATAAACGTCAGCCGCAACAAGCATCGGCTGTTTTCCGCTCTTTTTCAGCCGTAATGCCAATTTTGCACAGAAGGTCGTCTTTCCAGAACCCTGCAACCCGGCAACCATGATAACCGCTGGCAGTTTTTTCGGTGACAAGTTCAGTGGCTTCTGCTCTCCGCCCATCAGTTCGGTCAACTCATCATAAACGATCTTGACAATCATCTGTGCCGGCGAGACACTTTTGATAACCTGTTCGCCGAGAGACTTCTCTCGTATCTCTTCAATTAATTTCTTTGCTACCTTGTAGTTGACATCGGCACCAAGCAGAGCTCTCTTGATATCGCGCATGGCGAGACCAATATTAACCTCATTAATGGTGGCTTGACCTGCCAGCTTTTTAAAGGTGGCCTCTAATTTATCACTTAAACTATCAAACATTGGTCCCTGCTTTTTTACAGATAACGCTTAAAAATGCTTAGCTTTAATTATAACAAAAAATAGCAAAAAATAAAACGATACAACCATAACATTCATTGCTGAACCCGATTTTTGTTGCTATTTTTCGCTTAACAACGACAGAACACATCAAAAAAAAAGACGTTATGCCAACAAGCTCCATAAAAAACATTCTTGACTCTTTCCCAACCAAGCGAATTGCTGTTATCGGCGACATCATGCTTGACAAGTATATTTTTGGCCATGTCTCGCGCATTTCGCCAGAATATCCGGTACCGGTTGTCGATGTCACCCATGAAGATCACCGGCTTGGAGGTGCAGCAAATGTGGCACTCAACACCCTCTCACTTGGAGCGGAAACCCTCTTGATCGGCATTACCGGAGCAGATGGAAACAGAGAGATACTTCTGGATCTTTTTCGCAGTCGCGGGCTTGCAACCGAAGGACTTGTATGCGACCCTTCCAGGCCAACAACATGCAAAACAAGGATCCTTTCGCAAAACCATCATATCACAAGGGTGGATTTCGAAAGCAGGAAGGAGGTTGATGCAACGATCGGTCAGGCAATTCTTGACTCCTTTGACGCCATAATCAATTCAATTGACGCTGTCGTGCTCGAAGACTACAACAAAGGAGTGCTCGGCGCGTCAATCATTCAACACATGATCACATCGGCAAAACGGCGTCATATCCCGATACTTGTTGATCCCAAACTCCAGAATTTCTTTGCCTACAAAGGGTGTTCTGTTTTCAAGCCAAACCTTTTGGAAATGGCTGCGTCACTGGGCATCGTACTGCATAACAATGACGATGAAGTTGAACATGCCTGCCGCATGCTCCAGGAAAAAATTGAGGCCGAAACCATTATCGTGACAAGAGGTGACAAGGGAATGACCATCTGTAACAACGGTTCATTCACCCATATTGCAGCAACATCGCTTGATGTCGTCGATGTCTCAGGGGCAGGAGACACGGTTATCGGTACGCTTGCACTTGGAGCTGCCACAGGGATTGATATTGTGACCAATGCCACGATAGCCAATATTGCTGCAGGAACGGTCTGCCAGGAGGTGGGCGCAGTGCCTGTCAGAGCGGAAAAACTACTCAAGGCTTATCAGGAACATCTTCAACTATAGAGAGATGCTCCTCTATTTCCTCCGGATAGGGGGGATTGTAGGAGCTGTCCATCACCAGATTCCTCATATTGTTCAGTGAATAAAACGGTACCTCAAACATACCCGCATTACTGACCGGAGCCGGAACATCCTTTCCCGGATCAACATGCATCACAAAAGAGGTGTGAATCGTTCCGTGACCGGTCGGGGTAAATACCCACATCCCCATTGAGTGACGCACCCTGTGGTACTTCGGATTATCCGGCAGATAATCCGGCTCCCCTTTCATGGTAACCCCTATGGCATTATCTCCTGCCGATATAAGCCCCGTACGCAGAATAATCTCTCTCTTTTGCAATGGCCATGGAGTATTGATAATCTGGCGCACAACATACTCAACACCATCAGTTTTTTCAAGAATATCCATATCGGCAAGCTGATGAACCCAGCGGGGATAGTTTGCCATATCGTGAAAAAGACTTATCAACTTTTTCAACGATATCGGCACCTCTGTCTCTCCCTTGAAACCGCAAACATCAGAACCGGTTACCCGCGAAGAATATATTTTGATTCCCTTATGCTCAACGCGAAAATCCCAATTCCCCTGTAGAATCATTGCGATATCCATACACTCTCTTTTGTAATATTATTGACGATGCTGCCACAAAACACCAACAAATCACTCTGTTATAAATTTCTCATAATGCTGTATAACATCTTTTGCGGAATTATTGAACGGAGCATCGACCGGGGTCATGTATTTTTCCTTCTTCACCATTTCGCGTAAATTGACCATGGTGTGGTAGGGTGTATCAATAACGGCAATATTGGCAAGCCATGATGGAATCTCTCCGCCCGGTTCGATGTGAAGACGAAAAACAACCCTGCACTGATTCTCTGAAAGAGGAATAATGTTCCACCCTCCCTGAAGTTCAGGAACTCGGACATATTTATCGTTTTTGGGCAGATAATCCGCCACACACTCAAGCTTGATAAACACTTCAGAAGTTTCGGGATCCATATACCCTTGCGACCGTGTTATGATTTCGCGGTCAGAAACAGGCCATGGAGCACTGACAAGCTGATAAACAATCCGCCCCTCATCTTCACGCAACTCCTGCAGCAGACGCATCTCTTTGGTTTTCCAGACCCATTCGGTAGCAACTTCGATATCATATAAAAGACTCAAAACCGCATGCTGTGGAGCATCAATGGTCGCGATGGTAACAAACGAGAGAAAATCAGAACTTGGAACCGGACAGGTAAATATTTTAAGCCACTCATTTTTCAGTCGTAACGTACAGGTCGCATCATTGATTTTTTCAAGTATCGACAAAAAAAAAAGATTTAAACGATTAAAAAAAACAGCCAGTTCACGCTCTTCTCGTCCTTGTTCACTCACTGCCTTCCGATCGGCAGCGTTTCGGCTACCTTGACGACAGGATCTGCATGAAGCACATAAAACCTCAACTGACCCTCAGCACCAAAAAGCTGATGAGCAATTTTCGATTTTACAGCTCGTACAATGTATTTTCTATCCCGGATAAAACCAACCCGATCAAAGTCAATCTTATTTTCTCTGCAGGTCTTGATAACAAGAGCTTCAAAATGACTCTCTTCAGAATAATCGGCAATGAAGCGCTCCAGCGCGTTACGGTAAAGCTGAGCCGAGCTTCGAGGATTATCAAGAAGCTTTCTCGCTATGTCATCAAAAGTGCCAGACTGAGAGAGTTTCTGATAAAAATCCGAAGCGCTCTTCGTGGTCACCCAAAAATCAGGAATAATGCCTCCTGCATCTTTCAGTTCAGCCAGCTTGCTTTGCGCCTTTGTTCTCTTCAGTGTCAGTGCTGCCACCTCTCGAGGCAGTGAAGCCGTATTGTACACAGAAACCTCATTGTTCCGCAAGTACAACAAACTATCAGGACGGGTGAAGAGTTTCCATGGGCGGATATCTGTCATTGCATCCTGAAAATAATGTTGCCGCCCCGCAATACCCTTTCGATAAACACGCTGAATCTGTCGCCCCGAAGGAGTATAATACCTTGATATGGTCATACGAAGGGCTGAACCATCAGCAAACGGAAGTTGACGCTGCACCAGACCTTTACCGAAAGAGAGCTCACCGACAACAAGAGCCCTCCCATTGTCCTGCAGTGCTCCAGCAAGAATTTCTGATGCTGATGCACTCCCCTTGTCGACCAGTACAATCAGATCACCCTTTTCATAAAGGCCACCTGACCTTGCTATATAACGCAAATCCTCCACACCACCATGGCGGCTTTTCGTGTAGACAATCAACTGCCCTTTAGCGAGAAATTCATCAGCAACCGCTACGGCCTGTTCAAGAAATCCTCCAGGATTTCCTCGCAAATCAATCACAAGCCGAACCATACCCTGCCCTTTCAACAAAGCAAGAGCCTTGCGGAATTCAGCAGCCGTCGTTGCAATAAAACGACTCAATCGAATATACCCCACACGATGATCAATCATGAAAGCAGCATCAATACTCGACGTCGATATCTTTCTTCTGGTTACAACAAAGTCAATCAACTTGCCACTGAGCGGTCTGAGCACTTTTAAGCGCACCCGTGTCCCGCGGGTTCCTCTCAGTTTTCTGAGCACACCCTGCGGTGTAATGCCAATCGCTGAGACAGAGTCAATAGCAAGGATTCGATCACCGGATGAAATTCCAACTGCTGCGCCCGGTCCTCCCGAAATGGGAGTTACAACAAACAGCGTATCATTAATAACGTCAAACTCGATACCAATACCATCAAAATTACCGTCAAACTCTGCCTGCGAATAGGTAACCTTTTCCGGTTCCAGATAAACCGTATGAGGATCCAGTTGCTCTGCCATTCCCTGAATACCTGCAGCCGCAAGAGTGTCACCATTAACGTCATCAACATAAAATTCCTTCATCAAATCATAGGCCTTGATGATTTTTTGCTGTGACCGAGAACCACCGCTCTGCCGTCCCCCGCTGAAACTCCAGCCAGCAACAGCTCCACAAACAAACACGATAACGATGATCAATACACGGGACATAAAGGGATTGTTAAGAGCGAAAAGAGAATGGGCATAAATATTTCTTGAGCTACAGTTTACCGATCACAAATCAAAATCACAAAAAAACATTGCAACAATAAGCAAATAACCCTGCCCAACGACTTCACATCACCAGGAAAACGGCTATCCGTCAAAAAAAATAAAAACAAAACAACACAAAGGACGCTGCACTATAGACCGAAAAACAAATAACACAACAACAAAAATTACCACACGAAAGAATACAACAACATAAAAATAAAAAGTAACACAAAAACAAAGAGCACATCGCAAAAATTGCCAGCAAAAAGACCAGACTCATTCAACAAAAAAAGCAACAAAAAAAAACGAAACTATATAAAAGAGTCACACAAAACACAACATCAACATCACACAAAACAACAGCACTAACCAAAAAAAATTCTCAATAAAACGAAACGAAACATACTAAAATTTACTTTTAACAAAATAATATAAGCACTTCAATTAAAAGATATTATGTTCATCTTGTTAAAGAAAATGAAAACCCATTTATTAGATTTCTATAAAAAAGTTAAGAACAACAAAGAACAACAAAACATCTCGCATCTCAATTGTTGTAAATTTAAAAACCTGATATTTATTTATTGTTATTTATCGCTTTAGCGATATACTCTTGATGACTTATCACAGATAAAATCATCAAGAGATTGGTGGTTATTATAGATTAGCGGCTACAGTAGGGGCTGGTATATTGCGGCATTAAAATAAAAATCAGCAAGAGTAAACTCTATCGATATCCTTAAATCACAGGGAATTTGCACTGAGCAATAAGCTCAATTTCAAGACTTGCGTTGAGTGGTAATCCTGCAACACCCACTGCGCTTCTTGCATGACTTCCCCGCTCCCCGAAAATCTCATGCAGCAAAGAAGATGCTCCGTTCGCAACAATATGCTGACTCGAAAAATCCCGTTCACTGGCGACATAAAGGGTAAGCTTGACAATTCGCTCAATACTGTCAAGTGTTCCCGTCACCGATTTAATTGCCGCAAGCGCGTTGAGTATTGCAACTTTTGAGGCATTGGCAGCATCCTCTTGACACTCCTCGTTAACCCGGCCCTTTCCCCCTGGCTCAACCAGTTCCCCCTCCAGAAGAGGAAGTTGACCTGATGTATAGACCAGATTTCCACTCCGGATAGCCGGAGAATAACGTCCTGCAACGGTTGGCAACTGCGGCAAAATGAAACCGATCTGAGTGATTTTTTCTTCGATGATGCCCATTAATAAAAGAGATTTTAGGGTTACGAAAGCTATTGCTTCAGGCTCTTCTGAAACAATGATTTCAGGAAAAACACATCAAGAACAAAATGGTGAGCCAAACAGGAAAACACACGCAAAAGCGTTAGTTGGTATTACCGTTAATATTATTTATAGTCAATCACAAATCAAAGTATTTTAATCAGATGAATGATAATCGAACAAAAAAAAAAGCATCCCTTCCGCGTCTCTGTCTTATCAGCAGCGGAGAGGAATGTGCCGATAATGGCACCTTGCTTCTCAAGCAACTCGCCCTCCTCCCCCGCTCTCTTTCGTGCATGGTGCAGATCCGTGAAAAAAAGCTCGACGCAAAAGAACTGTTAACGCTGGCCCGCAAAGCCCGGGAAATCGAGCTTCCCGAAGGCACTCTTTTGCTGCTGAATGAGCGTATTGATCTTGCCCTTGCAGCCGGACTTGATGGAGTGCATCTACCAGAAAACGCCTGCTCGGCTACAGTGCTTCGAACGATTGCGCCAGCATTAATCTATGGATGCAGTATTCATTCTCACTCCGCCCTGCAACTTGCCGAAGAAGCCGGTGCTGATTATCTACTTTTCGGCCCGGTATTCGACACCCCCTCAAAAAGAATATACGGCCCTCCTCAGGGTCTCGAAAAACTTGGTGAGCTCTGTCAGGCAACCTCACTTCCCGTCTTTGCACTGGGCGGTATCACTCCAACAAACGCTCCGCTCTGCATGGAAAAAGGAGCCTACGGAATCGCAGCACTCTCCCTCTTTCATGACACTGCCAGATTTGCAGAAACGATTGAAGAACTTTATATCCACCTTAATCCATGACGCCCATGACGCCTGTGATGCCCTCCTCACCATTTCTCTGCGTCATAACCGATGAGGCACTTTGCCCGATCTCCCTTGCAGAGCAAGCCCTGAAGGGAGGAGCAGCCATGATTCAGCTCCGCCATAAACGAGCATCAGGGAACCAGCTTTTTTTATGGGCTATTGAAATTTGCAAACTTTGCCACAAATACCACGCACTCTGCATCATCAACGACCGTGTGGACATTGCCATGGCGAGCAATGCCGACGGCGTACACCTCGGACAACAGGATATGCCGATTGCAGCCGCGCGGCAACTCCTCGGACACCATCGTATTATCGGAATTTCTGCATCATCACTCAAGGAGGCGATACAGGCGCAAAATGATGGAGCCGACTATATCGGCTTCGGCCATATCTTTCCGACCTCTTCAAAAAAGAAGGATTCTGCTCCATTGGGCACTGAAACTCTCCGACAAACAACGACCCTTATCTCTTTGCCGATTATTGCCATTGGAGGCATCAACCATGAGAACGCCGCATCGCTTATCTCATGCGGCGCATCAGGCGTCGCAGTTATTTCGGCGATCAGCAGGGCGCCAGACCAGGCCCTCGCCGCAGACAAACTTCTCTGCTCCATAAACAGCAGCCTTTCATGAAAAAGAAATACACAACTGTTCTCACTATTGCTGGCTCTGACGGAAGCGGCGGAGCAGGAATTCAGGCTGATATCAAAACATTTGCCGCACTGGAGTGTTACGGCGTATCGGTCATCACCGCCCTCACCGCCCAAAACACAAACGGAATCAATGCTGTATACCCGGTTAACGCAGCCTGTGTGATGGAGCAGTTCAGGGCCATTGCATCTGATATCCAGATTGATGCGGTTAAAATCGGTATGCTTGGAAGCGCAAGCATCATCAAAACGGTTACCACTTTACTGAAAGAATTGCAAGGCACTCCCCCGGTTGTTCTCGACACCATTCTCGCCTCTTCTGGAGGAATCTCCCTTCTTTCGGAAAAAGCGATCAAACTCATGAAAAAAGAGCTCTTCCCCCTTGCCTCACTTATTACACCGAATCTGCCGGAAACCGCCAGACTCCTGGGCATGCGGGAGGTGCCGACAACTCGAGAATCTATCGAACAGTCTGCGATGAAACTGATTGAAACCGGGGCGGCCTCAGTTCTTGTAAAAGGAGGGCATAGTGATGATGACAACTGCTGCGACTGCCTTCTTTACGACGATCGTTTTTTCTGGCTCAGCTCAACAAAAATAACGACCGACAACACTCATGGTACCGGATGCACCCTCTCGTCAGCCATTGCTGCATTCTTGGCCAGAGGAGAGAAAATGGAGAGCGCTGTGGAAAAGGCAAAAAGCTATCTGAATGAAGCGATGCTGGCTGGTGCAGCTTACCGTCTCGGGAGTGGAAACGGCCCGCTGCATCACCAGTGCATGCAATGGGAACGGGGTCTCAGATAACTCCCCGTGGTGGTCGGCCTATCGAGTAGTAGGTAAATCCGGACTGCTCCATAAAATCAGGGCTGTAGATATTCCTTCCGTCAAAAACGACCGGATGAGAGAGGTCGCGTTTAATCATCTCAAAATCGGGACTGCGAAAAACAAGCCACTCCGTCAGCACAACAAGGGCGTTTGAACTTTTTATGGCATCCTCCGGATTTGAGGCATAAAAAATCTCGTCACATGCGCCATAAATTCTTCTGACCTCATTCATGGCAACCGGGTCATACACCCTTACCCTTGCGCCGCCACTTAAAAGCTCGTCAATAACCCTTCGGCTCGGAGCTTCACGCATATCATCGGTATTCGGCTTGAAAGAGAGCCCCCAAATTGCAAAAACACGCCCATCTATATCGTCGGCAAAATGCCCCCTTATCTTTCTGACCATGGCGCTTTTCTGGTCATGATTGACCGCCTCGACAGCCTGCAGAATCCGTGAATGATAACCATGTTTGTGAGCTGTTCTTTCGAGCGCTTGAACATCCTTGGGAAAACAGGATCCGCCATAGCCTATCCCTGGATAAATAAAAGAAAACCCAATCCTTGAATCAGAGCCAATCCCCCTTCTTACGGCCTCAACATCGGCGCCAACCCGCTCGGCAATATTGGCAATCTCATTCATGAAACTGATTTTTGTTGCAAGCATGGCATTGGCAGCGTACTTGGTCAATTCGGCTGAACGAACATCCATGGCGATAAAACGCTCATGACTGCGATTGAAGGGAGAGTACAGAAAACGAAGAAGCTCTTTGGTCCGCGGATTATCGACGCCGACAACAATTCGTTCCGGTTTCATGAAATCGTTGACGGCATCGCCCTCTTTGAGAAACTCTGGATTTGAAACCACATCAAAATCAATATCCACTTTTCTGCTGGCGAGAACCGAACCTATTTTATCCTTTACAAGGTCGGCTGTACCGACAGGCACTGTCGATTTATTGATAACAATCCGGTACTCATTCATGAAGGTACCAATACTTTCTGCAACACTGAGTACATGACGCAAATCCGCAGAGCCATCTTCATCAGGAGGAGTTCCTACCGCAATAAACTGGTAAAGTCCAAATTCAACTCCCTCGCGCAAATCCGAGGTAAAGCGCAGTCGCCCTTCCTTTATATTATCAGCAACGATTTCATCGAGACCAGGCTCATGAATAGGTATCCTGCCTTCATTGAGACTGTCAATCTTCTTCTGATCGATATCGACACAAAGAACGTCATTACCAACCTCCGCAAAACATGCACCGGTGACAAGCCCGACATAACCTGAACCGAATATGGTTATTTTCACAAAAAAAGAATCTGGTTAAAAATTACAAATGACTCTGCGCCCCTCTATTTCCCGATCAATCCTCAAGAACAATCACAAGACAGCGAGACTTCTGCCAGAACGCGTTCTCATCACGAATAAGAAGCAACGATGAGGTCTGGCCACCGGCAAGTTCGTATGAACCGACGGTATGTGGTGTTATGATTTTCAGGTTTTTCAGCGACTTGTTAAAAAAAAGATCCCTCGTTTCCGTAATGTCAATTTTAGTAAAAAGATTCACATTAAAGTCAGAAGCAAGGCGATATTCACTGCCAAAGAGTTTTTCAATTGGATTGATCCGCACAAGAACTCCCTTGGCAACAAGTTGGTTGAACGTACCTGAGATGTAATAGGCCGTATAATACTGACCCTCGTGACCCTGAATATACTCGTCGAGCACATCAACTGTTGCAATAAGTGAAGAGACCTGATTGTTCAGTTTCTGGACATTACCTTTGAGCGCATTGACCTCTTTGTCCTTTGTGTTAATGGCAATTCTCAACTCCGAGACAAGCCGGTCAAGAGACTCAACACGATAGGATGATGAGCGATTCTCCTCTTCAAGTTTCCGCAAAAGATTTTTGCTTGACACCAGAGATGAATCGATAAAGCGGATACTCGTCATGATATCCTTGCCGATTTGCTCAACATTCGTCGCTTCCTTGCCCTCAATCCCGGAAGAGAGGCGTTCAACAACAGCCTCTTTCTGCTGAATCCTTCCAAGATTTTTCTGCACCTGGGCAAGAATAGCCATCATCGACTCAACATGTTCCTGCCGCGGATCCGTCTTTTGCTTCTCCGGATTACACGAAGAGAGCATCAGAAGAACAGCAAAAAAAACAACCCCGGCAACCCTGAGCCGACTATCCCTTAAAGCCATTGAATCCATTGTTTTATCCCTTCTTTTGTACCATACCATCTGGTATGCGGTGTTGGAAGATGTCCTGCATCTGCAATAGTAACATTTTCAGCACCTTCAAGAAAACAGCTTTCTACGGGGACAATCCCATCTCCCCTTACGTTACCATTCTCCTGAACGCTTTTGTAAAACTTGAAACACGTTTTCTCTACAAAACTACCCTTATCATTGCCATGATACTTATCGCAGACGACAGAAACAACACGACAACGCTCAAAAAAATCCTTTCGCAGATGACGGTATATAAAATCTGTCTTTATCTTCGCATAGTGCTCATACGTGTGGAAGGGTGTTCCCAGCGTAACCAGCTTCGAAACCCTTCCCGCCCTATGGTAAACATCTCCCTGAAATAACTCTTCAAGAAGATAGATCATTGCAACGGTTCCCCCTCCACTATGAGCCACGAGCGTTACCGGTTCGTCAGGAAACTTTTTTTCCATATCCCTGACTGCGCAATCAACAGCCTTCATCACCCGGTTTGTTGATTTTTCCGGCGAAGGAGGAAACCCTATCCAATCAACAAGCGTCACCGGTGCCACGGCAACCCGCTCTTTCGAGATATAACCTGCAAGCACCTCCTTCATCGTATCGTACAGGGTATCCCAGAAAAGCACACCGGGAATAATCACTACAGGATTTTGCGAGACCTCCTTCATGAGAGTTCAGGTTTGTGTTGCACGGCCGAAACTTACAGGCTGGTTACCGGGTTATGTTAAGCCAATTTTTTTAACACTTCAAGAAGCAGGCTGACACCAAAACCTGTGCCTCCATTCACCTTCCCAGCACCCTTTGGCGCAAACGAAGGGCCCGCTATATCAATATGAGCCCAGTTTTTATGACCATCAATAAATTTCTCAAGAAATTTTGCCGCCGTAACCGTGCCCGCTCCACGCCCACCGGTATTATTAACATCGGCAACCTCAGACTTTATCTGCTCGGCATAAAGATCCCAAAGCGGCAAACGCCATACCTTTTCACCAGAGTGCTCACCTGCCTGAAAAATAGCATCAGCCAGCTTGTCATTATTGCTGAAAAAACCAGCGACCGAATAACCGAGCGCCACAATACAGGCCCCGGTCAATGTTGCAATATCAATAATCACATCGGGCTCGAACTTCTCTTTGCCGTAGCTCAGTGCGTCAGCAAGGATAAGGCGACCCTCGGCATCGGTATTGCCAACTTCAACCGTAATTCCTGAATACGTGGTAATAACATCGCCCGGCTGCTGGGCAGTAGCACCAGGCATATTGTCGGTAGCCGGAATCAACCCGATAATGCGCAGGGGAAGACAAAGGCGGGCCGCAGCCTCAACCGCTCCAAGAACGCTTGCAGCCCCCGACATGTCCGACTTCATCTCACCCATGTTTTCCGATGGCTTGAGCGAAATTCCACCTGAATCAAAGGTCACTCCTTTACCGACAAGTGCGACAACTTTCTCGACCTTCCCTTTTGGTTTGTAATCGAGGATAATGAATGCCGGAGGATGATGGCTGCCCTTATTGACCGCAAGCAGACCGCCCATGCCAAGAGATTCTATCTCTTTTTTATGAAAAACGGTCACATCGTAACCATAGAGTTTTCCAGACCCCTCTGCCGCTGTAGCAATATCGACGGCCTGCAGATAGTTGCCCGGTAAATTGACCAGATCCTTCGCCATTTGCTGGCATGAACCAACAATGCGGCCTTCGGCAGCACCCTTCTCACATTCCTCAGCGGTGCCAACATCAACCCTCAAAAGAAGCTCAGTAATTCCTTTCGACTTTTCGCCAGAACCCTTTTTGTCGAGTTTGCCACTTTTCAGGCGATCAAACCGGTATGAGCCACCATAACAGCCCTCAACAAAAGCGGCCGCAAGCGTTGCAACACTTTGCCCTGTCGTAACGGCAAAAGCCTCAATATCCGCACAGTCAAAAGCAATTTGTTCGATTTTCATCTCCACTGCTCTGGAAGCAAAAGAGCGCGCAGCTTTTCGCCAGTCATCAAGGGTTACTTCCTCACCAATCCCAAGCAGTGCAATCCGCAAAGGCGAGCCGTTAGCGTTCTGGCCATACAAAACAACAACCTCGCCAACCTCAGCCTTGAAATCTTTTAAAGCATGTAATTCAATTCCAAACCCTGCAAGCTTCGTTGTGCCCTCTTTTTTCAACTCACTACTGCTGAACGGCAAAGCAAGAAAAGGACTCTCCACACTGGCAAGATCGCTTGTTGTTACGGTTATTTTCATAGAAGTTCAATAATCGATGTTTACGATAGTACAATTACTCTTTAATATTCCTCAGAAAAAGTCGCAGATCTTCGAGCAATACCATCTGAGCCTTGTCAGAAGAGAACTGAAAAAGGCACCCGGCAGCATTCATGTGGCCGCCGCCCCCATATTTTTTGGCAAACTGATTGACATAGATCTCTCCACGTGACCTGAAACTCGCCTTGGTTCGGCCATCCTGCATCTCGACAATAAGCACGGCAACACGAACCGAAGGAACACTGAGAAGATAACGAATGATAAGATCGGTATCGAACAATTTGCTTCCCGTCGCCTTGATCATATCCTGTGAAATGAAGAGCCATGAAATATCACCCTCATCAAGAATGGTAATTGCGCTCAAGGCCGCACCAAGAAGCTTGAGCGCCGAAGTTGTCAGAGAGTTGTAGATCCGGTCATAAATTGCCGAAGCATCAGCTCCCTTCGCCACAAGATCTCCAGCAAGCTGATAGACATAGGGTGTCGTTTTGGGAAAGCGGAATGAGCCGGTATCCGTCATGACAGATACATAGAGCGCCTCGGCCACTTCAGGGGTAAAGAGATCTCGACCCAGTCGTTCCTGAAGCGCATAAATAAGGCCATAAACAAGCTCTCCGGTCGAGGAGGCGTAGTTTTCACAAACCATCACATCCGTAAAATCCTCCGGCTCAAGATGATGATCGACGCAGACAATGTTCAGTGCACCAAGCTCTTTTGCAAATTTCACATGAGGCCAAAGCGAACCCATCCGTTCATGCATGTTGGCATCAAGCAGAACAACCACATCACAGAGCGAAAGTTCCTGAATGGCCTCCTCACTTTTCTTGTCAAAAAGAGTTATGGGATAAAGCTTTTTTAAAAAGAGATAATTGGGCGGGACTTCCGTAGGGTTTACAATAGCCACCTCCTTGCCGAGCGCCTTGAGCACCCTTGCAAGGGCAACCTCGCTACCGAGGCCGTCACCATCAGAATTTTCATGGGTTGTAAGAACAAAATGCTGACCCTCAAGAAGCGCATCGATGATCGGAGACCATTCTGCGGTACTAAGCGTCCGACCATACTCAGGTACTATCATTAGTTGGTTGTAACTTTAAAAAAACAGACTTCCATTTTCCATACTCCCGTTTCCGCTCCACTCCAGCGCAAACCGGGAATCTTATCGAAAGATAAAAGATAAACAGAGAAAACCGGCGGGAATATTTATTGCAGGCTGAAATGTTTTTCACTTCCGGGAAACGGCACACTCATCAGTTCATGGGCACTTTATTTTTTGCGGAGTTGCGCTCTCTTCGGGTTGCCGCAGCATTTGTGGAGCTACTTGTCCTGGTAATGAATGGGCAGAGGCCGTACAGGCAAAAACAGCACGCATCCATAATGATGATACCGCACTCAGGCAAAGGGACAGGAGTCGGACAGCACTTCTTCTACGACATTATTGTCAACAAACATCAGGGAACCCTTTCCATCGACACTCCATCTGGGTGTGGCTCAAGGTTTACCGTTTCACTGCCAATAGGAACGACTCCGTCATCTCCGTCTGCATCCTGAAAAAGGTGCCGGTCAAGTCATGCATTATGCATGTTGAACACCATGAATTGAGCTGTGCATGCATGGCCGACTCATTCAGTCGCGCTGTATTGACAGATTGTAATATTGTAAGAATAAAATATAGAAATAACGAAACACTGCTTAACAACAATAAAGATATATTGTAATAGTGTAACAATGTAATACCGCAACATTGAAATATTGCAATACTGTAATATTGTAATACCGTAACAGTATAAATCCGTAAAATCAAAAAAACCCAGAAAACAACGCGAAATCTCACTGAAATTTTATCACAAAAGAGGGTAATCTTCCTCAAGTTGGCCTTTTTTCTTTTGCTGGAACTTCACGAAGTGTTGCCCATTCTTAATGAGGATCTTTTCCCGCTTGAGCAACTCAACATCTGATATCCTCAGTCCAGTTTTTTGGGTTCGCTTACAATCCTGTTTTTTTGGGAAACCCGCCCATATTCCCTATGATAGGTATCAATGTAAAAAGCGACTTCACCGCCCGATGTGCTTCTCTCTCTGATCTTTACGCCCATACGTCACCGCCTTGAAACTGATTTTTGTGGTAAGTTGTTCAAATATTTACAGAAAAACCACAAAAAAAATGTAACAGAATGTAATGGTAAACCGCATAAATGAAAAAGGTGTTCATGTTTAAAAAACTGTTTATGAACAAGGTGTGGACGGCATCCGCCCTCTTTGCTATCTCGCTGGCCCTTTATGGTATAGATTTCAGTATTTTCGGTAACTTGAGGGAAATATCAGCCAGCTTTCTCGGCAATCTTGCCTTCCTGCCCATTTACATTATCGTTGTCACGCTCCTCTTCGAAAGGGTACTTCGAGAAAGGGAACGGCGGTCGGTGATGAAAAAACTGAACATGGTCATTGGCGTCTTTTTCAGTGAATTCGGCAACCGCCTGCTGAAAGTGTTGTCGGAACACGTAGTCAGAAACGAGGAGCTGAAACACCGCTTGCGTATGACCGGATCATGGAAAAAACAGGATTTTGACGCGGCGCTCGACTATCTGCGCCAAAGCAGCCAGAGGATCAGCATCGATAGTGATGCCCTCCCCTGCCTGAAGGAGTTCATGGTTGGAAAACGGAGCTTCCTGTTAAGTCTGCTGGAAAACCAGAAGCTGCTTGAGCATGAAAATTTTACTGACCTGCTCTGGGCAGCGTTTCATATCACCGAAGAGCTTGGAGCCCGGCAGTCGTTCGATCGTCTTCCTCCGAGCGACAAAGAGCACATTAATGGCGACATAAAGCGGGTTTTCGGTCATCTGATCCGGGAATGGGTCCTCTATATGCAGCATCTCAATGAGGATTACCCCTATTTATTCTCTCTGGCGGTTCGTCTGAATCCCATGATCGACTCGCCCGATCCGGTGGTGTATCAGGACTGAAGACAGAGTGCTGAGCATATTTTATTGTAAATGAGCGAGAGACAACGATCATACAGGTGATGGATGCAATCAACAATCGGTATGTCATCGGTGAAGAGCCCGCTCTTGGTCTCGACAACAAAGTATATCCGTTCTTCTCCGTCCGTTTCGACAAGTACCGCCCAGTCAGGATTGTAGGTATCGAGCGGTGTTGGAATCCTGAACCATCCCGGCAGCTTTGCATAGACTTTGATGGCCAGATTCTTCTCCAACTGATCAGCAAAAGAGGCTTCAACGTCTGAGTCATAGACCACTTTTTCATAGACCGACTTTTCGACGGGGATCAGGTTCTTGAGGTAACCAGTAAGTTCCTGTTGCTCAAAAAGCTCCTGGGCATAAAAATGTTTTTCGCCAAGGCGGTGATACTTGATGCCATCCACAACAGCGAGTTGCTTGCACCGTTTGATAGCTTCGGCAGCCAGCTCAATGAACTGTTGCGGGTTACGCTTGAAATCATCGAGTCGCCCGGAGGCCGTCAGAATACGATGAATCGTGCGGCTGGTAACCATTTCAAGATTATCGCCATCAACCACAACAGCCTCTTTTCGCCTGACACCGCTGGCCGTCAGCTTGTCGAGTTCAACGAGTGCGGAAATTCTGCCCCGCTTGTTCTCAACCTTCAAGAGACGAACATAAGGCTTGTTGAAGGCATCTTCCACCGTAGCGGCCGCAACTTCGATCTGCTTCACCAGCCCCTTGTCGTGCGCATCAACCGCATCAAGCCGGTAAACCATCTGGTGCTTGTCCACATGCGTAGCGGAATAACGCAGGGTACAGAGCGGGTTCATGGCATCAAGCGCTGTTTTGCCAGCACCGGAGAGACCACCATCCACACTTTGCGGTTCATCAACAATAAGAATCGGTCGCGTTGATTTGATCAGATCAATCGGCTTCTCTCCACCGGTTTTTTCACTCTCCTTGTAAAGGTTATTGACATCCTTTTTGTTGATGGCACCAACCGTCACAACCATAATCTGTACCTGGGAGCTGGTGGCAAAATTGCGAACAGGCCCCGGTTTTGAAGAGTCATAGAGGAAATAGCTGAAGATGTTCAATAATGGCGGACTCCAAATCCGATTCCTGAAAACAGCTCAATTCCGGAAGGCCAAGAAAGTCGAGTATGTAGGGCTGTTTGATAACGTCTATCGGGTTAGTGACTACTTGCCCTTCACTGGCCAATCTGAAGACACGCTCTTTGTCCCGGCTTTTGAGCAGAAGGGCAAAAAGAAAGCTGTGAATCTGCTTTTCGAGGTGAGAAACATCCCACCCCTCCTTTTCTGTCTCAATCTCATAAAAAAGGCGCTCATTGCGATTTTCGACCTTCAGCAGTGCCCGATAATGGCTCCAGCTCACCGAAGCTGAAAACCCAAGCGACTTTTGGCTATCAGCCACAAAAGAGAGGTCACCAAGAATACCCTCTCCTGTTGTTGTATCCATACCACTCTTGACGGCCAATTGGCCACAAGCCGTGTGGCCAATCTCCCTGATACCGAAACCAATGGTATCGAATTGGCCACTTGAGAGGTGGCCAATTGCCGGAACACGGTCAGCATAAACCCGATAAAACTGGCGGAAATATTTCAGGTTCGAGTTTGAAAACCCTTTGCCATATCGGACAGTAAGTCCCAGAGAAAGGTTGCGCAAGAGTGTTTCGCGATACCCGGCACGCTCTTCACCCTGCTGCATTTCCAGCACAATTTCACGTCCGACAAGCCAATAGGCAATCACCATGTTGCTGTTGGCTGCCCGTACACATTGGCTCGAGCCTGGTCCAGAATCAAGATGACCCGGCCCATCAAATCACCAGCTTGATCGATACTCTGTTTTTGGGTTGCCATGGCTACAAGCTCCTTAAACGACTTTTTATGCCCAACAATAATTTGATGGAACCGCCTAATCTGTGATTTTTTGAATTGTCACCCTTATAAGAATCAACACGTTCACGATTCAAAACACTGCTATTTGTTTCAATGGTAAACCGTTATACCATTTAAACAATTTGATTTCTGCTGCTTATACGGTCGGCATAAAACGATGATGGACAATCTCTTTTTACTGAGGACTTGCGAAATCAGTGTACACAAGAGTTTTGACTGCTGGAAGTGTTGGTGGTGTATTATTTTATGCGTGTAGGGTTGCCTGTTGATATTGACAAAGAGGAAATCAAAAAAATAGCCGTCTCCTGAACCGCTGTGCCGTAATCAATCATGCCGGATTGAAGATGCTTTTAGACACAAATAGCAGGCTTGATTATGCA
>CAIJWE010000055.1 GCA_903824295.1 uncultured Chlorobiaceae bacterium
AAAAATATCTTTATATCTTTGAGTAAGACAATTTCCAGAAATATACAAAATAATACTGTTTGATACTCAAAATATTACGAAAGTCAAATTTTAAACACCAATGAATTCAAGGTGTACGGGCCAAATCGGGAATTGCTGTTCATACCGTACCCTTCCCGGATCGATATTAACGTCTGGAGGAGCTGCCTTCTTGCCATGAATATAGGGCGCATAGAACATATCTTTGATTGATGGTGCATTGAGCAGAGTTTCAAACTCTTTACCCCTCCTGCCATCGTCAAAGGGCATTCTTGTTCCATCTTTCCAGATCAGTTCATTGCCGTCGTGGCCCGCAAGACATTCTGGATAAGCGCTGATCAACCGATCCATCAATGTGTCGTTATCTGCCGCATTTGCTGGTGCCACCGCTGAAACCGAACAAATCAGGATGAGGCAGAGCCTCAAGAGATTATGAATAATCATCATCAATCTCCCCGAAAAAACCATATATCTTTGTAATCGGCGATCAATCCCTGATAACCCTGACCTCAATATAATCATCGCCATATCTCTGACTCCATATTGTGATCTTGACCAAAGGCTCTCCGTTAACAATCTCGCTCAATACCGCACGACTCAGACGGCTGTTTCGCACTATTGCCTCCAGAGTTGCGCGATTATGCTTTGATGAAAAGTAGTTGTCGCTCTCATCTTCGCGATCTGAACGGCCAAAAACATGATAGTTCGCTCTGTCTTGCCGAATAATGGCGGCGACAGATGAAAGCGGTTCGCCGTAGCTGTTAAAGTGATCTGAATGTCCCAGCCGAGCGACATAAGATTCGACCATGTGGTCAGCAAACACCGGGGTTGTCTGGAATAAGGCGAAGAGCGCTGCCAAAAGATAAAGCTTTTTCATAATCGCAACTCCCAAGTTAATCTGTTTTAAAAAAAGAGATATTTCGATACGTTTTACAAAATGCCATTCCCGGGTACCTCGGCCAAACGACTGCAATGATGAGAGTATGCCATTCCTCTCAAGAGATACTCTCTCCTTCAACGTACATATTTTTTCTCATTTTCTTTCGTTGCCAATAGAACCGTATCGACAGCAAAGCCTTTTTCCTGACGTAGCGGCTCTTGCCTGAAGGCGCAAAGCGTGCTGTATTTCGGGGAGCAATCACAATAGTAATTGGCGCGATTTTGCAGGCGTTTCAGCACTGTTGTATGCATAAAAAACCCGGCGTTGGAGAGACGCCGGGAAGGGTTGTTCAGTTTATCAGGTGCTCTTTGCAGGCTTCGCCCTCTTCAAGAGCGTCAAGAATTTCGTCAATTTTATCTTCACTGTCAATTTCGCCGTACCAGAAGTTTTCGGGATAAATCACCAAAACCGGCCCTTTTTCGCAGAGGTTGAGGCACCCTGTTGCCGAGACGGCTACGTCGCTCATCCCGCGGTCGGAGAGTTCGCTTTCGATGTAGGGAATCAGGCTGAGCGACTCCTTTTTATGGCAGATACCCTGCGGCGTTCCCTGCGCCCGGAAACTTGCGCAGACAAGAATGTGATGTTTTGGTTTGTCCATGATTCGATTTTGGTTAGGTGTTGTCAGTAGTCAGTAATCAGTAGTCAGTAATCAGTAGTCAGTAATCAGTAGTCAGTTATCAGTAGTCAGCACTGATAACTGATAACTGATAACTGATTACTTGGTTAGCTTACCCGCATCCGCCTCCGGTACCGGAGCAACTGGATCCGCAGGCGTGGATCTGGCTGCTTTTCATCAGATGCTTCAGATCCTGGCCGTTAAAAATTCCATAGACAGCCTCTTCAATGACCCCCTCAAGTACCATGACGTCAATCCCTTTGGCCGTCATCACTTTTTTCGGGGAGTCGCCAGCACCGTTGACGAGCAGCACCCGGCAGTCATGCAGGGTATCGGCCAGTGCTTCCCACCGCTCTTTACCTCCGCCAGCGGGAGGGGCTGTTCTCGAGTCAACAAGTATGCATGAGCCTGTATCGTCCATGCTGTAAATCAGAAAGCGTTCCGCTTCGCCGAGGTGCTGGTTGATCAGCACCCCCTCTATACTGCTGACGGCAATATAGGGGCGCGATTCAGCAGGGTTTTTGGGCAATGCGGCAGCCTCGGCAAGCTTCTGCATCATCTCTTCGCTGTTGATTTCACCGATAATGCCTACTGCATCAGCGCGGCACCGGGCGCAGTGTTTCATTTGCGGCAGATACTCGCTTGTCGCTTTCTGGATTTCACTTACCAGTTCCAGAGCTGGTTCCGCAATGTTTTCAAATACCGTCTCAGTGGTGCTGTAGTACGGCATGCAGTTCAGTATATCAGCACCCAGTTCCGCAACTTTTCGGGCGACCTCAATGACATGGGTATCGTTGATGCCCGGAATAATAATTGAGTTCACTTTTGCGGTGACGCCTGCCTCCTTGAGTTTTTTCAATGCTTCAAGCTGCCTGTCGATCAGCAGTTTCGCAGCATCAAGGTCGCGATACATTTTTTTGTTGTACCGTACCCATGCATAGATTTCCGCTCCAATTTCCGGATCAATAGCGTTAATGGTTATGGTCACATGACTTACCTGAAGTTCGGCGAGCTCATCAATCCATGGCAGCAGGTCAAGTCCATTGGTTGCCACGCAGAGCAGCATCTCAGGATATTTTGCCCGAACCAGCCGCAGAGTTTCCATCGTCTCATCGGGGTTGGCAAAGGGATCGCCCGGGCCGGCAATACCCACAACAGCAATGTTTGGCGAAAGGATCATTGCCTGGTCAAGATAGTGCATAGCCTGCTGCGGCGACAATATCTTGCTCGTCACACCGGGACGGTTTTCGTTCATGCAATCGAATTTCCGGTTGCAGTAGTTGCACTGGATATTGCATTTTGGTGCAATCGGGAGGTGTATACGCCCGAACTTGTGGCGCGACGCATCGTTGAAACAGGGGTGGTTTGCTATTTTCAGTGTCATGGTATCCTCCCTTTACATATAAGTGTAGCCGATTGATGAAGCATTCTGCCGTTGTTCGATAACGGTATTGACGATCCGGTCAAAGAGTTCCTGGGTGCCACGGTAGCCAAGATGGTGCATTCGCTGTCCCCCGAATCGGTCGTGAATGGGAAAGCCGAGTCGGAGCAGCGGGATGTTGTTTTTCCGCGACATGGTATAGCCCTTGCTGTTGCCGATAAGAAAGTCAGGTTGCAACACTTGGGCCTCATCCTCGATATCGACAAAGTCAACACCCTCACGCACTTTTATACCGAGCTCATCCATATTTGGTACAAGCTCATTGATCCGTCTTTTCAGGAGACCGCTTTTTCCTCCTGATGCGCAGAGCACGGGGGTCATGCCGATTTCACTGAGAAATGCGGTCATGGCCACCACCAGATCCTCTTCGCCATAAAGAATCACCTTTTTTTCAAAAACATATTTGTGGCCGTCCGCGTATGCGTCGACCAGACGACGCCGTTCATCGTCATATTTTTCGGGCCTTGCATGGCCTGTCAGTGTTTCGAGCAGGCTGAAAAACCGGTCGCTCTCCTTGATGCCGATGGGCAGTGAGAGGTGGTGACGCGGCACGCCAAAAGCGTCATCAAGATAGCCTGCCGCCGATTTCGCGGCTTCAAGCGTTGAACCGAACTCGATGCTTGCTTTTGCGCTGCCCGCCCCAGCAATGGCGCTCGCAGGAGTGCCTCCAGGGGGGATGCGGTGGTATTCGCCCCACGGGCCGCCATCCATGGTCTGGGAGTAGTCGGGGAGCAGCAGCATTGGAGCCTTGAAATCACTGAAGATCTCTTTCAGGTAGCGCAGGTCGGCTGGCGAAACCATGTTCGGAAAGAGGTTGATCAGCTCCTGCGCCTCTCCCTTTTCGGCCAGTGTTTTAACGGTTGCCCTTACTGCGGCATGAAAGCCGTCAATGTGACTTCCCTGATAGCTTGGCGTTGAGGCATGAATCAAAATCGGCATTGGCGAGCCGTTTTTGAACTCCTTTTTATATTCCCGCAAAATTCCTGGCACATCATCGCCAATGGTCTCGCTCAGGCAGGTGGTCGCTACCCCTATAACCTCCGGCTTGTATTGATCGGAGACGTTTTTCAATCCGATTTTCAGGTTATGGCTGCCGCCGAAGACCGCACTCTCTTCATGAAAGTTCGATGAGGCGATATCGATCGGCTCTTTATAGTGGCTGATCAGGTAACGGCGTATATAGGTCGCGCACCCTTGTGAACCGTGCAGGAACGGTACGCAGTTCTCAATCCCGCGGAATGCAAGGCATGCGCCAAGCGGGTTGCAGAGCTTGCAGGCGTTCTGTGTTGCTGTTTTTGCGTGTTTCATAGGGTACCTCCTTTTCGTGGAGCAAACTGCCATACCGGGCTCATGACCGATTGATAGACCTCCAGTGCAAAATTATACATACCGACAAATCCGGCCAGAGGGATCTTCCGCTCATGGTTGTGATCGCAGAATCCGATACCGAGTTTGAAGGCTATCGGGCGCTCCTTGACCCCTCCGATAAGCAGGTCTGCCTCTTTTTCAAGAATAAATTTTGAGAGTTCGACGGGATTGGAGTCGTCCACAATGACCGTTCCTTCGTCGCACATCTCTTTAAGTCGTGCATAATCGTTCTTGTCTCCTGTCTGTGAACCGGCAAGCACGACCGACATACCGATGGAACGCAGCGCCTTGATGAGCGAGAATGTCTTGAATGCACCGCCGACATAGATGGCCGCTTTTTTACCCGTCAGCGCTTTTTTAAACTTTTGCAGTGAAGGATAGAGGCTTTTGACCTCCTCACTCACCACCTCTTTTGCCGCCTCCATAATGTCCAGGCGGTCGGGAAAATATTTGGCGACATCGTAGAGCGATTTCGACATATCCTCAATTCCGAAATAGGAGACCCGGATATAGGGAATGCCATACTTCGCCTCCATCTCTTTGGCAAGCCAGGTCATTGAGCCTGAGCACTGCACCACGTTGAGTGTTGCTCCGTGTGCTTGCCGCACCGCATCAATACGTCCGTCACCGGTGAGGGTTGCGACAACCTCAATGCCCATCTTTTCGTAGTACTGCCTGATAATCCAGGCTTCCCCGGCAAGGTTGAATTCGCCAAGGATATTGATACTGTACTTGCTGATCTCCTCGGTTGATCCTGTCCCGATCAGCTTCATCAAGGCATGGCAGGCGGCCTTGTAGCCATCCTTTTTGGTGCCCTTGAACCCTTCGGAATGAACCGGCAGCACCGGAATTCCGCACTCTTTGGCCACTTTTTTGCATACAGCATCAATATCGTCACCGATAAGGCCGACAATGCAGGTCGAGTAGATAAAGGCCGCTTTTGGTTTATACTGCTCAATCAGCTCAATCAGCGAGTGGTAGAGCTTTTTTTCTCCACCGTAAATGACATCCATCTCCTGCAGGTCGGTGGAAAAGCTTAACCGGTGCAGTTCCGGACCTGAAGAGACGGCACCCCGGATGTCCCACGTATAGGCAGCACATCCGATAGGTCCATGAACAACATGAATTGCATCCGCTATGGGATAGAGCACCACGCGGGAACCGCAGAAGACGCAGGCACGCTGGCTCACTGACCCCGAAAGGCTTGAGGTATCACAAGCGATATCGGGTTGTGCCACCCCTTTTTTCTTTTCGAAGATCTGCTTCTGCCGTCCTTCGAGAATCGTGATCTGTTCCATAGCTTCTACCCCTTTTACATAAAATGTTGTTATCCTTCTCTCCCCCGGGGCTTACACCCTGTGTTCCAAAGTGCTGCCCCTGCGGGGTTGAAGAACAATTGCTTTACATGACCAATTCAAACTTTTCTTCAAGCGCGTCACGATCCTGGCGATCCATCAGTGCGTTAAGAATTTTTTCAACCAGTCTCAAGCCGCCGCCGTAACCCACACTCGGGAAGTAGCTGTGACCGATACGGTCGAGAATCGGAAAGCCGAAGCGGATAAACGGAACATCTTCGTCACGCGCCATGTACTTGCCGTAAGTGTTGCCGATCAGCAGGTCAACCGGCTCATTCTTCATCCACTGGTGCAGCAGGAACATGTCGGCCTGAAGCCCGTTGCGGAAGTTTGTTTCCGGTGAACGTTCGTCAAGAAGCTGGCGCATCTGTTTTTCAAAGCGCTGGCCGGGTGTACCACTGACGATGTGCACCGGTTTCATGTTCAGATCAAGCAGAAACTCGGTAAGCGGAAAGAGCTGATCCGGATCGCCGAAGAGCGCCACCCTTTTGCCGTAGAGATACTGTTCCATATCGGCCATCACATCAACCAGGCGTCCCCTCTCAGCCGTAATCTCATCGGGCACCTGTACACTGGCAACCTTGCTGAGCGCCATAATGAAGCGGTCGGTTGCAGAGAGGCCGATAGGGATGTCGAGCGTTTCAAAGGGCACTTTGCAGCCCTTTTCGAGAGCGATTGCCGCAGGTTCAGCACTGATTGGTCCCAGTGCAAGCGATGCGAGGCTGTCGCCGGCGCTCTGCAGCTCTGCTATCGTGGTGCCGCCCTTGGGATAAAAAACGTGCTTGCCGGTCTGCGGAGCATCAAGCACATCCGAGGTGTCCGGGAAAAGCACAATCTTGACACCAAGCTCTTTCGACAGGCGTTTGACTTCGCGCATGTCGGAAGGTTCCATCCAGCCCGCGATAATGTTGTACTGGTTCTTTTTCAGACCGGTAGAAACAGGGAACTGGGCAGCAATACCCGCGACCATATTGGCGTAGCCGGTAACGTGCGAGCCGATAAAGCTCGGTGTGCTGGCAAAAATAACATGCTTGCCTTCCGGAACTTTGCCGTCATCTTTGGCTTTTCTGGTGATCTGTTGCAAATCATCACCAATCGTTTCAGAGAGGCAGGTCGAGTGCACTGCAATGATATCAGGCTCATAGACCGAAAAGATGGTTTCGATGGCCGCAAGAAGGTTTGCCTGGCCGCCGAACACTGAAGCACCTTCGGTGAACGAACTTGTTGCCGCCATAACAGGCTCTTTGTAGTGGCGGGTCAGGGTGCTGCGATGATAGGAGCAGCAACCCTGGGAGCCATGGCTGTGAGGCAGACAGCCATGAATACCGAGCGCTGCATACATGGCGCCGATTGGCTGGCACGTTTTAGCAGGGTTGATGGTCAGCCCTTCACGCTCTTTAACCTCTTTTGATGTGTGTCTTAATAGCATAATTTAATAGTCTCCGTTTTCCCTCATTACTGTGTCACGTAACTGGCTGCAAGTCCTGCACCGTTTCCGGCCTTTTCCCATGGAGCTTTGATCAGCTTCCATACCGGATTGTTCACCATACGATCGATGTCTTTGTAGAAGTTTACCGCTCCCTCAAAGCCAGTGTAGGGACCGCCGTAGTCGTAGCTGTGAAGCTGTTTGAGCGGAATACCCATTTTCTGAACCACATACTTCTCCTTGATCCCGGCGCAGAAAATATCCGGCTTGTAAATCTCGATCAGTTTTTCAGACTCATAGTGGCTGAGGTCATCAACAACAAGCGACTTCTTGGTCATCTGCTTCATCATTCCCTCATAGCCGTTGATCTCAAGCCCCTTCTCTTTCAGTGCGTCAAGCTCAGCCTCGGTTTTTCTCGGATTGAAGAGTTCCGGATCGGGGAGTACTTTCAGCTCCTCAATGTTTTTGCTGTCGGCATCGATTTTGATGCTTGGCAGCACGTGACGCCCTTCGTAGTCATCGCGGTGTGCAAACTCGTATCCTGCGGCTACCGTTGTCATGCCCAGCTCGGCAAAGAGATCCTGGTAGTGATGGGCACGTGATCCACCCACAAAGAGCATGGCCGTCTTGCCGGTCGTTCTCGGCAGTATTTCATCAATGACCGCTTTGACCCTCGGAGTCTCTTCGGCAATCACCTCTTCGACCTTTGCCTTGAGCTCCTCGTCGCCAAAGTATTCAGCAATTTTGCGGAGTGACTTGGCGGTCGATTCTGCGCCGACAAAGTTTACCTTCATCCATGGGATACCGTACTTCGTCTCCATCATGTCACCCATGTAGTTGATTGAACGGTGACAGAGAATCACGTTCAAATCGGCCGTATGGGCATTTTCAATCTGGCTGACTGTCGAGTTGCCGCTGAAGGAGGCCACCAGAGTAATGCCGCATTTCTCAAAAATGCGTTCAATCTCAAAAGCGTCGCCGCCGATGTTGTATTCACCAAGAAGGTTCAGCTTGTACTTGCCCACGCTCGGTGTGTTGTCGCGACCAACCATGTGCTTGAAAACACCGTTGTTGGCAATGTGGTGACCGGCCGACTGGCTTACGCCCCTGTACCCTTCGCAACTGAAACCAAAGACGTTGCAGTCACCAAACTTTTCACGCATCTCTTTTGATGCGGCATGAACGTCATCGCCAATCAGACCAACCGGACAGGTCGAGAAGATGGCAATCGATTTCGGATGAAAGAGGTCATAAGCCTCCTGTATAGCCACTTTCAGTTTCTTCTCACCGCCGAAGACCACATTCTCCTCCTGCATGTCGGTCGAGAAGCAGTAGGGGATATAGTTTGCATCCATCAGTGACTCGGTTCTGGTCTGGTTACGGCGGGTCAACCAGGCATAAAAACTGCAACCGATCGGGCCGTGTACGATGTTGACGATATCTCGTGTAGGTCCGAGCACCACACCCTTGCAGCCGGCATAGGAGCAACCGCGCTGCGTTATGATGCCTGGCACGGTACGCACGTTTGCCTGTACCTCTGGAATGAGTTGCGGGTCATTGACAATGATCGACTTGGCACGCTTTTTTGCGACCTTGGCCGGGTATCTTTGTATCAGCTCCTCCCTGACTTTGGAAGGATCGGGAAAATGTATGTTCGCCTCCATGTAGCTCTCTCCGTTTACACCTTTTAAATATTGCTCTGTTAGTTCAGCGCTTCATCACCCTGTTCGTTGGTTCTTACCCTTATGGTTTCGAGAATCGGCGTTACAAAGATCTTGCCGTCACCGGGTTTACCGGTCTGGTTGGCTTTGATGATCGTGTCGATTGCACTCTGGCACAATTCATCAGGGACAACGACGGTAAGAATCCTTTTGGCAACAAGTCTTGGTGCATTGCCAAGCTGGGCAATGGCCTCAGGGTGACCTTCAGCCGCGCCATTGAGAATATCATAATGCACCACGCCCTTGCCGCGACCCATCACCCTTCCGGTAGCGGTGAATGCCGGAATACCTGCTTCAATCAGCGCCTTCTTGGTTGCGTTCACCTTGTTGATCCGTATGACTGAAATAATCTCTCTCATTTAAGCCTCCTTTGCTGACGCAAGCATTGGATCCGTTTCTTTTTCGCCGGAGCTTATGGTGTAAACCTCCTCCACGCTTGAAATAAAGATCTTGCCGTCACCGAATTTTCCTTCCGGGCCTGACTTTGCATTCTCCATGATGGCTCGTATCACGAAATCCTTGTCATTATCGGGCACCACAACGAAGAGCATCTCTTTGGGAATTTCGTCATAGACCACATCGCCGACGCGCAGACCGCGCTGCTTGCCTCGTCCGACAACCGAGATTTTTGTTACAGCCGGGAATCCTGCATCGAGCAATCCCTGCATGACATCATAAACCTTTTCCGGCCTGACGATTGTTCTGATCATTAACATGTGCTTGTACTCCGTTTTTTAGTTAGCGATACCAAATTCAATGAGAAGGGCTTCAAGTTCTTCGATTTCAAGCGGCTTGGGGATGACAAACATCTTGTTATCGTTAATTTTCTGTGCAAGAGCGCGATACTCGTCAGCCTGTTCATGAGTTGGATCGTACTCGATAACGGTTTTACGGTTGATCTCGGCACGCTGCACAAAGTTGTTGCGCGGCACAAAGTGGATCATCTGCGTACCGATCTTCTTTGCAAGTTCCTCAATCATCTGGCGCTCGTTGTCAACATTACGGCTGTTGCAGATAAGGCCACCAAGGCGAACTCCACCGGTATCAGCATATTTCAGGATGCCCTTGCAGATGTTGTTGGCCGCGTACATCGCCATCATTTCGCCCGAGCAAACGATGTAGATCTCTTCAGCTTTACCGTCGCGAATCGGCATGGCAAATCCACCACAGACAACGTCACCAAGCACGTCGTAGAAGACATAGTCGAGATCCCATTCATCATCAAAAGCGCCAAGCTGTTCGAGCAGGTTGACTGACGTTATGATACCGCGACCTGCACAACCAACACCAGGCTCAGGGCCACCGGATTCGGTACAACGGGTGTTTCTGTAGCCCGCTTTGATGATATCTTCAAGTTCAACTTCTTCACCTTCCTCACGAAGGGTGTCGAGCACCGTCTTCTGCTGCAAGCCACCGAGGAGCAGGCGGGTCGAGTCGGCCTTGGGGTCGCAGCCAATAACCATGATTTTCTTGCCCATTTCCGCAAGACCGGCAACTGTGTTCTGTGTCGTGGTTGACTTGCCGATGCCACCCTTTCCGTAAATAGCTACTTTTCTCATTTTCGTACTTTTTTAGGTTTTTGCCGCCGTTATCATCAACTCTTCAGGCTTTTATTCTCTTTTGCCTGAATTGTTATGCTTTTCATAATGCAAAATGCGTGCCAAAGCGAACGTTTTTTTGAAAAGTATTTTTTAAAAACAACAGCGGAGATGGCGCAAAGGCGCATGGCTGAAGGGTTTCAGCCTCTTTTTTGAGAGCCGTTTTATTCTCTGCGGGGTTTAATTTTTAAGACGCGGCGCTATGATGTAAGATGAAAAGTTCTACAAATCGGTAGGAAGATGGGGCGTGTTACATTTTGGTAGGAAATATGCAATTCATGAGAGGCAGCCTGTTGGCAGCAGCCCACCCCTTTTTTTGCTGAAAAATCAATTTTTAGCCGCTCTTGTCTCGTCAAAACGCAGCAACAGGTGCTATAATGGAGTGTGGTAGAGATAAATCTACAAAAATGTATAAATCTTGCATTTTTTATGCGGGAGTACGGCTCAAATTTCTCCTCAATGCCAGCAACTCCGTTTTTTTGAAGTTTTCGTCCGATAGCTCAAGTCATGCCTTGATGCGGTGGAGCTGTTCATTAATAAGTTCCAGATCAAAAAATTCCGGGTCGAAATTGTCGATGCCAAAATTCTCTTCCAGCCATTCAACTCTCTCTGCGTACTCAGGGCTCGACTTGTCGCTCATGATCCCAATCAGATCCATGTATCCCCACATACCACCACAATCTTCAGGCGGGCAAGCCCTTTTGCCCTTGATGCAATGCGGAAGCTGCATGGCGCTGTCAAAAGGCAGCTTTTTTTCAAGCACGAGCTTGTGCTCCCAGCTATCACCAAAATCATACTCATAGGTCAGCCAATCCTTTTCTTTCGATAACAGGCTCGATAATATTGTTTTGTTTTCATCCGTCACCGACATGCCGAAAAAAACGTCCTCCTTGTCAGGTACCCCGTACAGCTCCCTTCCCAGAACAAATTGATGGAGGTGTTCGCCCTCCCAATCCATGATCACTTGCAGTACCTGGTGGAGCTTGCCGAGCGTGATCGTATTGGGCACAAGAATTCGCCGCCATATCGGAGGTTTTGAGCCCCTTAATGTGACTTTTAGTTGAAAGATGGCCTGTGGTGCTTTGGTTTTCATAGCCCTTCCTTTTTAACATGTTAACAGACATTGTACCCGATCACCGAGCGATTGCACAGCATGGCGCCTTTTTTGTGCAGCTCGCGAAATATACTATACCAATCAAATATTTCCAGCCCATCCCTGCTAACTCCGTTGGCTTTCGGGGTAGTTTTTTATTTTTTTCGATACTTTTTTCTGAGACCATTTTGTGGATTTTTTGGGTAATCCGCATGGATAAAGCCTCATTAAAAAGTAAATTGCGCGGTATCCTCCAGCCTGCGCCAGGCTATGGTGAGTGTGACGGGCATCGTTGTTCAGCCACAGAGCAGGTTTTAAGGGTGGGTTGTTCAGTTCAAAAGGCAGATACCGGAAATGACTCTTTCACCGTTTCATTGCTCAACTCAAGGAACCAATTATGGGAATCTTCTCTCAAAAACTAGCCTGCCGGAAATTTTTCACCTACGCAACAAAAACGCTCGACTTCAGCGGTCTCTCTGCAGGGCTCTCTTCCTCCGAGCTGGCCGATTTTGATGTCAAGCTCGGGCAGTTCAAGCTCTCTCCCGAATTTGTGAAAGTATCCGAAAAGCTCATGCTCCTCGATTTGCAGCAGTACGACCTCTGCCAAACCATCGCAAATATTTCGGACAGAAGCGAGCGTGACAGGATGTTCAGTCAACTTGCCGCGATCAAGATGGAGATGATGCGCATGGCCGCACATCCTGAAGCCTATGAAAACCGGGAGGCAAAGCCGATGCAGAGCGAAAGTCAAGTGAAACCGGCCGAGGGAAACAGAGAAGCTCTTGGTGATTCGCCAGTCAGTAAAGCAGGCAAGAAGATCATGCAACTGCTCGATAATCCGGCGACCATTGGTGAAGCCTTGCTCGAAGCGGCAAAACTGCCATTCAGGGGCGACGACAAGGTAAGGTTTCAGCAGAAACGGCAGCGATACATTGATGGATTGAGTGACCACGAGAGACCCCGCTGGGTTGGCGAAATGAAAAACTTTCTTGCACAGTACCTTTGACACTGTTTTGTAATACTCTGAAAATTCAGAAGTTATGACCGTTGAAGAAATTATCAGGATGCTCGAAAATCCCGCAACTATCGGTGATGCCCTGCTTTTAGCTGCGAAGTTACCCTTCAGGGGTGACGACAAGGTACGGTTTAATCAAAAAAGGCTACAGTACATTGATGACCTGAGTGATCATCAACTCATCCAATGGGTTGGTCAAATGAAAGGATTTTTGTCCATATATGAAGGCTGTAGTGTTGGCGCAACCGATGGAGAAGAGCTCAGAGGCGATACCTTTGACAAGGGCAATCGGTGGCATCACCTCGACAAACAAAAGATAAAAAAGGATTTTAAAAGATTATGGTATAATAAGAAACCGGTAAATGTTTTTATTATTGAGCGTAATCCTGAGGCTCACGCGTGTGATTTGCCTGCTATCCTTCAAACCTTCTGCGATCGTGAATTAGATACACCCTGCACGGTAAAGGGTGCCCCATCTGACCATTTGTCTATTGCTTACGCAGAAGATGAGTTTGCTCGTTCCATGAGAAGGTATTTTGATATCAATGTTGCATTGAACGGGAATCCGGAGTATGTCCAAAGCAGAATACTCGACACTCAGGTACATTTTGTTGTACAGTCAATAGATGAGTTTTCATACACCAATTTCATAAAGTATTATGAATTATGGGTTGCTCTGCAACCAGGTGAGCTGCTGTTTCTCTTCTTTTATGTCAAGCGGGGTGCATTGGCTGACGATATAGAGCCGTTGGAGAACTATTGTGTATGTCGTTATGACGATCATGAAAAAGTTGATGGCGAAGCCTTTGATGATTTTTTTTCAGACCCGAAAACGCCACTGAAAAATTATCATCCGGATATATGCAATTCACCACCAATGACTTTTCAGCAAGCGGTTAAGGAGTTGGAATGTTGTTTAAAAGAACCGTAAGAATGTGCAATCATGGAGAACTATAACTTTTACGAACAAAGAGAAGCCGACGCGAAGTTTGATCTCCGCTCAGCAATGCAGTTGCCGGATGTTGAACCTGGAGAAGAGTATTATCCCTCCGATGCGCTCAAGAAGGCGGTCAATGTTGCGCTGATGCTGCAAAAGCCGCTGTTGCTGACCGGTCAGCCCGGAACAGGGAAGTCGGAACTGGCGTGGCATGTTGCCCGTCACTTTGGCTGGGGAAAACCGGAGGTCTTTGTAACACGAACCGATTCGACGGCAACCGACCTGCTCTACCGGTACGACAGCCTTGCCCATTTTAACCGGGTGAACATGCAAAAGGCCGCTCATGAAGCATCAACGCCTGCCCATGAAGTGTTAACGGCGGCCCAAATCGAGAAGATGTTCATAAAATATGTTGCCCTGGGGCGGGCAATCTGTGACTCTGCTGGCGATAGTTCGAGGGGTATTTTGCCCACAAGACGGGTTGTTCTGATTGACGAAATCGACAAGGCTCCTCGCGATTTGCCAAACGATATCCTGACGAACATTGAGAAAATGACCTTTGAGGTTCCCGAGCTGAACACCTGCGATGATGAAGAGTGTTCCATTTCTGAAAAAAAAGGAAATCCCAAGCTGAAACCGGTTGTCATTCTCACCAGCAACTCCGAAAAAACCCTGCCCGAAGCATTTCTTCGTCGGTGTGTCTTTTTCCATATCGACATGCCGGTTGGAGAAGAGTTGCAAAAAATCCTTCTCTCCAAAAAACAGCTATTCAGGGAGATGCCACTGACCCCGGAAGAGGTAACGGCCTTTATAGCGTTCTTCAACAAAATTTCAAACTTCATCAATGGCAAAAAACCGGCGACCCACGAGTTGATTCTTTGGGTATGGTGGATGAAAAGACAGGGGTTGACACCCGCTGACATCTACACGTTCAAGAACGACCCCGCCAGTTCCAAAAACGACACTCTTCTCAGTGGCATCTCTGTTCTGGCAAAGGAGAACCGTGACCTCACGGCGGTTAAAGAGGCCATCGTTAAAAACACCATTGCACCATAATGGCAGAGCCGCTGGCCACCTATATTGCAGCCAATCACCACTATCCTTTCGATGAGCTGCTCGAACTTCTTCGTCAACAGGGGTTCACTTTTGGTATAGACACCTATCAGACCGCCCATTATGTGATCATGAAAGTCATTGATGCCGGTGAGCTTGAGCAGCTTGACCGGTGGTTATGCCCGGTGCTGGCTCATTCAGCCGAACAGCAGGCCGCTTTTCTTGAAATTTATAAACGACTCTTTCTTCCGTTTGTTCAGCAACAGCAGGAATTGAAGGATAAAAAAGAGCAGCCGGAAAAGCCAAGCATCGACCCCGGCGAACAACAGGACAGTCATGACACCCTGCTCATGTCAAAAGCGGAACAGGAAGAGGAGCCAATGATAACCGTCGCCTCTCTCAAGGCTCGCTCAAGCACCTTTTACGGTATTGACCGGTTTGTGGCATCGACCCCAATTCTCTGCGACCATACCCTCATCAAGGTGGTGCGGCAACTCCGCTACACCGCAGATTCCGGCAGATATTCATTCGACGTTGACAAAACGATTCAAAAAACCATTCATAGTGGCGGAATGGCCAGGCCGGTCTACACTCCACTGCATCGCCATGTTGAATACCTGATGTTGATTGACCGGTATAACCTGCGCGACCATCAGGCTCAGTTGCACAACAACCTCTATGAGACCCTCAAGGAGAACAACATCTTTGTTGAGCGCTTTTTTTTCGACAACTCTCCTCTGGTGTGCCGCAACCTCCAACATCCGGGTGGTGTTCGGCTGACGGAACTTTTGAGCCTCTATGAACATGCTGGATTGATGCTCTTTACCAACGGGTTGCAGTTTATCGACACCTACTACCTCAAAACTTATGCATGGGCCGATATTTTCAAACACTGGCAACACCGCTACTTTTTCAGTTCAGTCTCTCCGGCCCTGTGGGGCGAGCGTGAGCGACTGCTTCAGGGCCTTTTTCCCTTTGTTTTGCCCCTTTCAGTCGAAGGGATGCAGGTTGTGGCTGGCGATTTATCGCAAACTGCGCAGGCTGATTTCGACTGGTTGCACTATTGGCAACAGGGCGCCGATTATGCACTGGTGCCGGTAGAAACCGGGAATAAAAAGCTTGACTACATCGGACTGTTTTTCAGCAAACCAGTGAAGCGCTGGATTGCCGCCTGTGCGGTCTATCCCGAGCTGAACTGGAACCTTACCCTCGCCCTTGGTAAAGAGCTGGGTGCATGGTATCCGGGCGAAGAGAGCCAACTCCACTCTTACCGCCATATCAGCCAGTTGCTCCGTCTCGACTGGTTTCGAAAGGGAGAGATACCCGACGCTTTTCGTGTGGCCCTATTGACCGAATGGCTCACCGATAGGGAGATTGCCGCAGTTGGTAATTTTCTCTACCGGCAACTCAGCCAAAACCAGCCATTGCCTGATGAACCCGATTATGAGAATCGTCGATTGCAGCTCGACATGTACGATCTGCTTGGTGAAACCGATGGTGAGAAGTTCCGCCAAAAGGCAGATAAATTGTCTGAAGAGCTTGCACGACAAAAGCAGAGGCCCGATATGGTCAGCCTGCATGTTATCAATGAACGTGATAATTGCCGGGCATTTTTTAAAATTCCCGACTCCGTTCTGCTGCGCTGGGGTATCGACCCGGCACAAACGCGACGGGCAAGAAAGGTGCCCCTGAACTTTTTGCGCATACCTGAAGGTGAATTTACGATGGGCAGTCCGGAGGGTGAAGTTGGCAGGGCAGAAGCCAAAGAGCTTTATCAAAAATATAACATAGACTATAGTGAGACGCAGCACCAGGTCAGGGTGAGTGAGTTTTATCTTTGCAAATATGCGGTCACGCTTGCCGAGTTTAAAACATTCATTGAGGAATCAGAGTATAAAACTGATGCTGAAAAGGCAAACAGTAGCAGTATTTGGGATGGAAAGGAGTGGAAAGACAAAGAGGGCATCAACTGGCGGCATGGCGTATCGGGTACCGAAAGGCCTCTGGAGGAATACAACCATCCTGTTTTGCATGTGAGTTGGTACGATGCTGTAGCCTATTGCAAGTGGATGTCGGAAAAGACAGGGAAAATATTTCGGTTGCCAACGGAGGCGGAGTGGGAGTACGCCTGCCGTGCTGGAACAACCACACCGTTCAATACCGGTGAAAATCTGACAACCGATCAGGCAAACTATGACGGTAACTATCCGTACAGCAATAATCCGAAAGGGGTGTATCGAGAGAATACGGTTTCGGTCGACAGCTTTGCGCCCAATGCGTGGGGTTTGTATAACATGCATGGCAATGTCTGGGAGTGGTGCAGTGACTGGTATGGAGGATCGTACTATGACGAATGCAATGCGAAGGGAGTGGTTGAAAATCCGGTTGGCCCTGAAACCGGTTCGAGCCGTGTCCTGCGTGGTGGCTACTGGGGCAGCCCTGCGGGGGGCTGTCGGTCGGCTTGTCGCGACGACGGCGCCCCCGACGACCGCAGCGACTATGTTGGCTTCCGCCTGGTCTTCGTCCCGTAGTCAGTTGGCAGCTCATTCCGCTCTTTACTTTGAGCAAGAGAGAGCTGACAAAAGAGTTGAGAACGGCAGCGAAGGATGAGCGCCGTGCACAACTCTTTTGCTTCAGCGAACGACACAGAGCCGCCTCGTGGCGGCCGGATTTTTTGGGAAAATATGGCGGTGAGTTTTGTCTGAGTTTTTGCAATCGGTTTTCAGAGTTACGGTCATGCAAATAAAACTTTTTACAATACCCATTGGCGACGATGGTGTTGCCATGCAGGAGATGAATCTGTTCTTGAAAGCGCACAAAATTATGGAGGTTGAACAGAAGCTGACAAGCACCAAAAACGGAGCCAATTGGTGTTTTTGTGTGCGTTACCTTGAGGAGGCTTTTAACGTTGCGTCTGCAAGCAGGCCAAAGGTTGATTATCGTCAGGCGCTTGATGAGTCAACATTCCAGAAATTCTCGCACCTGCGTGAAATACGGAAAAAAGTGGCAGCAGCAGAAGGGCTCTCGGCCTTTATCGTCTTTACCGATGAAGAGCTTGCCGGGCTTGCAAAACTCGAAGAGATCACGATCAAAAGAATGCTCGGTATAAAGGGTATTGGCGAGAAAAAAGTGGAGCGTTTTGCTCACTATTTTATTGAAAATCCGGAAACCAATGAAACGGCAGGGGCAGTTGCTTGATCAGATTGCGGATCTGAATAACCTGTACGAAGCCTTTTACAAGGCGCAAAAAGGCAAGGCCCATAACCCTGCGGTTTGCGCCTACAAAGAGCAGTTGCAGGCAAATTTGCGCACCTTGCGCCTTCAAATCATCTCTGGTTCTGTTGAAACAGGAAATTATCGCAGCTTCACCATATACGATCCCAAAAAACGGTCGATTTGTGCCACACCGTTTCCACAACGAGTGTTGCACCATGCGTTGATGAATGTTTGTCATCCCTTTTTTGAAAAACAGCAGATTGGGGAGAGTTTTGCAAGTCGTCGCGGAAAAGGCACCTATGTGGCCCTCGACAAGGCCAAGGAGTATAACCGCCAATACAGGTGGTTTTTGAAGCTTGATGTTCGCAAGTATTTTGAGAGCATTGACCACGCAATACTGAAAAAACAGCTCTGTCGTCTCTTCAAAGACAAGGGTGTGCTCTTTATTTTCTACAAAATAATCGACAGCTATTCGACCAGAGAGAAGAAAAGTGTTCCGATTGGCAACCTGACAAGCCAGTATTTTGCCAATCACTATCTGTCGGTGGCTGACCATTACGTCAAGGAAGCATTACGTATGGCGGGATATGTGCGCTATATGGATGATATGGTGTTGTGGCACAACGACAAAGAGAGATTACTGGAAACAGGGTATCGTTTTCAGGAATTTGTTGCCCGTGAGTTGGATCTTGAGCTGAAGCCTTTTTGTTTAAACGCAACAACAAAAGGGCTTCCGTTTTTAGGTTACAGGCTCTTTTCAGATCGTGTGTGGCTCTCACCGAGAAGCAAAAAGCGCTTTATTGATAAATCGAGGCTCTATGCCTGCAATCTGCAAACCGGGCTCTGGACACAAGGGGAGTACAGAGACCATACCATGCCATTGGTGGCCTTTACAGAGTATGCCAATGCAAGAGAATTCAGAAAAAAAGTGTATAGTAAATGGTTTGCTTGTGAAGAGTAAGGGCATCAGTCGTGGGTTCGAACCGTGTCCTGCGTGGTGGCAACTGGAACAGCAATGCGAGGAACTGTCGGTCGGCTTATCGCAACAACAACACCCCCGACAACCGCAGCAACAATGTTGGCTTCCGCCTGGTCTTCGTCCCGTAGCTCAAAGTAAAGTCGGATGACT
>CAIJWE010000056.1 GCA_903824295.1 uncultured Chlorobiaceae bacterium
GACAATAGAAAATGGTTTTCAAAAACCTCACCTCTGCAGAGCATTTTCTGCTGCCTCCCTGATCGTTTCCGAAAGGGTCGGATGCGCATGAATCGTATCGGCAAGCAGTTCAGCACTGACCTCAAGTCGACGTGCCAGAGTAATTTCACCAATCAGCTCAACCGCTCCATGTCCAACAATATGCGCTCCGAGCAAGCGATTGTCGAGCGCATTAAAAACCAGCTTGACTAACCCCTCAAGATAGCCACAAGCATTGGCCTTACCTGAAGCAGCGAACATTGAGCGGCCAACCTTAACCGTGTAACCCCGCGCTTCCGCCTCCTTTTCACTCCACCCTATGCTTGCAACCGAGGGCTCGGCATAAACACATCGCGGAATCATGCTCTCGTCAATCGGTCGGGCATGCTTGCCTGCAATGGTATCAACAGCAAGAGCTGCTTCAGCCGAAGCCTTGTGAGCAAGCAACATTCCACCACGGACATCACCAATGGCGAAAATATGGTCGACTGAAGTTCTGCAGGCACCGTCCGTCACCACAAAACCCCGTGACCTCTCCACTCCTGCATGTTGCAGACCGAGCCCGTCACAGTTGCCGGTTACACCGACAGCAACAAGCAGACAGTCAACAGTAACCGGCTGAGGATCGACTCCCTCAACCGCCAGAAACCCGGTCACCTGATCGCCGGATACCGTAACACCTTCCAGCTTTGCCCCGGTCATAACGCTGATACCTGCCTTCAGAAACGAACGTTTCAGAACTTCCGAAATCTCTTCATCTTCAAGTGGCAACAGCCGGGGCATCATCTCCACAAGCGTCACCGCACTGCCAGCCATGGCATAAAACCAGGCCATCTCAACTCCGATAGCTCCACCTCCCAAAACAATCATGGAGTTCGGAACCCTCTTCAGGGTAAGGGCCTCCCTGCTGGTAATGATATGCTTCCCGTCAGGCTCAAGGCCCGGCAGTTGACGGGAACGGGCCCCGGAAGCAATAATAATATGGTTCGCCTGTAAGGTTTCAACATAAACGCCTTCACGAAAAATATCAAGCCTATCTGCTCCGCTGAAGAGCGCCTCCCCCTGAATCACCTCAACCTCTGCCCGACGCAGCATGAAGGCGACCCCTTTTGAAAGTTTTTGCGCCACAACCCTACTCCGCTTGACCGCTTCCGGAAGATCGATATCGGCGGAATGAATTTTGAAACCATAGGATGAAGACTTTTTAAAAAGATCAAACAGTTCTGCACTCCGCAAAAGAGCTTTTGTTGGAATACATCCCCAGTTCACGCACACGCCGCCAAGCGCGCCTTTTTCGATAAGAGAGACCTTCATACCGGCCTTTGACGCCCGAAGCGCAGCCTCATAACCTCCCGGGCCAGAACCGATAACAGCAAGATCGACGCTACGAACCGACTCCTGAGGCAACTGTTGCTTGGAATCCATAGATAATATGGTATGGTTTTTGTTATACTGACCGAGTAGTCTATTGCCTGTAGTGTTCAAGTACCTTAAAATGCAAAATCAGCCACAAAAAAACGAATCCGTGCTAACGGATGCACTTCCTCCTGAGCCAAAAAAACTCACTCTGCAGGTCAGCCGTGTTCAGAGCCCGATGCGTATCGACCAGTACCTGACCCGGCAGGTTGAAAATGCAACACGCAACAAGGTGCAGGAAGCCATTGAGGAAGGAAGGGTGCTGGTCAATGACAAGAAGATCAAATCGAACTACCGCGTCAAATCCTGCGACATCATAGAGATGACCTTTCTGCGGCCCCCAGCACCTGAACTCGCTGGAGAAGATATCCCCATAGAGATTATTTATGAAGACGAGGATCTGATGGTCGTCAACAAAAAAGCGGGCATGGTTGTCCATCCGGCATTTGGCAACTGGACAGGAACACTGGCAAACGCCATTCTGCACCACATTGGCAAGGCGGCTGAAGAACTCGACAAATCTGGACTTCGTCCAGGCATTGTACATCGGCTCGACAAAAACACCTCGGGTCTGATCATCATAGCAAAAAATCCTGTTGCCCTCCACCGTCTGGCCCGCCAGTTCGCTGAGCGAAAGGTAATCAAAATCTACAAAGCCATAGTATGGGGAGTTCCAGACCCGACCTCAGGCACGATAACAACCAATATCGGCCGTTCAAAAAAAGATCGGAAGGTTATGGCAAACTTCCCTTTTGAAGGTGAATATGGAAAAACCGCGATTACTGATTATACGGTTACAGAAAATCTTCACTGGTTTTCGCTGCTCTCGCTCACGCTGCACACAGGACGAACACACCAGATCAGGGCCCACCTGCTGCACCTTGGTCACCAGATCCTTGGCGATGAAACCTACGGAGGAGCTGCCTTGCGCACTCTCCCTTTCAGCAAAAGTGAAAATTTTGTCAAAAACCTCCTTGAGCTGCTCCCTCGTCAGGCCCTGCATGCCGAAACCCTTTCATTTCATCAGCCGTTGAGCCATGTACCACTTTCCTTTACGGCTCCAATTCCGGAAGATATGCAACTCGCGCTCGAAAAAGTCCGCACATCGTTCAGTCAGTCCTCTCTTTAAATCCTGAAAGAGAGGATGATAAACCAACTTCTCGCCCTTGTCATTTGCATATTTTGAATGATAAAACTATCCTATACAATGGTGCCGTTGTCGATCAAGACGAATATTGAGTAAAATCATAAGGAAACCGAAAATTACAACAATTAAACGTACCCGGCAGAGGGTGAATGCCGAGCAACCTGCTGTGTTGCAGGGATTTCATTCAGCATTAGACTTTCCTTGAATATTCTGAACAAGAAAAATAGCCACCATGCCAAGAATATACGATCGAAACACAGATAATCCTCGCTCAGAGGTTACACGGACAAATCTATCGGCTCATCGCCAGCAAGATAAATCATCGTAACCTTATCAATTATAAACACGCATTGCCGCATGATTAGCAACCCGATGAACGGAACCTGTAGAGTCATTACTCTTCAAAAAAATTGAACTGACAATGGAAAACAAATATATCGGGCAAATAAAAGTGCTGACGCTTGATGATGAAATTGATTTTACAAATGAGATCAGTGATTACCTTCAAAATTCCGGATTCATTCCCTTTGCTGCCAATACTCCTGAAGATGGGTATGCCATATTAAGCAAAAATAATATTGATTTGCTTATTCTTGATGTGCGCCTGCCAGGAACCAACGGACTTGATATTTTAAAAAATGTTAAATCTCTTTATCCTGATATAGAGGTTATTATGGTCTCCGCACATGGCGATATGGATACCGTTATCGATTCAATCAGGCTGGGCGCATTTGACTATTTGCGCAAACCAATGAGATATATAGATATACAGATTGCCATTAAGCGCACGCAGAAATATCTTCAAATGCAGCATAAGCTCGCCAAAGCCGAAGAGAAATACTCACTGATAACGTCAGACATGGAGTCAAAAATTGGACGCCATTGCATCGGGAAAAGCAAACAGATTATTGAAATTTACGAACTTGCAAAAAAAGCATCACAATACCCTGATATAAACGTACTGATAACAGGTGAAAGCGGGACAGGAAAAGAGATTTTTGCAAGACTTATTCACTATATGAGTCAACAAAAAGGTAATTATTTTGGGGCTATTAATTGCAGCGCAATCAGTGACTCCCTTATTGAAAGTGAGTTTTTTGGCCATAAAAAAGGGGCATTTACAGGCGCTATATCAGATAAAAAGGGATTATTTGAAATATGTAATGATGGGACATTATTTCTGGATGAAATCGCTGATATGCCATTTAATCTCCAATCGAAAATCTTGCGAGCTATAGAAGAGCGAACAATTACAAGGGTTGGTGACACGAAACAGATACAAACAAAATTCAGATTGATTGCTGCAACCAACTGTGATCTGCATAAAATGGTGGAAGAAAAAAAATTCAGACTGGATCTGCTTCACAGACTGAATACCCTGCACATACATATCCCTCCCCTCAGGGAAAGAACTGAAGATATTGGCCCTCTTTTGATCGATTTTACAGAAGAGTTTTCCGAAAAAATCAATAAGCCGATAGAATATATTGCTGACGAAGTATTTGAAGTACTTGAGAAATATAATTTCCCCGGTAATATAAGAGAATTAAGAAACCTTGCGGAAAGAGCGATTATTCTTTCCAAAGGAAAATCATTGGAGGTAACTGATTTTCCCTTACCAACAATGGAAAAAAGATTGGAAAAGAGAAATACAACTGACAGTAACAACAAGACGAATGAGGCCGAAGCAATAAGGAAGGCACTTGAAGAATGTGAATATAATCAGGTAATAGCGGCAGAAATACTTGGAATTAGTCGATATACACTCATAAGAAGAATGAGAAAATATAAAATCGATATCGGGAAAAAAGAAATTAACAGATAAAATATAATCAGTTGCAAAATAAAAAAAATAATTCTGCAACCGTTTATTATTATAAAAGATCGCCTAAGGGACCAAGATTTAGATTAAGGTCTTTATCAGTCAGATTAAATATTTTTTTCAGCTCATCCATCTTTTGTTCAAGCTTCATAAGAGTTTCTCCAAGGTTTTCAATTTGATCTTCACTTAATGAATTACCATCAATTCTGCGCATTGCCTGCTTTTCCATCAATTTTCTGATCAACTCAATAAGGGTCAAGACAATTTTTGCAAGGCCTGAATCGACATTTTCAGGTGTTGCATTAATCCTGCCTGGATTGCCGGAAGTAATTTTTTCGAGTTCCTCTATTATCTCATTTGAAGAGCCTCCATAAAACAATATTTTATCTTCTTCCATCGCTATTCAATCTTTATTTGAGTAAAATTGTAGGGTGGCCATGGGCCAGTCAAGATGACATTATGTTCAGGATACCTGGATTGAATACGTGATGCCAAAGCAAGAATTTCGTCTTTGGCTGATCTTTCGATCAAAAGCACAGCATCCAAAATTAATGCCGGCGTTACTCTTTTTTTTAACTCAAATATTTCAGTAATTTTCCTGATTTCTTGAGTAACATGAGACTGGATTTTTTCGATATATTGATGACGATTTTCTTCGACTATGTGCTCTTGATATTTTTTCAGCAAATAGTTCTTTGTCTCCGTATTTCCCTGGAGTATGGCAGGAGGTACCTTAATAATTTCAGTGCTTTCCATATTCAACGTATCATGTTGATGCCGCTGAGAAAATAAAAGTCTTAACGAATACTCTTCCTTATTCTTTACACTATCCAATACAGCATAAAAAGATTCTGAATTTTTTTGTAATAGCGCTATCACGTCTTCTAATGAATCGACAACTGAACCGTACCTCATAGGAAGAATTGCATATCTTTTTGATATTTTTTCAACAATACTGGCATAAGCCAATACCTCTTGCTGAGAATAAACTGGATTTTTTTCTTTTTGAAGGGAGACTAATGCTGTCAATTTATTAGCATAAATAAATTCAAATTTACCTTCTGATCCTGATAAAAACAAATCAATATCAGAGGGCATATCGTCATGAACTTCGCTAGAGTAAAAAACAGCATAAACAGTTACCGGCATATCAGGCAATGATGATTACTTTTATGAATTCATAAGGTGATCGCCTTTCTTTTTTCCATAGTCTCTACCGAACTAAGCAAAACTCTAAGACCAAGATATACAAGATCGATATCAGCTACTGAGATCACGATATCCCCGGTAATAACAACCCCTTTTGTCAAAACACGATCAAGAACATCAAGAATCGTAATTTCTTTGTTTATGTCATAGAGGTCATCTTGCATATTAATTAGATAGATTAATAAATGAATATGGAGGCCAAGGGCCTTTAATCTCCAAAAAGAGCCCTATATTTTCATGTTCTACAATCAAATTATCAGCAAGTTTTATAAAGTTATCGATCTGCTCTTTTTTAATCAAAAAAGTAGCATTGATAATCATATCATTATTATTTTCTGACAATTCACCTGGAAGTATGGCATGTAAACGATATTCTTCGGACAACTCGTTCAAACACGTAAATACACGCTTGGATATATTATTGTATATGCTATTGATTTCCTTTGCAATAATATCTTGCTTCTTTTTATTCAGAATATAGGCTTTACCTGGTGAACTGCTTTTAATTTGAAGATCAATATCAAAAACATTCTGGCTGAGCAAGCTAATATTTTCTATTATTTTTTCCTTATCGCAAAAAGCTTTAGCGGACCACTCCTGCTTGTTGTCAAGATGGAGCAGAACATCATTAAAATCAGCACAATAGGTAGCGACGAAACTTCTTAAACTTTCTTCTGATTTATATATAGTCCCGAAATTAAAAGGAATCACCGTATTCGTCTGCATGACATCGCAAATCACTTTCAGGTGTTTTCTTACATTAACATCCAACCACGCTTCATTTGCTATATTATTTTTGATATTTGTCTCAGAATATTCATTCTCTGAAACATATTTCATGGTCACAAAGAGTTTATCGACTTCAAAATAAAATATACCCTCTTCATTCCATGAGCTGAGAATTATAGGCTTCTCGCTGGTAATACAATAGATATATATAAGTCCCTTCTGATCATTACCCATGAGAACATCATTAAATCAATCAATTATTTTCCTGTTCTGATTCGTCGTATGTTGAGAGCCTTGTGAATGACAACACCTCCAATTCTGAATCAACAACAACAGCATAAAATAATCGAATTTTTTTAGGAGGAAGGTTCATGGACTTCAAAAAAGAATCATCTTCATATACCTCAGAAACAGTTTTCCAGGTATCTCCTGATTTTTCTATACGAATGACGGTTACTTCTGTCGTCTTAATATTTTCTTTAAGAAACTTGATTACAGCATTTCTTACCGTAATTATTTTGCTCATAATATGCTCCACAGTTAATTTTACAAAAAAGAGACTGATTTATGAAACTTTTATTCAAATACAATCAAACGAGTTTATTGATTTTGCTTGTCCAATCTGATTCTTTCAAGTTTATTCAACAGATCATCCTCTTGCCTGTCATATTCCTCCTCATCAATTTCGTCAAGCTCGAATCTGAGCTGAAGTGCCATAAGTTGTTCTTTAACGGTACCTTCATCTGATGTCTCTTTCTCTACAACATCATTAATTTTTTCTGCAATAAAGATAAGACCGTTTAATGGCGCAAATAATATGTCATCAATAATAAAAATATCAGCCCCCTTTGGTATTAATCGAAAGATTGACAAAGTTATATGGCGGGAGCGTACCGACATATTTGAATGTCATAATATCTCCATATTTATTATCAAGTCCATTAACAGCCTCATCAAACTCCGGCTCTTTTACCTCTTTAATAAGAAAAGCTACATTAAGAATCATTAGATGACCATAATTATCAGTGATCTTGACATCTTCAGCGATTGGACTCAACAGATCAAGGATCTGTTTTTTATAGTTTTCAATTTCTTTCTTCAAAGCATCCGAAACCATTTCGCCTATCTTGACCCGTTGATAGTGGATTTTATCGGAAGGCTGATTTATCAGCTTGTCTCGCAGATTTCTTATACTATCATATTTCTGAATAATATTTTCATAAATTTTCGATTCGTCCGCAACAACTTTAAGGCCGAGTTCCTTTTTACCCTTCATTTTATCAAGCAAATCATCAAGTCTTGCATAATCCGCAGTAATGATACGAATTATTGCATCATCATTATCATGCGGGGAAATCGTAGAAAATCTTACCGGAAGAACATTAAACCGTTTCATTACCTCTTCAAGTACTTTTTGATGCGCTATCATATTGGCCCGTCTTGCCTGATATTGAATATCGGGCGATGAACTTACTACAGCACAAATGTCTTTATATGTAACTCCATACACATGGTCATTCCTGCTTCCAATACCAATCGGACCAAAATCAATTTTATCGGAATTTCTGATTATTCCGTATATATATCGACCTTCTTTTGTATTATCAATATCCATATCTATAATAATCTATTGTAAGTTTAGAGTTCCCATTTTTCAGGAAGAATTCGCAAGTCAATAAAGTTAAAGATTGGAAGAGGTCCGGTATAATAATAATCACTTCTGTCCTTGAATTTTTCTCCAAGGTCTATCATAACATTATCAAATTCAACTTCACGACCTTTATTAATCAAAAAGGCACTGTTCATGAACATAGCCTCTCCAGTGGTTTTATTATGCTTATATGCCACAACAGTCTTGCGGAAAGCAGTTACAATTTCCTCAGCCTCAAATTCTTTCTTATTTTGTAGTGCCTGTTCTATGATGTGACCAGCTTCAACGATAAGATTTTTTCTTTTTTCCTCATCAGTTAACCCCTCAATTTTACTTCTTAGTTTTTTCAGACCAGTATTTTCTTTGTCAATCTCTTTATATATAACAGCCATATTTCGCCATGATGCTTTAAGGTTATATTCAACCTTGTTTTCAAAGCGCTCAAGCAGTTCAGATAATTCGCTGTACCGTCGATCAAGAAGATTTCTGATTTCATCTGGCGTCGCAGCTACAGTACCAAACCTTACCGGAATAACACTGTTGAATTGGCTCATTACAGCCTCAATTACTTTTTGATGAGCAAGAATGTTCTCAGGGTTTAAAACAAAATGATCAAGAGGATGATCGCTCACCACCATGCTTAATCCCTGAAATCCAATAGTGCTGACCAAATCACCTCGACCCCCTATTCCTATAGGGCCAAAATTGCATTCATAACTTGTTGCAATTATACAATAGACATATTTGCCATCCTTTTGCATATTATTTCTTTATTTTAACCAGATATAAAGGTTCATTAAACGCAGCGTCAGGCGACTGCTTTATAAAATTCGAATATTCAAGTAATATTTTGTATGCATCGTTTATTTTTATAAATCCATCAACACTATTTTCTGAACTTTCAGCACTTTTATCCGGATGTGATAATCCTGCTTTTAGACGATAGGCTTTTTTAAGATCACTTTCGGATTTATAAACATCGATACCAAGCACTTCTTTTGCTTTTTCAATATCATTCGCATTAAGCATTTTACACTCAATCGTATAAAAACTGTAGCACGGCAGCGGGCCAACTATTTTAAAATTAAGATTATCAGCATATTTTGCGTCAAGCTGATCAATCGTTTCCATGTACATATCTCTGTTTTCTTTTTTTACAAGAAACGCTGAATTTACCGGCATCTCATCATTCATTGTCTCATGTTTTTTAGCATCAAGACAATAAGAGATCAAGGAATTAGTAACATCAAGATTGACTTTGTTGTTTTTTTCATCAATTTTTTTCTTGATCAATTTACCTATATTGATACTGTCCGCCTGATCATAAACGTCTTTTTTAGCAATATCTTCCTTCAAGAGCCTTATTTGTGAAGTATCTGATATGCGCACAATAAGATCTGGAAAGTTATTCCATACGGCCACTAAATCAAATTCATCCACATTGCGGATAATGTTAAAAGTCTCTTTTAAAATATCAAATCCGTTTTTTAATATTTTTATAACATCATTTCCAGAACTGACTATAGTGCCAAGTTGAACCGGAATAATTTCTGAGCATCCGCTGCTCATAATCAGTTCAAGTTTTTGTTGATGATCAACAAGGCGATAGGCAAGAGCCTCTCTGTCCATATATTCGAGTTTCTCTTCCTTTGTATCAGAAACGACTGCGGATATATCCCTATAATCTATTGAATAGATACCCGATTCATGCAAAAGACTTTTAATCGCATCAAAAAAGTGAGTAGGAACAAATCCGTATATATAAATGCCTTGCGTATTTATGCCTTGCGTATTCATGCCTTGCTAATTTAATATATTTTCATTTTGACTTTTAACAACTTCTATTGCCTCTTCAAAGTGCTTTTCTGTAACAAAAATCTCAGCAGTATCTGAAATTTCTTTTTTATCAATTACTTCTCGAATAGCGCACATTTTCGCCTTTTGACAGATAAACTGTATGTCGGCCCCAGTCATACGTTCTGTTTTTCCCGCCAACACAGTCAGACTCACGCCACTCCCCAAAGGCATATTTTTGGTATGGATTTTAAATATTTTTTCTCTGGTACCTAATTCCGGTAACGGAACTTCAAACATAAGATCAAATCTTCCCGAACGTAATAATGCAGGATCAATGATATCAATTCGATTTGTTGCAGCAAGCACCGTTACACCTTTCAACTCTTCAATACCATCCATTTCAGTGAGAAATTGACTAATCACTCTCTCAATGACCCCAGATTCTGTACCATCATTTCTTCTGCGAGGTGTAAGACTGTCTATTTCATCAAGAAAAAGGATAGTCGGCGCTGATTGTTTGGCAAGCCTGAAAAGCTCACGTACACCTTTTTCAGATTCGCCAATAAAACGACTAAGTAGTTGCGGCCCCTTTACTGAAATAAAATTCACACCACTCTCACTGGCCAACGCTTTTGCAAGATATGTCTTGCCAGTTCCCGGCTTTCCGTACAGTATTATTCCTTTTGGAGGCTTGGTATCAGTTTTTTTAAACAGTTCTGCATATTTTACCGGCCACTCAACACTCTCTTTTAAAGCCTGCTTGATTTCTTCAAGCCCACCGACATCTTCCCACTTGACATCTGGTACTTCTACAAAAACCTCACGAATGGCAGATGGTTCAACCTCCTTCATTGCATCAAGAAAATTATCCATGGTGACTTCCAATTGCATCAAAAGCTCATAAGGAATTTCAGATAATTCAAAATTAATCTGCGGAAGAATTTTCCTTAATGCCGTCATTGCTGCTTCCCGCGCAAGGGCTTCAAGATCAGCTCCAACAAAACCATGGGTAATATCAGCAATTTTTGACATATCCACATCATCTGACAATGGAATACCCCTTGTATGGATATGAAGAATTTCAAGCCGTCCTTTTTTGTCAGGAATTGAAATCGATATTTCGCGATCAAAACGGCCAGGTCTTCTCAGGGCTGGATCAATAGAATTAGGTATATTTGTCGCACCAATGACAATCACCTTACCTCTTGACTCCAATCCATCCATCAATGACAAAAGCTGTGCAACGACCCTCTTCTCAACCTGCTTTTCGCCACCCATATCCTCCCTTTTGGGAGCGATTGCATCGATTTCATCAATAAATATAATCGATGGCGCATGCGACTGGGCTTCAGCAAATATATTGCGAACCCTTGCTTCACTTTCACCATAATACTTGCCCATAATTTCAGGGCCTGATATATTGATAAAATATGCATCCGTCTCCTGAGCCACCGCTCTTACAATAAGTGTTTTACCAGTACCAGGAGGGCCATAGAGAAAAACACCTTTTGGAGGTTCAACGCCCAGTCTTTCAAATATCTCAGGGTATTTTAGAGGCAGTTCAATCATTTCACGTATTCGTTGAACTTGATTACCAAGTCCACCGATATCTTCATACGTAACCTTATTGGATTTTACCTCGTTTTGTTTTGTCAGCTCAAGCTGAATTGATGTATCTGGATGGATAAGAACCACTCCGTCAGGCACAGTTGACGTAATCGTATAATATATAGATCCGGATCCAAAAAGAGTCGCCTTGATTTTATCACCTTTAGTAACGGGCAAACCATTAATGAGCGATCCTATATATTTGGCATCATCTGCTTTTATCTGAGAACTTGACTTTGTTACTGGTTTTAGCTTTATTTTAGTAGCTTGACGGAAGGTGACTTTATTGATCAATACTTTTTCATCGATACCAACGCCAGCATTCTCCCTGGTGATACCGTCAATCTGTATGATCCCCTTATCTCTGTCATCCGGATAGGATGGAAGTACTTTGACCGGAGTGGAGCGCTTCCCCCCGATCATAACAATGTCACCAGTATCCAATCCAGTGCGAGCCATATCATGAGGATCAATCCTTGCAATTGCACGTCCTACATCCTTAACTATAGCTTCTTTTACCTTGAGCACCAACTCATCATGACTCATTTTACCTCTCTGTTTAGCTCTTTATGTTTTTCAAAGAGTACCTGCATTAACCTCTTCAATGCTGTTACCCCCTTTATTTCATCAGGAAAAAGAGGAACAATTACTACCTGTAATTCTTTAAACAGATCATGGACTTTATCAATATACTTTCGTTGGGCGACCTTTCTTTGCCGGCAAAACCCAGATTCGTCTGACTCCATGACATTATTGAGAATCAATTGATGTGATGAAATCTTGAAGTGCCTGAGTTCCTTTAAAAGCCTCTGCGTTTCCATAATAGCCATGTCCTCAGGAATACAGACCGGAATAAATTCACATTTCTCACTATTACCCAATAGAGCGGCAATACGCTTAACTGTCTTTTTCAGGTTAAGCAACATAACATCTGCTTCATCATCCTTGTATTCACCAGAAAAAGACTCAATCATATAACGATACTTCCACCTCATTTTAGCTGCCATCTTGATCCACTCATCCAAAAGTACCGGGGAGGACAAAAGACGCAGCGCATGTCCGGTTGGTGCCGTATCTACTACATATTTTTCGTAATTATTCTCTTCAATCAGGTCAATAATAGTTTTGAAGCTCATAACCTCGTCAATACCTGGTATTGAGAGGCTCATCATTTGCTGAATATCTTCGTCATCAAAATTTGTGGATGTATCAAAGAGTTTAATAAGCTCAGCTTCATGCTCTTTTTTAAAATCCTGGAAAGCTTTATCTGCAGAAATCTCTATAGCAGTGAGGTTGGGAATGTTTTGAACAGGCTGAAGTCTGAACCCTATCTCTTGTTCAAGACTGTCAGAAATTGAGTGCGCCGGGTCTGTTGAAATCACCAATGTCGTGAATTTTTGGGCCAAGCCTATAGCGCAAGCCACAGCACAACTGGTCTTGCCAACACCGCCTTTCCCGCCAAATATAACCATCTTAAGGTCTTTGCACTCCAAACCTGTCAGCGGCATTATATCATTTTTTAATTCTTATTTCAAGGATACCGTTCGTGTATTTTTGCTTCATCGAACTCATATCAGATTTGATCGGCAATAACAATTCCTTACGGTAACTTTTCTTCATGCTTTTCGTCGAAATCTCAAGAATATCATCGTTAAGATCAATAACAATATCCGATTCTTCAATGCCAGGCATTTCTGCGATGATGACAACCTCATTATCCTCATCAAACACATCAGTTATAGGCTCACGTTCCTCGTTAACCCTGGGGCCTTGAGCTGTTTTGACAATGTTTCCGAATGTCTCAACCTTTGGAGAACCACCTACTGCTGATTTAATGGTAAATCCATAAACACCTTTCATTCCTTTTTTCAACTGATCAAAATTGAGCTCTCCTTCGCGACTTACCGCTCCAGTCTGCTCAAGCTTACCAGCTAAATCGACCAATTTTTCAATTCCCTTAAAAAGACCTCCCAAGCCAAGAAAATCAAAATCAGATTCTGATTCCCCTTTTCTGTTACTATCTTTTTCATATTTCATAATGCACCCCAACTATGATATTTTTGTCATCGCTTCCAGTTTCTCGATACGCTGCTGTAACTCGTCCTGTAAAATCTGCTGTTCTTTGGCTTTCGTAGAAAGATATGGATCTTCCTGCCACCAGTTTATACCCATCTCCAAGGCCTTATCAACTGACGCAATCAAAAGCCTTATCTTAATGGTCAACAAGTCTATATCTGCAATCTGTATCTTTATATCTCCGGCAATTACAATACCTTTATCAAGAACCCTTTCGAGTATGTCCGCAAGACCTGTTGCATTAACAGCATGTTTTAATTCAGCCATGGTACAATAAATTTAGTACTCTATTTGGATGGTTGTAAATCCAGGTTCTGAGTTTACCTCGCCGTAATGGCGATTATTCTGATGATGAAGTAAATGAGAGCTGTGCTCATAAATATTTTCAATAATTCTCAACCTGTTCTGGACATAATCAAGCCTGCATAATATTTTTGACTCTTCAGCCATCAAACGCTGCTTCTCTTTTTCAAGCATATACAATTCAAGAAAATCCGCAGTATCATTTTTCTTGATAGATGCCTTGGTAACGGTATGGAGAGTCTTAATATGGCTGACGCCCCTCTTAGGATTCATAATCGGCATAACATCTCTTTTGATTGCAGTTTATATGGCTATGAGTACAAGTCAATAAGCTCATTTACAATACCACGTACTCTCTCCTGATTTGTTTTGGATCCGACCCTGCTTGTCTCCGAAGTCAAAATATCCTGACAAACTTTTTTAAACATATCGTTTGACTTATCAGGCCTTGCTCCAAGAACATTCAATGTTTTAGCTATCATGATCGAACCCCGGATTGTGGGGTCAAACTCAGTTTTACCCGATTCACGCAACCCGCGTACGATTTTAACAATTTTTTCAGCATCATCAAGTGACATTCCTGATTTTGCATGGGTGATCATAAGTTCCGTCTCATAATCGAAATAATCAAGATCCATGGTAACCATTCTGTCACGCAGAGCATCCTGGGTCCTGTTTACACCAGCATATTCCTCTGGATTCGAGGTAAATATTGCCCTGAATTCAGGATGGACCTTCATATAATACTCTTCTTCATTTGATGAAGAGGTACTCAACATTTTTTCCTGAAGAATAGGAAGGAGAATATTGTTCGCTTCAGGACGCGAACGGGTAAATTCGTCATACACCAAGGTAAACCCTTTCTTGATTGCAATGGTAAGTCGGTTGTTTACCCACTGTTTGGTCATGTCCTCTTCATACTTGTGAACAGAATGAATAAAATTATCATCCAGCCTTCTATATTTGTAACCCTGCTCACTTCCAATAAGATCAGATGTTTTGTATTCTGAATCGCCATGAATAATGACAACAGGTCGACCGATCTGGCTTGCAAGATGCAACGCAACCGTCGTTTTCCCGGTACCAGAAGGACCCCTGAAATGAACAGGAAAGCCCGCTTTCATGTAGGTCAGACCACGGTTGGTTATATCCCTGATGTAGTCTGTTTCGACAAAATTCGGCATGGGCTTTGGCTCAAGCACTGTATTCATCTCATTATCATTTCCTTGACGACGCATAGTTACAGGCTATTTGAATTTTTATTGGACAAATTTACTTAAAAACAACAGCTTAAAAACACAAAAGCAAGATAATGATTTTTGCCTAAAAACCCTTATCTTGCTTTAAATTTGTTATTTACTTGTTTTTCTTAGCCGGGTAGTACAGATTTTCTACTTTTGAAACTTTCCCTGCATCCAGCAGACATTTTGCAGCAAAACCAATCTTCATCCTGGTCTCATGTAAAGGTTCTTCCATATCAGAAACCTTTACACCTTCATGATAGCTATTGATGTACTGGAAAATTTTGTCTTCCAAAGTGATTTCATCGTGTACTGCTGGCGGCTCAATATTGACTACTGGTGCCTTTTCCTCAAAAACAGGCAGCCCTTTAATAACAGCAGGTGCCGGTTCAGCTTTTACCTCACGCTTTTCAACCGCTTTTTCCACTCTTTTTGGAGTTGCAACCTGCCCGCCACTTCTGATCGCAGCGATCTCTTCCTGCATCTGTCTCCAATGATCAGCTCCCTGTGATCTGTCTTTGGAATAACTGCCAAGCAAGCTCGAAATGGACTCTCTCAGCTCTGTAACTTCACTGCTGATCCGGTCAAACAATGCGTTATACTCCTTCAGCCTGTCTGCCTCACCATCGTTTAAATCGTTTCTGAGCTTACGAGCAGCATTGAGGTTGTCGTTACTTATCTCCGCAATTCTTCCCTGAATGCTCTTGAGCAATGCATGGGTATACTCAAATCGCTCGTTTCTTGTTTTGCTCAACTCCGCCCTGAGCTCATCCGTCATCTCCTTATGTTCACTGTCAAATTTTTCAAGCATTTCGTTCGTATAGTTGAAAATACTTGACACTTCATCACTTATTTTTCCAATGTACATCTCATACTCCGCCATTCTCGATTGCTCATTCTGGGCGCGTGACTGATTTTCTCCAGAGAAAAACTTGTCCAAATCACTTGCCAGCACCTTTCTTGCCTTGGCGAACTCATTAATCAATGCGTTCGTTGATGACTTTGACCCTTTAACGTCCCTTTCAATACCTTTAATATCGTTCTGTATAGAGCCAATCAACTGTCCATATTTGCTTATCCTCTCTTTTTCACCTGAAGCAAGATTACTTTTTAATTCAGCAGCATTCGCACTCAATGCAGCGGCTGTATTTTCCTGCTCTTGACGATACTGTTGCAGCCTTTTCTCAACATTGGCGACAAGTTCCTGATTATCTCTGACGCGCTCCTTAAATGAAGAAAGCATCTCTTCACTCAAGCTTTTCATTTCATTAGCCAGTCCCATCTTGCTCTCCGTTTTTGGTTAAGTATTACGAATAACGTTCTTTGCTGATTATATATTTAGCATTCTTGATATCCCTGATACTGATATTATCTCCCTTTTCAAGTAATGATTCAAGATATGCCATAACCTCTTTGTGTATTTCCTGAAAATCTGTCAATATTTTTATAACCGTCTCTTTTCTTTTTTCCTGTATTTCCGCAATTTGAGCCAGTTCTTCTTTCAGCAAAGTATTTTTATCTGGCGAATCCGTTGCACCATAATCGGAAATATTTACTATTATATTTTTTAATGACTGGGTAAAATCTTTCTGGTCCTCTATGAAGGCAATAAAATTGTTTTTTGCATTGCGCTCTTTCTCATCAAGTAAACTATAGATATCACCCATGATGATATTATAATCTTTTTTTCGCAACGACTCTTTTTTAGCCAGTGCTTCACAGAGTTTTGAGCTCACATCATTCCGCCTCTCCTTCAGATATTCCAGGGAATGTTCAACACTGTCAACCAGAAAATGACACGACTCTTTAATATTCTCGGAACTCTGGAACGCATTCTGAATTTTTTTTATTCTGACATTTTCCGAGTCACCGATATCTTCAGAAACAATCTTTTGCATATCTATTTCTCCTCTGATATCCATCTCGACCTTATGTTATATGCAGTTTTAAACACCAACAATACAAAACATTCACCATGCATCACCACCAACGTTTTTTTTCTTTTTTTACGGTATAAATGAGTTCTTGGTAAATCATGCTCACAAGTTATTATAGCCGGAGGACGCTTTAGCAAGAACAATCATTAAACTGCCAGCACCCTTACGCTGCCTTTGCAGTCAGGCCGATTGCTTCAGCATATTTCAGGTAGGTCTCTACAGAGGCAACTACGACACGTGCTTCGATAGCAAGAAGCTCGATACCGACAAGTGATACCCTTACCCATGCATCAACAACAACACCCTTATCAAGAATACGGTCAATAACCTCGACGAGGCTTGATGAACCAATCGTTTTTTCTACTGCCATGATAAATCTCCAGTTGTTCGTTTTAGAAATAGGAACTCTTCAGTGTACCGAATCTGCTTATGCTGCTTTTGCGGTCAGGCCGATTGCTTCAGCATATTTCAGGTAGGTCTCTACAGAGGCAACTACGACACGTGCTTCAATAGCAAGAAGCTCGATACCGACAAGCGATACCCTTACCCATGCATCAACAACAACACCCTTATCAAGAATACGGTCAATAACCTCGACGAGGCTTGATGAACCAATCGTTTTCTCTACTGCCATGATAAATCTCCAGTTATTTGTTGCTTCAAATTCCGTCTTGTAAAGAGAGGGACGGTCTGCCTCACCAAATAAGAGTAGCATATAGTGTGCCAATGTAGCTGAACGCACCAATACACTCCGGATTATTTCCGCTAAAACATTTTATTAAATAGTGATATATGATTTATTATTTTTTATTCAACTGACTGTCCGCAATAACAAACAGCCTCAATGAGGCTGTTTGTTTCGGCAGAGATCCGCACAGTTGTGCGACTTGCTGTTCGCTATTCGCTTCACCCTCTCAACCCGCCCCTACAACTCGCCTTTCAAAAAGCTCTGCCTCCGTTCTTCAGGAAATCGCTCAATGGCATATCGAAGCATGACCCTTGGCATCCGCCGGTAATGCTGCAACAAAAAAATCTCCAGAGCCGCCAGGTTACGTTTGCCAACTTCCCTGAGCATCCAGCCAACAGCTTTATGAATCAGCTCTTCATTGTCCTGAAGCAAGTTTTCGGCAAGGACAAGGGTATCATGAAACTCTCGGCGACGAATAAAATGAAACGTTGACGTGATGGCTATCCTTCGATCCCAGAGAGTTTTCGACCCGGCAAGCAGGTAAAGGGGTTTTCGTGAACGATGGAGCAAAAAACTCCCGACGATATGCTCTGCGGAGAGATCAACCAGATCCCAATTATTGATAAAGCGGGTATTTGCAAGATAGAGATGGTAGATCTGCTCCCTCATCAAGTCATCGCCTCCGGCAAAACGACGCATAAGCATCAAAAGGGCAAGCAGGCGGTCTTCATGAAAGGGGGAGGCAAGCAGCAGGATAACCTCCGGCAAAGGCGTATCATCAAGGGTACGGGAGAGCTTTCTCAGCACCGGAACACGAATGCCGCGAAAACGATCGCCCTCACCATACTCTCCGGGGCCGGTTTTAAAAAACCTCTGTGCAAAAAGTGCTGCCCCGGGATTTGAGAGCGATTCAAGATTTTTAACAATCATGGCAATGGTAACGCTCATGAACTCAAACTGCCCCCAATAATTAAAATCAGAAATACGCGAAAAACAATAAAACGCGGAAATTTACGACTGTTCAGCAAGTTGACTCCACCTGGTCATCTCCTTTTCAAGCTGCTGCTGAAGCCCGTGAAGCTCTGCACCAAGTTGCTGCTGCAACCCGAAATCACTGCCGGCCGTCGCAAGGCGTCCTGCGATTTCCGACTGACGACTTTCAGCCTCATGAATAGAGCGCTCAAGCAACTCCAGTTCACGCCTCTCTTTGCTGGTGAGCTTCCCCTGCTTTAACGATGGTGCCGCGACGGGTTTTGGCGCCTCAGTCACTTTTTTTGCCGGTTTTTTTTCACCCTTCGTTCCGTCAGAAGCTTTCAGGTCAAGATAAACAGTATAGTTTCCGGGATACCGACGGATGAGACCATTCTCCTCAAAGGCAAAAATATACTCAACCGTACGATCAAGAAAATAGCGGTCGTGACTGACCACCAGAAGGCAACCCTTATAGGTATCAAGATAGTCCTCAAGCACACGAAGCGTTGGAATATCCAGATCGTTGGTAGGTTCGTCAAGCAGGAGAACATTGGGCGCATCAATCAGTTGTTTGAGCAGATAAAGCCTCCGGCGCTCACCTCCTGAAAGAGTCTTGATATAACTATACTGTGTAGAGGGTGCAAAGAGGAAGCGCTCGAGCATTTTTGAAGCAGAAAAGACCATGCCATCCTTCGTCTTGATCTGCTCGGCATGTTCCTGAATGTATTCTATAACCCGCTTGGAGTCGTCCAGTCCCCGGCTTTGCTGATCGTAATAACCAATGTTCACCGTCTTGCCAAGATCAATATGGCCGCTGTCCGGCTTGACACGCCCGGTAATCATATCAAAAAGGGTAGTTTTTCCCGAACCGTTTGGCCCGATAATACCAATACGATCACCCTTCTGCAGATGGTACTCGAACGACTGCAAGAGCAACTTGTCACCGTATGATTTCGAAACCTGATGGAACTCAATAATTTTATCGCCCAGCCTTCCCGAACCAAAACCTATCTCAAGCTCCTTCGCCTTCTCCTTTTTGGGAGCATAAACCAGACTTTCAGCCCGCAGCATCCGGGCCTTCTGCTTCGTCGTCCGTGCCTTACACCCGCCCCGCATCCAGTCAAGCTCCTGACGAACCAGGGCGGATCGCTTACGGTCATCACGTATCGCCTGCTCTTCCTGCTCAGCCTTTTGTACAAGATAGCTCGAATAGCCTCCCGTATAGGTTACTGCCGTCCGGCCATCCATCTCAATCATGCGCGTAGCCACACGGTCGAGGAAATAACGGTCATGCGTAATGAGCAGCACCGCACCCTGATATCGCCTGATATAATTTTCCAGCCACTCAACACTGTCGGCATCAAGATGGTTGGTCGGTTCATCAAGAATAAGCCCGTCACTCGGCACAACAAGCGCATGAGCCAAAGCTACACGCTTGCGCTGCCCACCCGAAAGCGTGCCCATAAGTGCCGTAAGGTCGTAAAGACCAAGTTTACCAAGCACCATCTTGGCATTCGATTCGAGCTCCCACGCTCCGCACACATCAAGCTCATGGGCAAGCCGGCTCATCTTCTCAATTAACGAAGGATCTTCACTATGCCTCGTTTCAAGCTCCTTGCAAACCAGTTCATACTCATAAATCAGAGCCATGGCTTTATCACTCGACTTCAGAATGGCCTCGAGCACCGTATCGTCAGGATTGTAGGGGGAATCCTGCGGCAAATAGGCAATTTTTTTCTGGTTCGCCACCATGACCTTGCCTTTATCAGGGGTTTCAACCCCGGCAAGGATTTTCAACAGTGTACTCTTTCCACTCCCGTTCGCCCCGATAATACCGATTTTGTCGCGGTCATCAATGCCAAACGAAACGTCCTCAAACAAATGTTTCAGACCATATTTTTTCTCTAACCCTTCAACCGTTAAAAGCACCATACCTCGTCCATTCCTTATACTTATATTCGTTCATTACCTTAATGGCCATGCAAAAGAGGGGAATATAACCATTGCACTGAGTTTTGCAGCCATCTCATTGCGCGGTTTTTACCGGACAACTAACGCCATGAACACAAAACAAAGGCATTTAAAACCAAATAAAAGAGCCATTTTTTTGTTTCCTGTTTTCCATTTTTATTTATAGACTATGCAGCATCAGAAATAACACGCAGAACTTCCCCTGCATAACTGGCTGAAACAGCCCATAAAGAGTGAACTTCAAATGAGTGAATTGGATGAGTTAGTGGCATGGAGCGATTTAGCCGTGCCAGAAGTGTTGCATCAGTTACCACACCAGCAGCAAAAGGAAGTGGTCTGTTGGGTAAAAAACCTTGTCAACCATAATACCGAGGGGCTTGACGATCTCTACAACGCCATAAGCATGATCGTCAAGTATATTCCCCATTTCATGGTCATTCCGCTCATGGTAGAGCACATCCGTCCACAGATTGCCGCAGGAGTATGCATTAAGATGGGAGTTGATCAAGCCACCGGATATGCCAACGACCTCCCGCTGGAATATTTCAGCAAGGTTTCCAAGCATCTCGACGCCTTGATGATGGCACAGATTCTCGAAAAAATGAAAAAAAACACGGTTGAAAAGTTTATCCACTACGAACTCAAACAACACCAGACACGAGTACTTGACATTGCCGAACATCTTGACCAGCGTATCCTTGAAATCGTGGCAAAGCTTGTCAAGCTACCTGAACCGGCAAACGATCATGCCAAAAACCCTCACCGAACAATTATCGAAAAAATCCGGGCAATACAGGTGATATAAAAAAAAGATGGAGATGCCGGCATTGAGCAGAATAAAAAACAACACCGTCGCATGAAAGCCAAAACAACTTGAACAATCCGTTGTAAAAAAAGAGATTCACATGCTGATCGCACGTTTCAACTCGATAACCGGGAGGGTTCCTCAAACAGAGAATCAACAATCGGGAATACCCTCGAAGGCAACCCTATGGTAATGACCGTACCTCCTCCATCCGGACACTCTATAGAAATCGTTCCGCTATGTTTATTTATAACAATGTCATAACAGATACTTAACCCAAGACCCATGCCTTCTCCTGGTTCCTTGGTACTGAAAAACGGGTTAAAAACCGTGTTTCTGATTTTCTCCGGTATGCCATGTCCGTCATCTGCAATTGAACAAAAAACATGCTTACCATCAAACCAGGTGTGCATGGTGATTTTACCGTGAGAACTCCGATTTTGTGATTTGATCGAATGTGCACTATTGATAATCAGGTTAAGAAAAACCTGACTTATCTGCCCGGGATTACAGTATATCCCGGGCAGCACCTCATCAAGATTGGTTTCAATCACGGCACAGTCGCTATATTCATGATGCGCAAGAATGAGCGTATCACGGATTCCCTGGTTGATATCAAAAGAAACCCGTTCATCAGGAGCATGACTCATGGAGAAACTCCTCATGCTGTTGATAATGGTTGTCATGCGCTCGAAGCCATTGTGCGACACGGAAAAAATCATCGGAATATCATCAAGCAGCATATCAATATCAATTTCCGCCTCCATTCGACGAAGCTTCTGCAGCTCTGTGACGTGGGCATTTGTTGCCTCAATTTTTCCTGTAATTTTCCGGTACTCGTTGACAAGCAACAGCAGATCCTCAAAATACTCCTTCTGGGTAGCAAAGTTGATCTTGATAAAATTGAGCGGATTATTCAGCTCATGGGCAATTCCTGCAGCAAGCTGGCCGATCGATGCCAGTTTTTCCTGCTGGATCACCTGCTGATGCATCATTTCAAGCTCTCTGGTACGCTCTGCAATACGCTCTTCGAGTGTCTGGTTAAGCTGAAAGAGATGTTGCTCGGCCAGCTTGCGTTCAGTAATATTGGTACGGGTGCCGATAATCCGGTAAATACGACCAAAATCATTGCGAACCGGGTTCAGAACCGTTTCCCACCAGCCCTCTTTGCCCATAAACGGCACACTCTCTTCAAATTGTATGGAACAGCCGCGACGAACACAGGCATCGTAGTTGCCGATAAACTTTTCGGCAATTTGGGTACAAAACAGCTTCTCAGGTGTTGCTCCGACAACCTCCTTATTAGTGATTCCTGTCAGTTTTTCATGAACCCGATTATGGCTCTTATACTGATAGGAGCCGTCAGGCAAAACGTCAACAACAAAAATGGCATGATTGACCTCCTCATAGATACTTTTGAGAAATTGCCCGTTTTCCAGCAACTCCCGCTCATATTGTTTATGAAAATTTTCATTGAACCTGCGTTCCGTAATATCGCGAATCAACCCCATCATGCCCGATGAATCCTGATCCTGATAATAGTGGATATGAGCTTCTCCCAAAAAAGAGGATCCGTTTTTTTTCATGAACCTGAACTCAATAATCTGATCAGTCAATTGATCCTGCAAGGTGTTTCTGAAAGTGAGAAGAGCTCCGGGAATTTCTTCTTCAACAAGATATTCAGTGAAGAGGTGCCCGAGAACCTCATAAGGCTTATAACCAAAAATCTTCTCAATCAGCGGTGAAACATAGGTCAGTATTCCTGTAATGTCGGTAACAAAAACCATCTCCGCCATCTGTTCCGTAATCGTACGAAACTTCCGTTCACTCTCGCGCAGTGCTATTTCAGCGAGCTTGCTCTCGGCGACATCAAAAAGAATAACATCAAGAAACTCCTTTCCCGCAATCTCGACCTTACTGGTGAAGGCCTCCACATCACACACAGAACCATCCGAGCGGCGATGGCGACAGAGAAACCTGTTTTGCTTTCTTGACCGGCTCTTTTCAAGATTTTTGCGGATCTCATCAACTGAGAGTGTATTTATCTGGCTGATATTCATCTTCCGGAGCTCCTCAATAGACCATCCATAAAAGCTTGCGGCCGCACGATTGGCATCAACGATATTGGCCGTATCAGGATCAATAATCAGCATCACGGCAGAATGATCTTCGAAAAGTTTCCTGAACTTTTCCTCGTTTTCACACAGGAGTTTATCCTGGTGAAAGGAGGCTGCCAGATTTTCCTCATTCTCTTTCAGCAGTGCTTTCAGGTGGGAATTTTCCTGCTGTAACAGTAATAATTTTGGTTGTCCACTCTATTTAATAGTAATCCTGCATTGCGGCTATCCCATCAAGGAGTTTTACGCCTCTTCCGGTCAGTACCATCGTCCCTCGCCCAGTCTATCACAAATGCTATCCAATGCCTTCTTTTCATCATGAACCTGATAGTACGCAATAAAAATCGTTGCCATCCCGGGAAAACAATTATCGCCCGTAACCAAGCATATCAAGGTATAGACGGAACTGCCACAACCTGCTCCTTGATTACATTCGGCACACCAACAGCTCCCGTATAAAAAACCACAAGTTTTGCCGGTACACGGCCGGAATTATAGCCGTTATGCAGGGTGTTGATAACCTCAAGAATAGGATCACCTTTTTTGAAAACAAACGTACGGCCACTTTTCAGTTCAACGTTGAGAACCCCTTCCATGACGTAGGCATAAACCGGCACAGGATGCTTGTGCCAGCCGGTTGAACCCCCTGGAGGAATCGTAACGATAAGGGCCGTTACTTCAGGTTGAGCTGTCTGAAGATAGAGCAGCGGATCGCCATTGCTTGACGTTGTAGAGGTGATCAGCTTCTTGACCTCAACATTCCGATACTCTTCCCCCTTTGCTGCGCTGTTCACCACCAGGAGCAAAATAAACGCGATAACACCCTGAACCATGCTCATACATTCTCCTCAATAATAGAATTATTTGCCATGACGACCCTGTAATGAATGCTCATCCTTTTCCACCTTAATGCCAACCAGACGCCAGGATGTCCCATAAAGTGAAACGCTCTGCCAGCATGCTGTTTTTCGGACGTCACGGTCAGTTAAATTTGCCTTTCTGAACCGGTATGCGCCATTACCCCGTTCTGTTTGTGCAATTTTTTTCGCCAGCAGGAGAAGCTCTTTATAGGAATGAAACGGTGGCGAGGTAAAGAGATTCAGCCCTACCTGTTCACGATCAACATCATAGAGTATTCTCCCTCCCCTCTCCATTACCCAGATATCCATCTGCCCACCCTGCACTTTCGGCCTGATGATCTCTCCGAGAAACTGTTCCGGATGAAACAGGATGCTGACCGCTCCGATAAAACGCCCGGAAGGGCTGAAAACCGGATATTCGGCATCAACAGCCTCATCACCCTCAACCGAACGGAACACCGCACTCAATACCGGTTTGTGCCGCTTCAGAATCTGCCTGACATGCAACTGATCTGAAATATCGGTACCCTCTACAGAACGATACCGGGCAGGCTCAACCGTTTTCATCCTTCCATAGGCGTCAATGGCGGAACAATCAATCGTATAACTGAACTCGCTGCAAGTCGCCGCAAGAATCCGTCGGGCATCGTCACCCGTCAAACCTGTTTTGCCAAGCTCTTTTGCCGCTTTCTTCAAGCCACGATCAAGACGGGCAAATTCAGCCGTCACCTGCTGCCGGGTGTTTACAAGCGTTGCGGACGGCTTTGCTGCAAAGGCTGAAGGCAGAGCAAACAGAAAACAGAACAGCAGAAGAAACAGATTTTTCATAGTGAAGCTCCCCTAATTTTTTTTGTAAAAGTAAACAACAGTTGCACTCTCATGCTAAAACCATTTTTTGCGCCTGGATACCTTCGAACATCAGTCCGGAAGCTGATAGCCTTTTTCGCGAAACAGGCGGAGCACGGCATCCACCACAACAGGATCGAATAAGCTGCCACGATGGGTCTCAATCTCACTTATGGCAGCGTCAATGCCCAAGGAGGCTCGGTAAGGTCTATTTGAGGCCATGGCTTCAAGCACATCGGCTACGGCAAGTATGCGGGATTCAGGACGCGTATCTTCTCCTTTCAGACCCTGCGGGTAACCGCTGCCATCCATACGCTCGTGATGCTCCCGGATGATTTGTGCAATCGGCAGAGGGAACTCGACATCATGGAGGATTTGATAGCCATTTACAGCATGAGTCTTGATGAGCTCAAACTCGATTGCTGACAATTTACCCGGTTTGGTAAGTATCTGGCCAGGTATGCTTATTTTGCCTATATCGTGCACTAAACCGATAAGTTGCATTGTTTGACACGTCTCTTCGCTCCAACCCATTTCCCGAGCTATATCCGCCGCGATCTGGCCAACACGACGCTCATGACCCGCGGTATAGGGATCATGTGCTTCCACAACGTTTGCTACAGCCTGGAGAGTGCTTTTCATTGCACCTTCCAACTGTTTTACATAGTCACTTATCTTTTGTTCTGCAACTTTACTTTCACTGACATCTCGAGCGGTGACGACTGAGCCAACGAGAAGACCTTCCTTGTCGCGTATAGGTGCGTAGTTGTAGCTTCCAATCCACGTTTCACCGCTATCCTTTCGGAGCAGTCTGAATTCGACTCCTGTACCGGTTTCACCCCGCAGAGCTCTCGACACAATCCAATTTTCCAGAGGAACAAATTCTCCAGTAAGGAGGTAAACTTCAAGAAACTTTGGATACTCTTCGAGCGTCAGGGGACACTCCTCTTTGTTCCTGAACTTGTGAAATGTTGCAAAAGCCTCATTATAGTGGATGAAGTCTCCCTTGATATCAGAGATAAAGAGAGCATCGCTCATACTGGCCAAAGCGGCTTGCAGTTTTAAACGGCCATCTGCAACAAGTTGTTCCGCCCTCTTGTGCTCGGTTATATCCTCCTTGACCCCCACAAAATTGGTTATTATGCCCTCGATATTCCGAATGGCGGAGATAATCACACGTTCCCAGTAAAGCTCACCGTTCTTCTTTTTGTTTTGCAGTTCACCACGCCAGATATTGCCTGCAAGAATGGTGTTCCAGAGATCTTCATAGACCGATTTCGGCGTCAGGCCTGACTTAAGAATGCGTGGATTTTTTCCCGATACCTCTTCGGAAGTATACCCTGTTTGCACGGAAAACATCGGGTTGACGTATTCGATGTTGCCATGGATATCAGTCATGACCACAATAGCGGGATTTTGCTCCACGGCAACACTCATCTTTTTAAGTGCTGTCTCAGCCAGCTTGCGTTTGGTTATGTTATCAAAAACGACAGCAAAGTAATCTTTTTGCACACTGTAAACCGAAAGTTCAAGCCAGATGCTCAATGGCAGAAATTGAAGCTCCAATCGTTCATGTTTACCCGTTGTTGCAACCCGGCCATAAATTTCAAGGAACTCAGGTTGTATCTGATGAATGCCGGGGATAACTTCTGAAACCCTTTTGCCCTCAACCTCTCTCAGCCCGGTAAGTTTTTCGAAACTTGGGTTTACAAGTTCATAGATAAAATCAACCGGTCGCCCCTCTTCGAAGACCATGCGGCAATAGGCAAAGCCATTGAGCATGTTGTCAAAGAGTGAATTGAAGCGCTCATTACTTTCCCTGAGTGCTTCTTCTGTCTGCTTTCGTTCAGTAATATCGATAACCGTACCGATATAACGATTCGCCTCTCCATTTTCGTTGAATAAAGGCTGGCCTCGGGCCATAATCCAATGAATGGAGCCATCAGGGTAACAAACCCGGTACTCGAAATCCAACTCTTGTGCGTTGTCCGCAGCCACAGTAACGCCCAGGATTGCTTTCTCCCGGTCATCAGGATGAACAGAATCTGCCCAAAGTCTGAACGATGGTTTTTCACCACCCCTTGTCAAACCGTACAAAGACCATACCTCGTCGGACCAGATATTCTCATCGGTTTCCAGGTTCCATTCCCAAACACCGGCATACGCAGCTTTCAGCGCCTGGCTGAACCTTATTTTACTTTCAATGATATCCGTCTCTATGTGCCGCTGCCCTGTAATATCAAAAAGAATAACCCTGCATGCATTTTCAGCATCACCAATTCCAGCTTCAATGCGAACAGTGCAGCCTGAAAGCATCGGGTTAATCCGGGGAAGCTGACAAGCATTTGCTAAAAACGTCACGTCGCAGTATCCATTTTTTCTCTTGGTGAACACTGTTTCGAGCAGATTATCAATTGCTCGATAGTCCTCTGGCAGAACAAATTTTTTTAACGACAAACCAGGTAAATGAGATCGATTAACTCCAAGCAGTTTGGCGGAAGTCAGGTTTGCCTGCTGAATTTTGCTGTCTCTGCCCAAAGTCAAATAGCCGACTGGTGCAAAGTCATAAAGTTCAGTGTACTTAGCGAGACTATCCTCAACCTCAACCCTGGTTTTGACTAACTCTTCCTGCTGCATTTCAAGCTCTATTCGGTGCACTTCGAGCTCATGGACCAGCCTGAGTATCTCTTCGGGTGAAGTGTTTGTGCCAAGTGCTGAGACGCCTGTGCCAAGATATTTTTGCTTCAGACGCTCTTCAGCCAGAGCGCATAATTCTTTGGAAGTTGAGAGGTTAATACTTTTTTGCTTTTTTGCCATATGAAGGAACCCCCTGTACCAAAAATAAAATTACCAGATATCGGAACAGTAGAACGGCGTTATAAACATAGCCGCCTTTCATTATTTTAGCCAGTTCTTCATGATATACCGTAAAACAATTCTGCCCACGACCCTTCGAAAAGCACATTGCACCGTCTGCATGTTTCATAAAAGCAAGTTCATTCTGCCCATGTTCAGGTAGTATTGCGATGCCGATGCCGCAACAACCTTGTTCTGCGGATTTCATCAATCCCTCAGGCGCCCTTCAGCCGGAGCGCCTAAATTACATAACTTCCGTGCTCCATGTCACGGCACACCCCGAGGCTCTGAGCATCGCCGCCACACTACAGTATTTCTCCATTGAAAGAGCGGTTGCTTTTTTAAGGTCAGCAAGGGTGCCATCGGGACTGTTAAGGCGGTACTTCAGATGGATTGAGGTAAAAACCTTCGGATGCTCTTCTGCCCTTTCGGCGTCAAGAGCAACTTCAAGGAGTATCAGCTCTTTTCTCATTTTTTTGAGAATGGCAATAACATCCATCATTGAGCAGGCGCCAAGAGCCTCAAGTACCGTATCCATAGGTGAGGCGTATTTGGCCGGGCCTGAAAAATCCATTGTTGCGTCGAAACAGGTTTTATGACCTTTTTCGTTCACGCCAAAAAGCGGCAGTTTTCCTGTAAACGTAACGGTAGCATGCATATTATGAAAAGAAACAGAACTGGTTAAAAAAACACTACAGAACACAGGGTTTCGGACTTTATGCATCCTGCCTCAGTATCTGCAATACCGCTTTATCATGAAACTTATAGATAGTGGCGATGGTTAAAGGAACAACATGGAAAATGAACCAAAAAGTGTAGATTACTGCAAGTATGCGAAATCATACCGCTTCGCCTTATCTCTTAGTGAAAACAATTGACCGTCAGCAGAGCAACACATTCAACGATATTATATGAATGATCTTTTGCAGAAACCAAGGAAAGTTTATGTCTCAAGAACAATTGAGTTCAATGCTGCTCATCGGCTTTTCAATCCGCTCTGGACAGAGAGTGAAAACTTTAAAACTTACGGAAAATGCAGCAACAAATACGGGCACGGGCATAATTATCTGCTTGAAATCACCATCAGGGGCTTCGTTAACAACAATACAGGCTTTCTTTTTGACCTGAAAGAGCTTAAGAACATCCTTGAAGAGGAGATCATTGCGAGATTTGACCACCGTCATCTGAATCATGACGTGCCGGAATTGCGGGAATGTGTACCTACAACTGAAGTGCTCGCCGTGTTGATATGGGACATACTTGAGGAACGACTGCTTGCCATCAATAATCGGGAGATCTCTCTCCATGAAGTCAAACTATATGAAACAGGAAAAAATGCCGTCAGATATCTTGGAGAGTAACCCGCTTCCAACAGGTCGCGGAAGCTGTTGCGATGATGATGACTGCCCTTCGGACATAACGGAATCTGATCCGATGATGCTTGATGGATTGTCGAAAGCGGTTACGGCCATGCTTGAAGGGATCGGTGAAGACCCTCAGCGCGAAGGACTGCTGAAAACACCTGAACGGGTTGCAAAATCGCTTCGTTTTCTGACAAAAGGATACCGTCAGAATCCTGATGAGCTTTTAAGAAAGGCTGTTTTTACCGAGGCTTATGATGAGATGGTGCTGGTGAGGGATATTGACCTCTTTTCAATGTGCGAACACCATATGCTGCCCTTTTTCGGCAAGGCTCATGTTGCCTATATTCCTGACGGAAAAATTGTGGGTCTATCAAAGCTTGCTCGAGTGGTTGATGTTTTTGCGCGCCGCCTGCAGGTACAGGAGCGGCTAACCCAGCAGATACGCGACGCCATACAGAAGGTACTGAACCCGAAAGGAGTCGCAGTCGTCATTGAGGCAAGGCATCTCTGCATGGTGATGCGTGGCGTCGAAAAAATCAATTCCATCACCACAACCTCGGCCATGTCGGGGCAATTCATTACTTCAGAGTCCACAAGAGGTGAATTTCTGCGTCTGATCAAGCCGTAGCAATCCTCGCGGCTCACCCCATCTGTCCCGGATCCTATACCCGGGACAGGAAGCGGGAAGAGACAACGCTACCCTTCAGCCAGCCAACCCTCCAAAATAGCCCGTCCACTCTCTACCGCTTCAGGAAGCAACAGCAAAACTTCGGCGCTCAATTCCATGGAGAGCTCAAGCTCTTTGGGAGGAATACCAATCAGGACAATCTCGCGGGGCATTTTGCCACGCAGTCGAGCAAGCCCGATCAACTCGCTGAACCCCATCTGATGGGATGACATCTTGCGGTGGATAAAGGCAGGCAACTCCTCGTTGCGATAAACATAGACCCGGCGATCATACTCTACAGGAATCAGAGCATCAAAAACAATGACCGCATCGCAGGACTCAATGTAGTCGAGCAGGTAGATCCCCTGGGTTCCACCATCAATGCAGTGCACAGTGGAGGGCAGATCAAGCGTCTCCTGAAAACAGTTGAGCGCGGCCACACCAAACCCCTCATCTCCATGGAGCACATTGCCAAGACCGATAATATTGATTCGATTGTACTTCACTTCAGACTATGATTGATTGACCAATATGACAAAAGCCCACTGCGGGTTAACCCCTGCAATGGGCTTTACTTTTACAGAACAAAATAAGCACTCCTCGCCACCACCCTTCACACAGGCTCTTCCTCTACCTTGTGCTTGTAGCCGGTAATAATCGAAGAGGTAACACTGGTGCGATCGACCACATCGTGACGGATAACCGCATAGAGGTGCATGATAACATAGATTGGTAACATCCATGACCCCAGATGGTGTGTAAAATGCAGGGTGTAGCTGCCGCCAAAAAGCGGAATCATCCAGCCAAACAAGGTTTCACTAAACCCGGCCGGATTGTTTTCACCATACATCGCAAGACCCGAAAAAATCATAAAGGTCGATCCGCAGAAGATAAAGAGAAAATGAGCCAGGGCAGCGACAGGGTTGTGACCGACATAGTTCGGCTCATCCGAACGCAGAAAGAGATAGGACTCAACCTGCTCCCTGAAGGGCTTGCCCCACCAGGAGGGTGACCAAGGTCTGAAACCGCCAAAGCGGGCGTATTTATCACCACCAAAGAGCGCCCAGTAGAGGCGGAAAAGAAAGTTGGCGATAAAAATAAAGGCAAAAGCAAAGTGCATATAGCGCCACCAGGCCATGCCCTTGTACCAGACCGCCTCACCGAGCGGAGGGCTCAGCAAGGGGGCGGCGATATACATTCCTGTTGCAAAAAGAACCACCATGCACAGGGCATTGATCCAGTGATAAAGCCTGACTGGCAGCCTCCAGACATAGATTTCTTCAATTATTCTCCCCATGACACAGCTCCGTTTAGACGATTGTAACTGAGGTAATCTCCTTGCCATTCATATCAAAGAGATGAGAGGCACAGGCAAGACAGGGATCGAATGAGTGAACCGTCCTGAGAATCTCCAGCGGCTGTTCAGGATTGAGCATAGGAGTTCCCTTCAATGCCGACTCATAAGCCCCTGAATTACCATTGACATCGCGTGGAGAGGCGTTCCAGGTGGAGGGCACAACAATCTGGTACTCCTTGATCTTCTGCTCCTTGATGTGAATCCAGTGACCGAGCGAGCCGCGCGGAGCTTCAGTATAACCGAATCCCTTACACTCATCAGGCCAGGTTGAGGGATCCCACCGATCACTGTTAAAGGTACGGAGGTCACCGGTTTTGATATTGGCAATGAGTTGGTCATAGTAATGGCGCATGAACCCGGCGGTCTGCTTGCATTCGATTCCGCGGGCCGCAGTACGACCAAGAGTTGAAAAGAGCGCTTCAGGACCGACGCCAAGCTTTGAAAGCACCATGCCAACCGTATCCTTGATCATTGCGTCACCCTTTGCATAGCCAACCAGCACGCGAGCCAAGGGACCAACCTCCATCGGATGGTTTCTCCAACGGGGTGTCTTCAGCCAACTGTATTTCTTGTCGGTATCAAGATGCTCAAAAGGTGGCTTGGGGCCGGTATACTTGGGATTAGTCTCCCCCTGCCAAGGATGAAGGCCCTTGCCGTCTCCCTTGGAATAGGTATACCAACTGTGGCTAACCTCTTCGGTAACTTCCGCGGCATCCCTCGGATCAACATCAATAACCATGCTGAGATCCTTGTTCAGAATAGCCCCTCTCGGCCAAAGCAATGTCTTGAAATCATCAAGCGTCGTCTCGGGAAAATCACCATAACTGAGATAATTGCCAAGGCCACCACCATGCAGCCACTCCTTGTAGTATCCCGCAATGGCAAGAAGATCCGGGATATAAACCTGATCGATAAAGGTGTTGGTATCATCAATAATTTTCTTGATCATCATCAAGCGCTCAATATTGATGGCCGTATCACTGTTCGGATCAATCGCACAGGCCATGCCACCCACCAGATAATTTGGGTGCGGATTCTTTCCGCCGAAAATAGTCTGAATCTTGACAATCTCTTTTTGAAAGTCAAGTGCCTCCAGATAGTGCGCCACCGCAATAAGGTTCACTTCCGGTGGAAGCTTGTAGGCTGGATGACCCCAGTAACCGTTTGAAAAAATGCCAAGCTGACCACTCTCGACAAACCCGACAAGACGTTGCTGCAAATCCTTGAAGTAGCCTACCGATGATTTAGGCCACGGGGAGATGCTCTGAGCAATAGCCGACGCCTGTTTTGGATCAGCCTTCAGGGCACTGACCACATCAACCCAGTCAAACGCATGAAGATGGTAAAAGTGCACCAGATGATCCTGGGTCACCTGGGTTGCGTTCATCAGGTTTCTGATAATACGGGCATTGGTTGGAATGGTAATTTTCAGTGCGTCCTCGACGCAGCGAACCGATGCCAGAGCATGTACCGTCGTGCAGACACCGCAGATACGCTCTGTAAAGGCCCACGCCTCTCTGGGGTCGCGTCCCTTCAGGATCACCTCTATACCACGCCACATCGTGCCACTGGAGTAGGCATCCTCAATTACATTGCTGTCGTTCAGCTTCGCCTCTATTCTCAAATGTCCCTCAATACGAGGAATTGGATCAACAACTATTTTTCTGGCCATGAGCTACTCCCTGGGTTATGCTTTATCGTTGTTATCATGCTTATCTGATTTCGCCTTCTTGACAGCCGTAACTGCAGCATGAGCGGCCGCACCGGCAGCAGCGGCACCAACGGCAATCACACCAATCTTGTCGGCATTGCTGTCACTGCCAAGGAACGGCACTTCGGCAAGCCGCTCGTAAAATGGTCCTCTGTCCCAGAAATTTGGTTCAGAGCAGCCAATACAAGGGTGACCGGAACCGATAGGGAAACTTGTACCCCCGTTCCACTGGATCTTAGAGCATGAGTTATAGGTGGTTGGACCTTTGCAGCCCATCTTGTAGAGGCACCACCCTTTTCTTGTCGCTTCATCATCAAAGCTTGGTACAAACATACCGGCATCAAAAAAAGCACGACGGTAGCACTTGTCGTGAATCCTGGTATTGTAAAAGGCTTTTGGTCGGCCGAAACGGTCCAGATCAGGTAACGTACCGAATGTATGGAAATGGGCAATAACGCCGGTCATGACCTCTGAAATAGGCGGACAGCCTGGAACCTTGACGATAGGCTTGTTTTTGATAATATCGGAAACCGGAGCAGCGCCGGTTGGGTTGGGATGCGCATTCTGCACACAACCGAACGAAGCGCATGATCCCCATGCGATGATCGCTGCCGCATCAGCCGCAGTCTCTTTCAATGTATTAAGAAAAGAGTCGCCACCCACCATGCAGTAGACGCCATCATCTTTTGTGGAGGCATTTCCTTCAACCGCAAGGATATATTTACCCTTGTACTCTTTCATTATCCTGTGACGCTGATCCTCAAGCTGTCTGCCTGCGGCAGCACTGAGCAAGTCGTCATAGTCAAGGGAGATCATGTTAAAAAGCAGATCTTCGATCGAAGGGTGAGAAGAGCGGATGAAAGACTCGGAGCAGCAGGTACACTCGAGGCCGTGCAGCCAGATGACCGGCGTCCGGGGTTTGTTCTCCATTGCCTCAACAATAGAGGGTACCATGGATGGTGAAAGGCCAAGATAAACAGAAGTAAGCGAACAGAACTTCAAAAAGTCCCTGCGGCTTACCCCCCTGGCTTTGAATACGTCGGCAAAGGTCTGATTACTTTGCATTATACTATCCTCCCTTTAAAAAATCAGATTATCTGGAAAGAGACCGTAAATAGATGCGACAATACGCTAAATAGTCCTGAAAATCAGAGAACGGACGACTCAAAAAGAATACTTCAAGATAAGCTAACAATTGTTTTCTGAAATACCATAAAAAACCCCGTTTATCCTTGCAGAAAACGGGGTTAATAAGATTGTCCGCATGAAACGCCGAACAAAGATCATTGGAGGGTGATACCAAAAATTGCTGACGAATATTTTGCAAAATCTGAAAGCGGAGTAAAAAAGAGTCCGAAATAGAGTGTCAGAATCATCAGAACGGCCAATATAATCTGCGGTGCCATGCCCAAATTCATGCTCTGCTCATCGCTCTGTTTTGATTCACGCAGATACATGTTGAGCGGGATCAGCATATAATAGTATAGTGATATCACACTGGTCATGATACCAACCAGAGCAATCCAGATATAGAGAGAGCCTTTGGTAAGCAATGCTGAAAAAATCATCAGTTTACCAATAAATCCGACAGTCGGAGGCAGACCAACAAGAGAAATCAGAAAAACGGTCAGAGCTGCACCAGCAAGCGGCATCTTTTTACCGAGGCCCCGATAGTCATCCAGATTCTCGCTTCCAGTCTTGTTCGAAATGAGAATGACAACATAGAATGCGCCAAAATTCATAAGGAAATAGGAGAGCAGGTAAAAGAGAGTTGCCTGGGTTCCAAACTGATCCATGACAAGAATGCCAAGAAGCAGATAGCCTGCATGAGCAATGGAAGAGTAGGCAAGCAACCGCTTGACGTTTTTCTGCCAGAGCGCCACAACGTTGCCGTAAATCATCGATGCAACAGAGAGGATCATGAGCAGCGAAAGCCAGTCCATGCCAAGCTTGTCCTCAGGAGGGAGCCCACCATGTGGAATGGAAACATAGAAAAAGCGCATGAGCAAGGCAAACCCTGCCGCCTTTGAAGCAACAGAAAGATAGGCCGTTATTGGAGTCGGCGATCCCTCATAGACATCGGGCGACCAGAAATGGAAAGGCACTGCGCCAATCTTGTAGCCGAAACCGGCCAGAACAAGGAGGGTTGCCAGAATCATGACGAGCGAATCAGAACCATGCGCCGCCAATTCAAGACCAATCTTGATGATATTGGTCTGGGCAGTTATCCCATAGATGAGTGAAAAACCATAGACCATGAGGCCTGATGATACGGCACCGTATACCAGATATTTCAGGGCAGCTTCCGATGAACGGGGATTACGCTTGAAATAACCGGCAAGAATGTAACCGGTAAAACTCACCAGCTCCATCGAAAGAAAGATCATCAGCAGATCAGCCGAAGAGGCCATCATGATCATACCGATCACCATCGCTACGATAAGCGCATAGTACTCACCCATACTTTTCACCTCGCGATCAAACTGCTCGTCAGCCATCGTAACGACAACGGCAACGATCGCGGAAAGGACAAAAAAGTATTTAAAGAAGAGTGCAAACTCATCGAGAACATACATCCCGAAAAAGAACTCTCCTGCCGGCAGCGCATGCTGCTGGTAGATGAAGATGGTGCTGCCCGCAAGCCCGAGAAGGGTTGTTATCGCGAGCAGATTGTTTTTGCGCCCCTTTGCAACCAGATCAACAATGATAAGGAGCATAAAAAGCGCGGACAGATAGATTTCAGGAATAAAAAATCCAACGCTTCCCTGTATACTTGCAATGATACCCTGGATTTCAGCACCTGATGGCAGCTCGAACATAATTCTCTTCGTTTATTCTTTAACCTCTGTCAATTCCATTAAATCACATTTGTGACATCACAACGGGAGCGCAAGCACCTGAACCAGCTTGTTAATGCTCGACGTCAACATGCCGAGCACAGGCATTGGGTAGATACCGAGAAAAATGGTGATCACAACAAGCGGTACAAGCATGGCCAGTTCGCGCCCATCAAGATCGAGCTTTCCATTCCAGTCATGGAAATGAATATGTTCATGACCATCCTTACCCACAACAAGGTCGTAAGCTGCGTCATCTTTTCTCTTCCCGAGGAACATCCTCTGCAATGACCAGAGCAGGTAGGCCGCACCAAAAACGATGCCGAGCACGGAGACCATGGCAATAGGACGTGTTATTTCAGAACTGAAAGCGCCGACAAAAACCAATGCTTCAGAGATAAAGCCGCTCAGGCCGGGAAGACCAAGCGAAGCAAACCAGGCAACCGTTACAACCGCAGCATAGACCGGCATGTAGGAGGCAAGTCCACCAAACTTGTCAATCTGGCGGGTATGCGCACGATCGTAAATCACACCGACAAGAAGGAAGAGCATGGCGGTAATGGTGCCATGGTTGAACATCTGGTAGAGTGCACCGACCATACCCTCGCTGTTTCCAGCCGAAAGACCGAGCAGCACATAACCCATGTGGCTGATTGATGAATAGGCAACCATCTTTTTCAGATCCTTCTGGGCCAGTGCACAGAATGCACCATAAATGATGTTGATAGCTCCAAAGATACCAATCACAAACATGGACGCTTGAAAGACCTCAGGAAAAAGCGGGAAGTTGATACGGATCATCCCATAGGTTCCAAGCTTCAGAAGCACACCGGCAAGAATAACCGAGATAGGAGTCGGAGCCTCAACGTGAGCATCCGGGAGCCATGTATGGAAAGGGAACATGGGAACCTTGATGGCAAAACCGACAAAGAGCACAATAAAGGCTATCTGACGCCAGAGATGATTTTCCGGAGCGAAAATTGCACCTGGAATATTGAAGTTTGTCTGGGTAGCCATAGCAACAAGGCTGAACGTATGCAGACCGGTTGCAGGATCGGTAACACTGAAGTAGAGGCCGATCATAACAAGAAGCATGAAAACCGAACCAAACAAGGTATAGAGGAAGAACTTGATGGCCGCATACTCACGGTTCGGGCCGCCCCATATACCGATAAGGAAATACATCGGAAGCAGCATGATCTCCCAGAAAACATAGAAAAGGAAGAAATCAAGCGCTACAAAACAACCCATCATCGCCGAGGCAAGGAGGTTATAAAGGATAAAATAACCCTTCACCTGTTTCTGTATGGTCCAGCTTGAGAGCACGCCGATTGCGGAGACAAGGGCGGTCAGAATAACCATGGTGACCGAGATTCCATCAACACCGAGGAAATACTCAATGTTCAGTGAACCAAATCCGCCGAGGTTGAGACTGATCCACGGTACCTTCTCAACAAACTGGAATGAGCCCAGAGGGCTTCCCCCTGGTCCAGCAGTTATTCCGGGCAACGCAGGATCGTAACCTCTCCAGATCAGAACCGCCAGCACTCCCTGGGCAAGAGCCGCAAGCAATGAAACAATTCTGATTATCTGCTTTTGCGATGAAGGCACAGCAAGTATTACCAGACCGGCAATAATAGGCAGAAAAACAATTAAACTCAGCATGTTCCGTGTCTGTAAGTTTTCAGATTAAAAGTAAATCCCTCTTAGTAGATCAGTCGTGTAAAATAAAAAACAAAGTAGCCGAAGAGCACCAGCATCAGCATGACAACATAGGTCTGTACCTTTCCAGTCTGTAGCTTTCTCAAGACTGCGCCGGTCGTATTGACAGTGAAGGCCGTAAAGTTGACCATGCCATCAACAACGTGACGATCAAAACTGTCATTGGCAAATGCGAATTTCCTTACCAGGGTTGCTACACCGTTGACTATCCCATCAACAATATTGGTGTCGAACCATGAGAGCATTCGAGCAAGCACCATAGAGCCTTTGATAAACGTTGCCTCATAAATCTCGTCCCAGTACCACTTGTTGAGCGAAAAGAGATAGAGTGGGCGGATAGCGTTGGCGGTTTTTTCAGGATCAATGATTTTGAAGACATAGACCACAAAGGCCATACAAATACCAAGCACCACCATAATGCTTGAGATGTAGATCGCCGTGTAATGTGCAGCATGACCGGCATGAACAATTTCTGCCTGGCGTGGATCTGAGTATACGTGCCCGCCCTTCGCTTCACCATGTGCAGCAGCGGGAGCGGCATGTTCTGTGACAACGGGAGGAGGAACAACTTCCGTCGTTCGAACAACTCCGGCATGTTGCGGCGCCACACTGCCAGCAGCAAGTGCACCAATCTGAGGATTCGCTTCACCAACAACCGTTGCCGGAGTTGGAATCATCTTCATGAACCACCCTTTTGCACCATCAAGAGGATCAGGTGAGTAGACGGCGAAAACAGAAAGTGCGGCCAGAATGACAAGCGGAGCCCTCATGTTCCAGGAAACCTCATGAACCTCATGCGCACCATGATGAGCATCGCCGTGAGTAGCATGACTGTCGTGTGCATGATGAGCCTGATGATGATTGTCGGCAGGCTTCAGATGCGTGCGACTCTCACCGAAGAAGACAAGCCAGATCTGGCGCCCCATATAGAATGCGGTAAGCATCGCCGAAAAGAAGCCAAGAACTGGTATAAGATAGTAAATGCCGCCGCCCTCTACCTCTGCAAAACCAATCGCACCGGCAAGAATGGCATCTTTACTCATAAAACCGCTTGTAAGAGGCAGGCCGGCAAGAGCAAGGGTTGCAAGGGTAAACGTTGCAAAGGTCCATGGCATTTTCTTGCGGAGAGCACCCATCCAGCGCATATCCTGCTCATGGTGCATGGCGTGAATGATGGCACCCGAACCAAGGAACAGACATGCTTTGAAAAATGCGTGCGTCACAAGATGAAAAAGAGAGGCGGAGTAAGCGCCGACACCGAGGCCAAGCACCATATAACCAAGCTGCGAAACGGTCGAGTAGGCCAGAACCCGTTTGATGTCGTTCTGTGTAATGGCGATGGTCGCAGCCATAAATGCCGTTGAGGCTCCGATAAAGGCAATAACATGCAGGGCATCAGGTGTCAGCATCACAAAGATGCGTGCTACAAAGTATACACCTGCGGCAACCATCGTCGCGGCATGGATCAGGGCCGAAACCGGAGTAGGGCCCTCCATGGCATCAGGAAGCCAGATATGGAGAGGAAACTGAGCCGATTTGCCAACACAACCCATAAAGAGCAAGATACCAGCAGCCGTGAGCCACCCGTTTGAAAGGGCAAACTTCCCTGCAGCAAGATTGGCATAGATCTGCTCAAAACTGAAGGTATGAAACTGTGAATAGAGAATCAGTATACCCAGCCACATGCCGATGTCGCCGACACGGTTGGCAAGAAATGCTTTTTTCTGTGCATCAGCCGCGCTGTCCTTTTCAAAGAAAAAGCCGATCAGAAGATACGATGAGAGGCCGACCAGTTCCCAGAAGATGTAGATAGAGAAGAAGTTGTCGGAGAGGACAATACCGAGCATGGAGAAGGTAAATATCCCCAGAAAAGCAAAGTAGCGGCCGTAATTCTTGTCTCCTGCCATATATCCCGTGGAGTAGAGGTGCACGAGAAGGCTGATAAGGGTAACCATCGCCAGCATGATGGAGGTGAGGTTGTCGATAACAACACCCATCCTTATCTCAAGTGGCCCGACTCCGGGAACATTGCCCAAATCAATCCAGGTAAAATCCCATGCGACCCTGAACGCCGGATCGTAGGTCTGCACGATGACCGACCAGAAGATGTATGCCGAGATACCAAACGCTGTACCGAGTATTCCCACCCCTATAAAATCGCCTCTTCTGGGGAGCCGGCGATTAAAAAAGATAAGAATGACAAACGAAAGCAGTGGCAGCAGCAGTACGACTATTGATAACTGAATTAAACTGTGCATGTTCCTTTAGTTTACACCAAAAAAAAATTAAAACTGATAATGCTTTTACAATCGGTTACTCTTTCATGGAATCAATACTTGAGACATCGACACTCTTGAATATCTTGAAAATATTGATCACGATAGCAAGGGCAATAGCCGCCTCAGCCGCAGCAATAACTATAATAAAGAGAGCGAACATCACCCCTTCCATTCCACCGTTGTACTTTGAAAACGCCAGGAAATTGATATTTGCCGCATTAAGAATCAGCTCAACACCCATCAAAACAACAATCGCGTTTTTGCGGGTCATGACGGCAAAAAGCCCTAAACCGAGAAGAATGGCCGAAATTGTCAGATAGTGATTGAGCCCGATTGTTGTCAACTGTTCCATGTTGTGATAAACTTATTGATTTATTTCCCCGACTTGTCAAAACGCGCAAGAAATGCGGCTCCGATCAGTGCTGCAAGCAGCAGAATAGAGACCATTTCAAACGGAAGAACATAACGTGACATCGTTTCAAATCCAATCCGCTCGACGATACTGCCCTGCAGGGTGGATTCGGAGGGCATCCATCCATGTGAGGTATAAAAGGTATAAAGCAAGGCGCCGATGATACCGGCAAGCAAAAACGTGCCAGGAACGATATGAAATACCTCGCTTTTCTGTCCAGTCTGCATGATACCGTTGGTAAACATCACACCGAAAAGCAGAAGAACAAGAATACCGCCGACATAAACAACCACCTGGGTAACAGCAATAAAATCAGCGCTCAGAAAAACATAAAGGGCAGCAACGCCAAAAAAAGTAAAGAGCAGCGAAAAAGCGGAATAAATAACATTGCGTGTAAACACGACAAACGCGGCTGAACAGACCGTAATGGCCGCAAAGAGATAAAAGATTACCGTATAGGTTGGGTTACTCATGGTGTTAGAGCACATTAATTGGTTCGCTTATTCTCCGCCACTGTTTTCCTTGAGGGCTTCGGCTGCCTTCTTCTCCTTTTCCGCCTGCGCCTTTGCCTGCAACTCAGCATTCTTGCGGCGTTTCGCCTCAGCTTCCAATCTTGACAGGTTTCCGAAATGATAAATAAAGTTGCTTCGGTCAAACTCGGAAAAATCACTGACGGGAGTGTGCACAAGGCATTCCGTCGGGCAGACCGTCGTGCACATTCCGCAGGTCATGCACTTTGCCACATCAATATCAAAAACAGGAACCCAGAATTTTTTCTGCTGCCCGTCAGAAGTCTTTCCGCAAAGCGCTAAATCATCCGCGGCAACCTTGATCGTCTCCATCGAAATACAGGAAATCGGGCAAGCTCTGACACACTGACCGCAGCCGATACAATCCTCAATATCATTATAGAGGCGATAACGACCGTTTTGAGGTGTAGGTATGACCTCCCGCGGATATTGCAGGGTGCAGAGTCCGTCTACCTGACGGAAATATCCTGCATCATCCACACCGGCATCACCTTTGCGATGGATAGCATTGAAAAAATGCTTCAGGGTTATACCCATGCCGGAGGCAATCGTAACTGCACCGGTTTTTATATTCCCGAAATACTCACTCATAATCTATACGTCATTACTTTCCAGGTCGTTGACTGTTACACTTCTCTCAAGGGACATAGACTTCCCAAATCGCCGTCAGCACAAAGCTGACAAAGGCAAACGGGGTCAAAACTTTCCAGCAGAGATACATCAACTGATCCACCCTCAATCTTGGAAGCGTCCAGCGAAGCCACATCTGTACAAAAATAAAGAAGAACCCTTTCATGATAATCCAGAATGCGCCCCAAACAGGCCCGCTGGTCATGTCGTTAAGGGCAAGCGAACCAATGTTGGGAAGCGGCGAGTTCCATCCACCGAGAAAGACGATGGAGATAATAGCCGAAACCATGAACATACTGCCATACTCAGCAAGAAAAATAACCGCAAACTTCATACCGGAGTATTCAGTAAAGTAACCGGCAACCAGCTCTGATTCTGCCTCGGGAATATCAAATGGAGCACGGTTCACCTCAGCAAGCGAGGCAATAAAGTAGATAAGGAACGGCAACCAGGCGATAGGCGACTGAAACAGGAAGAAGTGCACGAAACCGAGCGAGCCCGACTGCAAGATCGTGATCTGCTGCATGTCAAGTGTACCTGCCATCATGGCACCACAAAGAAGTGCAATGGCAGCGGGAATTTCATAACTGACAATCTGGGCAACACTGCGAACAGCTCCGTAAAGCGACCACTTGTTGTTGGAACCCCAGCCGGCAGCAAGAATACCGACAACTTCAAGTGCCACAATACCTATTGCATAAAAAAGTCCAACATTCAGGCTTGCTCCGATAAACGCCGAACTGAACGGCAGTACGGCATAAGCAAGAAAGGAGCCAACAAAGAGAACACCCGGCCCAATAACAAAGAGGAATTTGTCGGCCGACGTAGGAACGATATCCTCCTTCTGGAGCAGTTTCAGAATATCGGCAATCGTCTGCAGAATACCCCATTTTCCAACTTCCATAGGGCCCAGCCGATCCTGCATGAAGGCAGAAATCTTCCGTTCACCGTACACACCGTAAGTCAGTGAGTACAGTGCAATAAAAACAAGGGGTATGGCGGCAAGAATAACCAGACCAAGAGGCAACCCAAGGAGATTGAACCCGGCCAGAGCTTCAGACCAGGCATTGAGATTATTACCCATAAGAAAAGGGATGCTAAATTGCGATAAAGCAGTTGAACTCATCGGTCAACCTCCCCGAGGACGATATCAATGCTGCCGATAATGGCAACAAGATCGGGAATAAGCTGGCCTTTTGAAAGGTCTTTCATCGCTGAAAGATTGACAAAGCAGGATGAACGGGCCTTGCAGCGAAGCGGTTTTGTTGATTTTCCATCACTCTGAATATAAAAGCCAAGCTCTCCACGCGGATTCTCTGCACGTACATAAACTTCACCAGCTTTAGGTCGAATACGCTTTGGGATAGCCGACCTTGGATTGAAGCCTTCAGCAGATGGCATTTTGGCGATACACTGCTCGATAATTTTAAGACTCTCCTCCATCTCAAGTGCACGGACAAGATGGCGTGACAGGCAGTCACCCACAACCGACAACTTGCCGTCGGGCACGGGAACGTTAAAATCAAGTTCAGGATAGACGGAATAGGGATCGTTCCTTCTCAAATCCCACTTGACACCTGAACCGCGAAGCATGGGACCCGACCAGCCATAATTGATGGCGACATCAGCAGGCATAATACCGATACCGATGGTCCGTTTGACAAAAATTTCGTTTTTCGTGAGGAGGTTGCAGAGTTCTACCGCCTTGGGCCTGAAATAGGTAACGAACTCGCCCACTCTTTTGAGAAAATCGGATGGGACATCGTATGCAAGACCGCCAATCCATATATAATTATAGAGCATTCGTGCACCCGAAGCCCACTCCAGAAGACCAAGAATGATTTCACGGTCACGAAAACAGAAAAGAAAGGGGGTAAAGGCACCAAGGTCAATTCCATAAGTACCAATGGCAACAAGATGCGATGCAATTCTGTTCAGTTCAGCCACAATAACGCGAATAAACTCAACACGACGGGGAATTTCAATATCAAGAAGCTTTTCAACAGCCAGAGCATAAGCGAACTCGCTGTTCATACCCGACAGATAATCAAGTCGATCGGTATAAGGAACAATGGCAGGATAATCAACATTCTCACAACACTTTTCAAAACAGCGGTGCAGGTACCCGAGGAAGGGCTCCGCCTCTGTAATTACCTCACCATCGGTCAGGCACTCCAATTTGAGAACGCCATGTGTTGAGGGATGTTGCGGGCCCATGGCAAGCACCATCTGCTCTGTGGCAAGATCCTTTTCTATGACGACGGTATGGTCGTTTTTTCGGGTAACCCTGATCGAACCCAATCCGGCTGTATCTAATTCCTGCATACTTGAGCTGCTTTTACTATTTAAACCACTGTTAGTAGGGCACCTTTATTCCGTGATAGCTCTCCTGCACCTTGTAATCCTTACGAAGCGGGAACCCTTCCCAGTCATCGGGACAAAGAATTCTCCTGAAATCGGGATGACCGGCAAAAAGCATACCGAACATATCGTAAGCCTCCCTCTCGTGCCAATTGGCCGTGTGCCATACATAAGCGACAGTTGGAATCGATCCACCATCACGCGCACACTTCACCTTGACAGCAAGCTTGTGATTGAAAAGTGAGAGCGATTCCAGGTTACAGACAATACCAAGCTTTTCTTCGGCCTGATAATCCATACCGGTCATGCACGCCATATAATTGAACTTGAGCTTCGCATGATCACGCATGAAAAGAGCGATTTCAGGCCAGAGCCCGGTATCGAGCACCTCAAAAAACGGCATGGTCTCATTGGCATCGAAAGCCGACACCGCCGTACCGAATTTTTCATGGATAATCGCATAAGCCGCTGCACTCTGCTGAACCGACTGCGAAAAAACCTTACCTTCTTCCATCTGAGAGTTTGCCTGTTTATTAATTATGCACCGACAACCTTACGCTCCTGCTCAATAACGAGCTGGGGATCAACACTTTTTTCAGCCAGCCTCTTCAACGCATCAGCTCTCGAAAGACCTATCTGCTCCATGCGAATCAGCTCCTGTACCTTCATAAGACCACCGATAAGCGACTCGGGCCTTGGTGGACAGCCCGGCACATAGACATCGACAGGAATAATACGATCGACTCCCTTGAGCACGTGATATCCATGCTCCCAGTAAGGGCCTCCGCAATTGGAACAACTTCCCATTGAGAGAACATAACGAGGTTCCGGCATCTGCTCATAAAGACGGATAACTCTCTCGGCCATTTTCATCGTAACCGTACCAGCAACAATCATAAGATCGGACTGGCGGGGAGAAGAACGGGGGAAAATACCGAACCGTTCAAGATCATAATTGGAGGCATTTGTCGCCATCATCTCAATAGCACAGCAGGCAAGACCAAAACCCATCGGCCAGAGCGAAGAGAGACGCGCCCAGTTCAGCACATTGTCAACCGATGTTACCAGCACATTATGTTTTGTTATCCCGGCATCAAGTAGGCCCATAACGTCTAAAAAAAATTGTGGACAGAAGTTAACCCCTGAGAGAGTCTGATTTTCCTGATGGCATTTCAGGCATTTTCGGAATATTCGGGGTAGGCCTTACCCAATCCAGATCCCCCTTTACCCATGCATAAGCAAGTCCAAGCACAAGAATACCGGCAAAAACAAGAGCCTCTACAAGCGCAAATTCCCCAAGTTGCTTGAACACCGTTGCCCAAGGGTAAAGAAAAACAACCTCAACATCAAAAATGATAAAGATAAGTGCGACAACATAAAAGCGGATATTGAACTTCACCCAGGCACTGCCTACAGCCTCTTCACCACACTCGTAGGTTGAATTTTTGGCGGGGTTTGGCCGGCTGGGACGCAAAAGCCGGGCTGTCAGATAACCGCCGGCAACGAAAACGATTCCGAGGGCAAGGAAAGCAAAAACATTGCCAAAATTACTCAGAGTCTGATCCATGTAATGCCATTTTGAGTTAATCCTGGTCGAACACAGCATGATATTTCTTCATCCTGCGGCGATAATTTCACTACAGGAGCGAAAAGATAAAAAAAAAAATCTTTGCTCACAGAAAAAAAGAAGCTTTTTTCGGTGCAGGTTACGATTTTCAGCAAATTAACCCCCTTATTACCGAAATCTATCAGGCACTCACTCCCCATCACTGTAAAATTTTCTGCCTGTACGCATAAATAGCCTTAACAGGAAAAAAATGACCGGAGCGAAAACCGCAAGAATTATTGCCTGGGTAATGAACCATGAAGCGGTAAGAGCAAACAGCGGGGGCCCAAGTGTTGCCACAAGCAGCATCCAGATAATCGGAGACCAGGCAATGCCGAGAACAATGGGAAGGCCGGTTTTCATAAACCGCTTTTTAGCGTCACTATCAGGAAAAAGTTTCATGGTATCTTAAAAAAATAGGTTTCCAATCTGCTCTGCCAATGCTGCATCGAGCGTTTTCAGAAGCTCATACTCCCTTTTCAACGCCTTCATATCCCCTCTCGAAAGGTAATACATCGCAATCTTGCTGTGTGCTTCAGCGCTCTGGGGTTCAAGGTCAAGTGCTTTTTCAAATGCCTCCCTTGCTTTATCAAGTTCACCAAGATCAAGGTAGGCATCACCCAAAACACAATAGATCTCTGCATATTCCGGATCAATCTCCAGCCCTTTCTTCAGGGTTTTCAGTGCAGCCTCTTCCTTGCCGAGTGTAAACTGCACAAAGCCAAGATGCTTGTATGCCTGAATCAAACCCGGATCAAGCACAATGGTTTTCAACAGATCACATGCTGCTTTGCGGTAAACACCCATCGACAGATAGGTAACCGCACGTGCATAAAGCGCCTGAGGGTCGCGACGCCTGACCTGAATGCAACGATCAAGCAACTCAAGGGCCTCGGCATTGCGATGAAGATCAATATAGATGAGCGCCAGTGCATACTGCGTCAGTGGATTATCGGAATCATGCTGCAGTGACACCTCCAATTGCTCTCTCTCTTGCTGGACGACCTTATTCAATGGTATGGAATTTACTGGTTATGTTCAAGACGCTCAAATGCCGCCTGCAGGTCATAAAGCTTTTGAAGCTCAACAAAGACCTGATCGGAAAGCCAGCGGCCGAAAGCCGGGAAATCGTTGATGCATCTGACATACTGGGAGATGGCAAAATGAGCCTCTTTAAGCTTTTTGAAGGCATCATATTCCGTCTCGCTGTTGTCGGCAAAAAAACCGTAGGGAAACATGACCACGCCCTCGTACCCCTCGCGTTTGAACTCCTCAAGCGCATGCTCAATCGTATCGGAAGTCCACTCCCCTCCCGTTGAATGATTGATGCAGCCCTGGCGCACATCACTGAAAATATTTTCAGGATCGGCCATGATTTTGCGTTTCATCACCTCAAAAAAAGCTATGGTCTCATCAAGCCCGGTAAAAAGTTTCGGAGGATTTCCGGCACGGTTCTTGACCAGAGTGCCGTGAATAACCAGCACAAGTCCGATTTTACCCTTTTGATGGAGACGCACTGAAGGGGAAAGCTGCCCGAAAAGATACTCTATGTAAATGCGGTGGAGACGGTCCTCTTTCCAAAGTTTGCTCATTACCCTGACATGACTGAAGCTGTTGTCGCCATAAAGATCAATAACCATTTGGCAGGCGACCCCGCAGGAAAATGCCGATTCAACAGGAATCATCGGCACGACGACAACCCCGTCATACTCCCGCTGCAACTGCTGAAGCATGTCGTCCAGATAGGGCGGAACAAAATAATAGGCATCAAAAACGTCTACGTCAGCCTTTGAAAAAAAGTCATTCCCGCTTTCGGCAAGAACGTGTGCAAGCGTTGTTTTCTGTGCACGGTTGATGGCAAGGAGCGTTGAACGATAACGGTTCAGCTTCCAGTCGATATAACGCTTTGTCGAACGGTAATCAGCAACAAAATAGATCATTGCCGTAGGTATTTTGACAATCTGGCGAGTAACGACCTTCAGAATTCTCCTTGAATTCGGCCACAGGTTCTTTACTGTAACAGCTTCGACCTCTCCATAAGTTGTTACAACGACAGCATACCGTTTTCTCTTCACAGCCCTGTCCACCACGTTAATTCGGCGACAATCACAGCAAAACCAAGCAGTGCGCCAACAAGGGTTTGCATGAAATTATGGGCTTTCAGAAAAATTCTTGACCACATCAAAAGCGGTACAAGAAGCAGCAGCCAGAGGGCAACAACGCCAAACTGCATAAAGAGCAGCCCCGCAGATGATGAAAAGGTAAAAAGATGAATACTGATCTTCCACTGAAGGGTGATAAGCAGAATAAGTATGGTATTTACTGCATTGAAAAGCAGGATACCGGTAAGCAGCCTTGGCGGAGAAAGCTGCTTCATAAACTCATAGCCAAGGGCATTGACCGCTATCAACACCAGCAACGGAAGAAATCGCTGCTCGCGGAAGGGGATGTTATAATCAGAAATCTTGCCGACTTTTTTCAGGCCGGAAATCAAAAGAACAGGGGCGAGCGTACTGGAAACAAAGAGTATCACCAGATACGACGAACTTTTAACATCATCACAAAATCCGAGCATGACAATCGCGATATACGCCAGCGGCGCAACAACAATCGGACTGAGCACCCAGGAGATAACGTTTGCAAAACGGCGCAGGTTAAACGGCATAGGCTTAAAAACGTATAAAACGAAATGAAAAATTTTTAGCGTCATACGCCGCAAAAGTATCTCGAAAGATAGTTTTTATTAGAACAAAAACCACGTATATTGTGACACTGTACTGCGAGAGTGGTGAAATTGGTATACACGCTAGTCTTAGGAACTAGTGCCGTGAGGCGTGAGGGTTCGATTCCCTTCTCTCGCACCGCTCAAAAACAGGCCAAAGTGGCGGAACTGGTAGACGCGCTGGACTCAAAATCC
>CAIJWE010000057.1 GCA_903824295.1 uncultured Chlorobiaceae bacterium
AGCCAAGCTCTCACTTTTGTCATGGTTTTTGGTAATATTTATTGTTTTTCATTCTTTAGTTGTAAGCCCTCTTGTTGATGTGTCGATTTTAAAGGCTCTTTCTTGGCTGTTTGTCACAATAACGTTGTTCGCAGCTTGGGGCGGGCTTGATATGAATATGCGCTTGGAAATGGAAGATAAGGTTTTTGGTGGGTTAATTGCCATTATGATAGTAAGTCTGCCATTATTGTTAGTACCTTCTAAAGGTTACGCTATCAATAGTAATGGTTTTCAGGGTATATTGAATCATCCTCAAGCGTTTGGTACGACAATGGCATTGCTGGAGGCATGGTTAGTTGGCCGTTTATTTGTTACGACGAAACAGTCATTCCAAGAGTTCGCTTTATTGTGTGCTTGTCTTGTTTTGGTTGTTCTGTCAGGGGCTCGTACCGCCGGTTTGGCAATCGTTATTGGTGTAATTGTCTCGTCGTTTATTGATGGTGGCAGGCGTTTTGGACAGATGTTGCATTCGTTAAAAACTGGTCGCAAAGGCGTTGTATTATTTTTTTCGGTATCCTTGTTATTGTTTGCATTTCCTTTTTATAGTGGTACGATAGGCAGTTATCTTCAAAAGGGTTCTGATTCTACTTCAGCAATTGACCTTGCCAATTCTTCAAGAGGTGATTTAGTCTCAACCATGACTGATAATATTGAGCAAAATCCTTTTTTGGGCATTGGTTTTGGCATTGCTTCGCTTCCTTCAATGAGATTTGTTAATCGCGATCCTCTGCTTGGTTTGCCTGTCAGTGCTTCTGTAGAAAAAGGTGTAATGCCTCTTGCCATACTTGAGGAGCTTGGCCTTATAGGATTTTTGTTAGTTCTGGGTTGGTTTTTGGTGTTAATAGGACAAGCAGCCAAAAACGGGTTTGCAAAATTAATCGTCATTATAACGGTAATAGCAATCAATTTTGGGGAATCGATGTTTTTTTCAGCGGGAGGAATGGGGCTTTTGATGATCATCCTTGTTACATGGGCTGCTACTTCTAAGAAATATGGAGAGCTGCATGAGCATACCTACGCATGAGATTGTATTTTGGATGGGTATTGTCAGCCCCCACATGGCCGGATTAGCAAAGGCTCTCGCATTTCAAGGCAATAAAGTAATTTATGTTGCGGCTCAGTCGATTTCGGTAGACCGAACCAGTCAAGGCTGGGTTCAGCCAGATACGCAGGGCCTCCGGTTAGAACTTGTCAACAATACTGATGATGCCATCTTTTTGGCGAAAAGTTTTTCGAGTGAGGCGATTCACCTTGCGGGTGGTTTGCGTGGGAATGGCTATATATCGCAAGTCATCAAGGCGCTTTCCCAACAACATGCTCGGTGGGGAGTGATCATGGAGACTATTGATGAGCGTTTTGCTCTTGCTCCTATCAAGCGACTTGTTTATAGCAGGAAATTGTGCAACATCAGTACTCGTCCAGATTTTGTTCTGGCTATCGGATCAGCAATGCCAAAATGGGTTGCTGATCGTGGGTATCCAGAAGATATGATATTTTCCTTTGCATATTTTCTCTCCCCATCTCTTATTCAATCAATTTCAGTAAATATAAATCCAATTGTTTTCCAGATTGGTTTTATCGGGCGCTTAATTTCCCTAAAGCGCTTGGATATATTAATTGATGCTTTGTCAGGCTTTGGTAGTAAAAGATACGAATTGAATATTGTTGGTGCTGGTCCTTTACAAAAAAAGATCATGCGAATGGCTGAAAAAAAGTTGGGCAACGATCGTATTCGTATGTATGGCCAACTTTCGATGGCTGACGTGCGATGCTTGGTAGGCTCGTTTGATTGTCTCGTTTTACCAAGTGATGCCGATGGCTGGGGTGCGGTAGTATCAGAAGCTCTTATGGCAGGGACTCCAGCAATTTGTAGCGATGCATGTGGCTCGGCGGTTGCAGTAGGGGCGTCAGGATTTGGCGGGATATTTCCAAGAGGAAATCTTTTGGCCTTGCGCGAACTTTTGTCAAAGCAGATTGATGCTGGACGGATTTCGACAGAGAAACGTCGGAAAATATCTGATTGGGCCGAATGTCTTGGATCTGAGGCTGGTGCAAGATATCTGAGTAATGTTATTAATTCAATTTATAATGGCACCAGCCGTCCAAGGACTCCTTGGCATAACGATTTAGATTAAAATATTTAAGTAAAATATTTCGGATGATTATTGGTATTGATGCCTCCAATATTCGTGCAGGAGGCGGCGTTACGCATCTTGTTGAGTTATTGCGTGCAGCTAATCCGTCTAAACATGGATTTGCAAGAGTGATTGTTTGGGGTGGTAAGACTACTCTGGATAACATTGATGGCCGCGATTGGCTCTATATGGTTAACGAACCATTGCTTGATGATAGTTTGCCATACCGGTTATTTTGGCAGCGTTTCAAGTTGAAGAAACTTGCGGAGCAAGTTGGTTGCGATGTATTGTTTGTACTTGGCGGTTTCGATCTCAGTGGCTTTAAAACTATCGTCACAATGAGTCAAAATCTATTACCATTTTCAGCTCAGGAGATTAGTCGTTACTCACATCCTTTAGAAATATTTAGGTTTCATCTTTTAAAGGTAGTTCAATCTCGATCATTTAAGAAAGCCGATGGTGTAGTATTTTTGACAGCCTATGCGCGTGATGTTGTTTTGAAGGATACGGGTTCATTGAGAGGTAAAACAGTGATCATACCACATGGTATCAATCCCCGTTTTTCTCTATCTCCTCGTCCGCAACGCCGTTTGAGCGATTTCAGTAATGAGCGACCCTGTCGACTGGTATATGTCTCAGTTGTTGAGGTGTACAAGCATCAGTGGCATGTTGCTGATGCTGTTGCGAAGTTACGTTTGACCGGTCTTCCCGTTGTTCTGGATTTGATCGGTCCGTCTGGAGGTGGAATGAATCGCTTGCATGAAGCAATGAACCGTGTTGATCCTGAAGGTGAGTTTATTTTCTATAAAGGAGTTGTCCCGTATGAGGAACTGCATACCGCTTATGCTTCGGCAGATATTGCTATTTTTGCGTCAACTTGCGAGACTTTTGGTATGATACTCCTGGAAGCGATGAGTGCGGGATTGCCGATTGCCTGTTCAGATTGTTCGGCGATGCCAGAAATCTTGGGCGACGCCGGTGTTTATTTTAATCCTGAGAACTCAACAGATATTGCTCGTGCTATTCATACACTGATGGACTCCTCAGATTTGCGAGCACAGTTGGCACAAGCAGCCTTTGAGCGTACACAGCAATATTCATGGAAAAGGTGTGCTGATGAGACGTTTCGTTTTCTGGGTGACATAGCCAAAATCCAGTTTTCAGGTAATAATATTGTTGAATAAGACTGAAAATCAAAGTAATTGTAGGTGGTCTTTTTTGGCGATAAGCAAATATTGAGTATTATCCTTGAAAATTAGTATATGTGTGTATATTGTGTGTATGATTGATTAGAACCTAAACATAAATTCTATAAGTGCTTGGGTATTTATTTTTTACTATTAGTACAATATGAAATGAAAATTCCGGGCGGTGCAGCGTTTCATGACTCAATAGCAGATGTTTGGGATAGCCGTTATGAACGTGTTGGCTTTAAGAAAAGGCTTCGTAGTTTTGTTTCTCTTTTCGATCAATTTGTAGAACCAGGCCAAATTTGGCTTGACCTTGGTTGTGGTTCCGGCGTTCTTTCTTCAGAATTGATTAAACGGGGTGCACAGGTTGTTGCTTTCGATGGGTCACCGTCAATGCTGGCGGCTGCGAAGCGTGCTCTTTGTGACTATGGCAATGTTGTTTCATTTCAGCAGGGAGATGCACAGAATCTTTCATGGTCTGGATCTTGCGCTTTTGACGGGGTTTTATGTTCCAGTGTTGTCGAGTACGTCGAAGATCCGTATGAACTGATACGTGAGGTCGGTCGCGTCCTCAAGGATGATGGTTTACTTATAATATCTATTCCTACGAAAAAATCACTCATTCGAAGTGTTCAGAAGTTATTGCGCCCGGTCATCAGGATTTTTGGGACAGATAAGTACTCTTATTTTGATTTTTCACGTTTCGAGATTGATTCATCTGCAGTTACTGACTGGTTAAAGAAGGTTAATTTGCAGTTGGAACATATTTCTGGATTTGATCCCCTTATACCAAAAAATTTTCATCCGATTCTTCCTCCCGCGTTGTTGATTTGCATTGGCAGAAAATTTAAGAAAGCGTAACAAGTGAGTATTTCTCAGTGAAACAGTTTGTGGTCTGCGCTATAAGTTAAGCTCCAACATGACATTAAACCCTCCTCTCCTGTTCCTGCGTTAACGAATTTGGCGTTAATTTTATTCATTCTGAATGAAGTAGCCGTGATTCAGCCATGGGTATGTGGTGGTATGCATTATTTCGTCAATCAAGAATGGCGTCATTCCGAATAAATGGGATGGCAAGGTGGTTGCACGAATTATTAACACTTTTGACCAATTACCGGGTCACTCCCGCTCAATAATGAAACAAATTCTCCAAGATATGGGTAAGGGTGCAACAACTATTACTCAAGCACCAGCCCCGATGGTCAGCAGTGGTACACTGCTGATTGCAACATCTGTCACGCTGGTTTCCGCAGGCACGGAGCGGATGCTTGTTGATTTTGGAAAGGCTTCGTATGTGGAAAAAGCACGTCAACAGCCTGAAAAGGTGAGGATGGTGCTTGAAAAGGTCAAAACTGATGGGTTGATGACGACCATTGAGGCTGTACAATCCAAGTTGGCGCAACCCTTACCCTTGGGTTATTGCAATGTGGGTGTTGTGGCTGAGGTTGGTAAGGGGGTTGATGGTTTCAAGGTTGGTGACAGAGTGGTTTCAAATGGTCCTCATGCTGATATAGTTAAAGTGCCAAAAAATCTGTGTGCACCCATACCGGCCAGTGTTGATGATGAGTCTGCGGCATTCACGGTGGTGGCTAGTATCGGGTTGCAGGGATTAAGGCTGGCCCAACCTACTTTAGGCGAATCCTTTGTGGTTATCGGTGTCGGGTTGATCGGTCTTTTGACGGTGCAACTGCTCCGCGCCCATGGCTGCAGGGTATTGGCCATTGATTTTGATCAGGTAAAGCTTGATGTGGCCAAACGTTTTGGCGCCGATATCTGTAATCCAGGGCGGGGTGAAGATCCTGTTGCTGCCGCTATGGCATTCAGTCGCGGCCAGGGGGTTGATGGTGTTATTATTACTGCTTCTACGAAGTCATCTGATCCGGTAACTCAAGGGGCGAAGATGTGCCGTAAGCGGGGTCGAATTGTGCTGGTTGGCGTGACGGGGCTTGAACTGAATCGGGCCGACTTTTACGAGAAAGAGCTCTCTTTTCAGGTCTCCTGTTCCTATGGACCGGGCAGGTATGATCCGGCCTATGAAGAGCAGGGGCAGGATTACCCTCTCGGCTTCGTGCGTTGGACAGAGAAACGAAATTTTGAGGCGGTACTCGATCTGCTGGCCAGTGGTCAACTTGATGTGAAACCGCTGATCACGCATCGCTATGCGTTTGAAGATGCACCGCAAGCCTATCAACTTTTGACTGAAGACAAGTCGGTGCTGGGTCTCCTACTGAGCTATTCGTCACCGGTGGATGGGCGCAGAATCAGGAAGGTTACACTACAAACGAAGGCAACGTTTCCTGCTGGCAAACCGGTGGTTGGTTTTATCGGTGCTGGTAATTATGCTTCCCGCATGTTGATTCCTGCATTCAAGGCAGCCGGAGCACAGTTGCATACCATTGTTACTGCTGGTGGCGTCAATGGTGTTATTCATGGCGAAAAGGCGGGCTTTGCCGAAGCCTCGACTGATCTGGTTGCCATGCTGGCCAATCCAGTCATCAATACAGTTGCTATCGTTACCCGTCATGATACTCACGCCCGTTTTGTTGTTCAAGTGCTCAAGGCAGGGAAGCATGTTTTTGTTGAAAAACCTCTTTGCCTCACCCTTGAAGAACTCGATCAAATCGAGCAAGTTTACTCAGGACTCAGGATTCAGGACTCGGCACTTCCCTTGCTGATGGTTGGCTTCAATCGCCGCTTTGCTCCACAGGTTCAAAAGATGAAGGCATTGCTTGAGGCGCTTAAAGAGCCGAAATCATTTATCATGACCATGAACGCAGGTGCTATTCCAGCCAACCACTGGACGCAGGATAATGCCGCTGGCGGGGGCCGTATTGTTGGCGAGGCCTGCCACTTTATTGACCTGATGCGTTTTCTGGCAGGCAGCCCTATTATCTCTGTTCAGGCACGTCGCATGGGTGATTCGCCAGGTGTTGCGGTTACCGAAGACAAGGCCTCTATTACCCTTGGATTTAAGGATGGCTCATTCGGCAACATTATGTATCTGGCGAATGGCGCAGCCAGTTTTCCTAAAGAGCGTATTGAGGTGTTTGCCGCTGGGCGTGTTTTACAGCTCGACAACTTTCGTAGCATGAAGGCGTACGGCTGGCCGGGATTCAAAAAAATGAATCTCTGGAAACAGGATAAAGGACAGAATGCTTGTGCTGCTGCTTTTCTTCGTTCGATTGAGGTTGGCGAGGCTGCACCTATCCCTGTTGACGAGATTTTTGAAGTTGCACGGGTAAGTCTGGAAGTGGTGGAGTTGCTTCGAAAGCAATGAGTGGTTTGGTCGCTTTGCGGCAAAAAGTGCAAGTCGTTTTTGCGCTTGGGTTGATGAATTTGGTCAGGGTGCTTGCCTATCGTTTTGGAGTCAAGTTTGGCTTGAATCCGGTTCGCCGATTGCGGGCCGAGATACCGGGTGCTCCGTTTTTTGGGGAGGTTACTGGCAAAACCCAAAGCCTGCTGCCCGTAACTTCGCACTGGTTGCATGAAGTTCGTTATTTTGGTGTCTTTCCGTATCCTGTTCTGGAGGGGCCACCTGAATGGCATCTTAATCCGATGACTGGTGTTCGGGTAAAAGCTCCAGAAAGGCCGTGGTGGACTATTCCTGATTTTGATGCTGCTGTTGGTGATATTAAGCTAATTTGGGAGGCATCCCGTTTTGATTGGGTTCTTGCTTTTGCGCAGCGGGCTTGTTCAGGTGATGTTGTTGAACTACAGCGGCTGAACGATTGGCTGGCCGACTGGTGTATAAACAATCCGCCATACTGCGGCCCGAACTGGAAGTGCGGGCAGGAGGCTTCAATTCGGGTGATGCACCTCGGTTTGGCGGCCTTGATTCTTGGGCAGACGGATCAGCCGTTAACCGGATTGGTTGATTTGATTAAGCTTCATTTGCAGCGCATTGCGCCCACCATTAGTTATTCTATGGCGCAGGACAATAATCATGGTACATCAGAGGCTGCTGCGCTTTTCATTGGTGGGAGCTGGCTTGAGTCGCAGGGTGTGAACGAAGGCAAGCGGTGGCAAAAAACTGGTCGTAAGTGGCTGGAAAATCGGGTAGTCCGATTGATTGACCAGGATGGTAGCTTCAGCCAGTATTCGCTGAACTATCATCGGATGATGCTTGATACGTTGAGCATGGTTGAGATGTGGCGAAGGCATCAGGGTTTGGAACAGTTTTCAAAGCTCTTTTTGTCGCATTCAGCGGCTGCTGCTCGTTGGCTTTTTGCCATGGTTGATCCGATTTCGGGTGATGCTCCCAACCTTGGCGCCAACGATGGTGCTCGTTTGCTGCCGCTTACAGAAACGGATTATCGTGATTATCGGCCATCTGTACAACTCGGCATGGCGCTGTTCACAGACGAGCAAGCTTATGCGAACAGTGGTTCCTGGAATAATCAGCTTGCATGGCTTGGTGTTCCTTTGCCGCAAAATGTAGCTCATCCGTCTGGTAATCAGGTGTTTAACGGTGGAGGATATGCTGTGCTGAGGCGCGATAAGGCCATGGCAGTGTTGCATTATCCCCGGTTCAGATTCCGTCCCAGCCAGGCCGATGCTCTACATCTTGATCTCTGGTGTGACGGTGAGAACCTGTTGCGCGACGCTGGAAGCTACAGTTATAACACCGTTCCTGAATGGCTTGCCTATTTTCCGGGAACGGCCAGTCATAATACGGTACAGTTTGACGGACGGGACCAGATGCCTCGATTGAGTCGCTTTCTATTTGGCGACTGGCTGAAAACAGAGTCTGTGACGCAGTTGATAGAGGATGGTGAAGAGACGATTTTTGGTGCAGCTTATCGTGATGGATTTGGTGCTCGGCACCAGCGTTCTGTTCGGCTGATGGGTAATCGCATCATTGTTCGTGATGAGGTTTCAGGGTTTGCCAGCAAGGCGGTACTGCGCTGGAGGGTTAAACCGGGTAACTGGCATCTTGAGGGGCAAAGTATGACGGATGGTACACATATATTGCTGGTTACATCCACTGTTTCTTTTGCTCGTATCGAACATGTTAGTGGATGGGAGTCTCGCTATTATCTTCAAAAAACAGCTCTGCAGGTTCTCGAAGTTGAAATTCATGAGCCAGGCATATTGACGACGGAGTACCAGTGGTAACTATGAGAGTTCTCTATTTCCATCAACATTTCTCAACCCCTTCTGGCTCAACCGGTACCCGTTCCTATGAGATGGCTCAGCGGCTGATTGCAAGAGGTCATCAGGTCACCATGGTTTGCGGAAGCGGACAAATGGCAAAAACAGGACTGCAGGGTGAATCGGTCAAGGGTGTACGCCGGGGGATAGTGGAGGGGATTGAGGTTATCGAACTTGATCTGCCCTATTCCAACTACGATAGTTTTCTGAAGCGTTCATGGGTTTTTCTGCTTTTTGCGTGGCGCAGTATCGGGCTTGCATTATCGTTACCGTACGACCTGCTTTTTTCTACATCTACTCCGTTGACCGCCGGAATTCCTGGTATTGTTGCAAGCTTTCTGCGTCGCAAACCATTTGTTTTTGAGGTCCGTGATCTCTGGCCGGAACTTCCCCGTGAGATGGGGGTGATTACCAACCCGGTGGTGCTTGGTGCGATGAGTGCTTTGGAATGGCTTTCCTATCATTCTGCCAAGGGGTGTATCGGGTTGTCCCCTGGTATTGTGCAGGGAATTGTTCGCAGCGGAATTGTCGTTGACAAGGTCGAGATGGTGCCGAATGGTTGCGATCTTGAGTTGTTTAACCCTTTGGTTGGTGATGTGTTGCGCCCTGAGGGCGTTCGGGATGAAGAGTTTGTTGCCGTTTTTACAGGTGCTCACGGAATGGCCAATGGTCTTGATGCGGTATTAGATGCTGCAAGGGTGCTGAAGGAAAAAGGGCGCAAGGATATCAGGCTGGTTTTTATCGGAGACGGAAAGTTGAAGCCGGAACTGGTTGCAAGATCTGGCCGCGAGGGGCTTTTGAACTGCCTTTTTCTTGATCCTGTAAACAAACGGAAATTGACGGCCTATCTGCGTGGGGCGGATGCTGGGCTTATGCTTCTTGCAAATATACCGGCGTTCTATTATGGAACTTCTCCGAACAAGTTTTTCGATTATATCGCTATTGGTCTGCCGGTGATCAACAATTACCCAGGGTGGTTGGCTGAGATGATTACACAAAACAGGTGCGGAATGGCTGTGGAGCCAGCTAGCCCCGAAGCTTTTGCTCTGGCGTTGGAAACAATGGCTGACAATACTGAATTGACAAAACGGATGGGCGTTAATGCCCGTCATTTTGCGGAGCAGGAGTTTGATCGTGAAAAGCTCGGAAATCGCTTTGTCGATTTTCTTGAAAGGATGGCCCGAAAGTGAAACGTATTTTTGATCTGCTTCTCACCATTCCTGGTTTCCTTTTGATTTTTCCACTGTTACTGATTCTTGCTGTTTTTGTCAGAATTTTTCATGGTAGTCCGATTTTCTTCTCTCAATTGCGTCCCGGCCAGAACGGTAAGCCTTTTCGTATGTTGAAGTTTCGGACGATGACCAATGCGAGGGATGTTGCTGGTAATCTTTTGCCGGACAGTGAAAGGCTTACCTCCTTTGGCCGGTTTCTTCGTTCTACCAGTCTTGATGAGTTTCCTACGCTTTTGAATGTCCTTAAAGGCGATATGAGCCTTGTGGGTCCGCGTCCGCTTTTGATGGAGTATTTACCGCGTTACTCTCCGGAGCAGAGTCGGCGTCATGAAGTGAGGCCGGGGATGACTGGTTGGGCACAGGTGAACGGTCGCAACGCCATCAGTTGGGAAGAGAAATTCAGGCTGGATGTCTGGTATGTTGATAATTGGTCACTTAGGCTGGATATCAGAATATTGGCGATGACCATGCTTCATGTTTTATTGCGCAAAGGGATAAACCACAATGCGACGGTAAGCATGCCGATTTTTACGGGGTCAGGTTCTGTTGATGACAGGGGGTAGACAGTGATGAAAAAGAAAAGACTCGCGATTCTTGGGGCGAGCGGACATGGAAAGGTTGTCGCAGATGCGGCCTTAATGGGTAACTGGGATGAGATCATATTTTTCGATGATGCTTGGCCGGAACTTACAGAAGTAGGCCCATGGCAGGTTGTTGGTAATACGCGGCAACTCATGGAACAGTCACTCTGTTTTGAAGGTGCAATAGTTGCGATTGGTAATAATGTGATACGGCTTGAAAAACTGCATGAACTTGAACAAACAGGGTTGCAACTCGTTACGATAATTCATCCTTTAGCGGTAGTGAGCTCCTATTCAGAGATTGGAAAGGGGAGTGTGGTGTTTGCTGGTGCAGTCATTAACGCCTTTGCAACAATCGGTTGTGGATGTATTGTCAACACTGGTTCGACGATTGATCATGACTGTGTGCTTGCAGATGGTGTCCATGTCAGTCCTGGTGCTCATTTAGGAGGAATGGTTAATGTTGGAAAGATGGCATGGATTGGTATTGGTGCTTCAGTAAAACAGTGTGTTAAAATTTGCGAAAATGTGATTGTTGGAGCTGGAGCTGCTGTTGTTAATGATATTGCATCGGGTTTAACCGTTGTTGGTGTACCTGCTCGTGAATTGGTTAAAAGCACATAGTTATCATAAATATTAATTGAGTATTTCAATGCTTGTACAGTTTATCGGCCTTGGTTATATCGGTCTTCCTACAGCCGCAGTTGTTGCCAGCAAGGGGATGTTTGTGCATGGTGTTGATGTTAATCCTCATGTAATCGAAACTATCAGACGGGGTGATATCCATATTGTTGAGCCTGGTCTTGGTGAAATTGTCAGGGAGAGTGTGGAGAAGGGTTTTTTGCAAGTTTCACTCTCTCCCCAGTCTGCTGATGTTCATCTTGTTGTTGTTCCGACTCCCTTCAAGGGTGCACATGAACCGGATATCTCATTCGTTGAGGCGGCAACCCGGAATCTGCTGCCTTTATTGAAAGAGGGTGATACCTATATCATTGAATCGACCTCTCCAGTTGGGACAACAGAGCAGATGGCGGCACTGATATTTCGTGAAAGGCCTGAACTGGAGAACAAAATTGCGGTAGCATACTGCCCTGAGCGGGTGCTTCCGGGTAATGTACTGCACGAGTTGATTCATAATGACAGAGTAATCGGAGGTATTGATGAGCTATCTACTGAAAAGGCAAAGGCATTTTATCGCTTGTTTGTAGAAGGGGAACTTTATGGTACCAATGCCAGGACAGCCGAGATGTGCAAGTTGACGGAGAACTCTTCACGTGATGTACAGATTGCTTTTGCCAATGAGCTTTCATTGATCTGCGATAAAGCGGACATAAACGTATGGGAGTTGATTCAACTTGCCAATCGCCACCCGAGGGTGAATATTCTGCAGCCGGGTTCCGGTGTTGGAGGGCACTGCATTGCTGTTGATCCCTGGTTCATTGTGTCGGATTATCCACGTGAGTCACGCCTTATTGGAATGGCAAGGGAGATTAATAATTATAAGTCGTTCTGGTGTGCTGAAAAGATCAGGAATGTCATGCTTGAATTTGAGTTGAAGCATGGAAGAAAGCCGCTAACCGCATTTATGGGGTTGGCGTTTAAACCGAACATTGATGATCTTCGCGAAAGTCCGGCAAAATATATCGTCCAAAAGGTAATGCAGAGTGAGCAGAACAATTGTCTGGTTGTTGAACCAAATATTGAGGAGCATAGCGTCTTCAAGCTTTTCGGCTATCAAGAGGCCTATGAACGTGCGGATATTGTTGCTTTTCTTGTGGCCCATGATGAATTCAAGACTTTGACTTATCGGGAGGATAAGGTAATTCTTGATTTTGCAGGTATTTTCAGGACGAGTTGATATTCCGGTTCTCATCTGCCTTTATGTAATGCATTTCAATGGTTGTACATAGTGGAAAAGAAAACGGTTTTGATTGTTTTTGGTACCAGACCGGAGGCCATAAAAATGGCTCCGTTGGTGAAAGAATTTGAAAAATATAGTGAACATTTTGAGACGGTTGTTGCTGTAACCGGCCAGCATCGAGAGATGCTTGATCAGGTGCTTGACTTGTTTGAGATCAAGCCTGATTATGATTTGAATATCATGCAAAAGGGGCAAGATCTGTATGATGTTACATCCCGTGTTTTGATCGGTATGCGTGATATTCTTGCTGAGTCAAAGCCTGATCTTGTAGTTGTCCATGGTGATACTACAACATCCACAGCATCGGCTCTTGCTGCTTTTTATCAACAGATACCAGTGGTACATATTGAGGCTGGACTACGAACGCACAACAGATACAGCCCTTGGCCTGAGGAGATGAACCGTCAACTTACCGGGCGTCTTGCGACTTGGCATTTTGCCCCGACAAGTTTGAGCAGTAGCAATCTGCTGAGTGAAAATATTCGTGAGGAAAATATTTTTGTAACGGGCAACACGGTGATCGATGCGCTTTACTGGGTACTGAACAAAATTGATAGAACGCCTGATATTGAAAGAAGTATAAGAGATAAGCTTGAGGCATTCGGGTTGCCGGAAGCTAAAGTTAATTCATGGAATACAGATACGGATCATTCATCAGTTTCAAATCGCAGGCTTGTTCTGATAACGGGACACCGGCGTGAAAATTTCGGTGAAGGATTTCTCAATATCTGCAAGGCAATTAAAGAGCTTGCAGTGCGTTATCAGGATGTTGACTTTGTTTATCCGATGCATTTGAATCCCAATGTGCGCAAACCGATTCATGTGATTTTTGGAGCAAGTGAGGCGATGGGGAATGTTTTTTTTATTGAGCCGCTTGACTACCTGCCATTTGTCTATCTCATGAGCAGATCATTTCTGGTGTTGACTGATTCCGGAGGTATTCAGGAGGAGGCGCCTGGGCTTGGCAAGCCGGTACTTGTGATGCGTGATACTACTGAGCGGCCGGAAGCATTAGATGCAGGAACGGTAAGGCTGGTTGGAACGGACAAGCAGCTTATTATCGATGAGGTAAGTCGTCTGCTTGATGATGCCCAGCATTATTCCAGAATGTCAAAGGCGCATAATCCTTATGGGGATGGGCATGCTTGCGAAAGGGTGGTTCATGTATTGATGCACCAATCCGGGCTATCAGTATGTGATTGTATAATGGTCGAATATGAATCTCATAGGTTACAAGTAAAATGTTAAATACGCTTTTCCCACCTTGGCCGTCATACACACAAGAAGAAGCAGACGCCGTTGCACGTGTGCTTTTATCTAATAAAGTCAACTACTGGACCGGTCAGGAGTGCCGTGAATTTGAGCATGAGTTTGCCGCTTGGGCAGGCTGTCGTCATGCTATAGCGCTGGCGAACGGAACGGTGGCGCTGGAGTTGGCACTTGAGGCTCTTGGGATCGGGCCTGGTGATGAGGTGATTGTTCCGAGCTATACCTTTCTTGCAACGGCGAGTGCGGTGGTGATGCGGGGTGCTGTGCCGGTTATGGCTGATGTGGATGCTGATTCCATGACCCTGACGGCAGAAACAATTAGCGCAAAGCTGACCTCAAGAACAAGAGGGGTTATTGTGGTTCATCTGGTTGGCTATCCGTGCGATATGGATCCCATAATGGAGCTTGCTGCGCGGCATGGTTTGAAGGTGATTGAGGATTGTGCGCAGGCTCATGGTGCACGCTATAAGGGAAGATCGGTGGGTACGATCGGTCATATTGGCGCATGGAGCTTTTGCCAAGACAAGATTATGACGACGGGCGGCGAGGGTGGTATGGTGACTACCAATGACGCAGCTTTGTGGTCGCGGATGTGGTCGTTTAAGGATCATGGAAAAAGCTGGGAGGCGGTTTATGAGCGTGAACATCAGCCTGGATTTCGCTGGTTGCATGATTCGTTTGGCACCAACTGGCGGATGACGGAGCTGCAGGGGGTGATCGGGCGGATTCAGTTGCAGCGGATGGCTGAGTGGACGGCCAGGCGCCGGGCGCACGCCGAAGCAATCTGGAGTACAGCGCGTTCAATTACAGGATTACTGGTTCCGGTTCTGCCTTCATGGGCGGAACATGCTGCCTATAAGTGTTACGTTTTTGTTGAACCGGCTATGCTGAAAGAGGGGTGGAACCGCGACCGCATTATGGATGCCATCACCGGCAGGGGAGTGCCTTGCTACAGCGGCGTCTGCCCGGAGATCTACCTCGAAAAAGCCTTCGACAACACCGGATGGCGACCCGCTGAACGGTTGACGGTAGCCCGAAAACTTGGCGAAACTGCACTGATGTTTCTCGTTCATCCTACACTTGAACAAGAGCATATCGAAAAAACTTGCCAGGTACTCCACCAAGTCATGCAAGATGCCACCCCTTGATAGCTGCTCTACCAAAAAGGTGGACATACATGTACTTACCGGCCTTGGTTGTGCAGTTCTCGTTGTAAATCGTTCTTCGCGCCCGCCTTTTTCCCCCCGAAGTAGCCGTCAGGTCTATTATTTCTAAAGAACTGAACGCAAGTATCAAAAAAAGATGAGCTCTTCCCATCGCCACCGCCACCATCGTCGGCACAGTCCCAGTAAAACCCACCACAAAAAGACCGTCGAAGAGGTGACCACTGAAACCCTGGTTCAGTTTGTCCGCGAGCACAAAACGCTCGCCATCATCGCTGGCGTGGCCATTACCGCCGTTCTCGCCATGTATGTTTTTGTCCATCTGATAGCCTTGTGAGGGGAGTGATAACGGTTTTTCTTTTATTATAAATCGTTCATTTGCGATAAACGATTTATAGCGCTACAACAAGCCCATACGCCCCCGAGTACCGTAGGCAAAACCCAGCAAACCCTCGAATAACCTGCTTTGTCGTGAGCACATGGAGTTCTGGTAATTGTTGCAGGCCTCTCGTCGGTGGCGTTTCGGCAAAAGCCTCGTTCTCATTGTCTTCGACCCTAAGCAAAGAAACGTCAGCAGGTTTGAGGTTGAGCGGGTGTAACTCTCTACAACACGAAGGGGGACGTTGTTGACTGCGTCTCCTTACATGCAATTCTTAATACTGGATAAGGTCAGCAGTTTGGCGGTTGGGTTCACAGATTTTGGGAATAGATGTTATATTATTTTTCAGATGACGAGCTTTTCTTGTATTTCTGTGAAATGCTCGTACAGCGAAATATCGCTGACTTTTGGTGCAGCGAGCGTTTAACGATCCTGATTATATCGAGAGTTACGATGATGGTACAAGGCATTATCTGAAAAGAATTGTTGAAAATGAAAACAGATGGTTAAGAGTTGTGGTTACTGTAGATGAGATCCCGAACAAGGGTATAACGGCATTTTTTGATTGTAGATTAAGGGGGAAAACATGAAAATTACTGTTGATAAGGAAACTGATACCCTTTATTTTCGGCTTGATGAAAATAAGATAGTCGAATCTGAAGAAGTCAGGCCGGGTGTGATTCTTGATTTTGATGAAAACGATACCGTTATCGGTGTGGAGTTTCTTAACGTATCGTCAAGAGCAACGAAAGAAGATTTATCCAATATGCAATTTCAGTCAGCTTGAATGGACTCTGTTTTTGTTGGCAACCAGGTATACTGAACCTTCCGTAAGGTATTGTTTCTCATAGCTTATGAACAAAAAAAGAAAACTGATCACTTTCGACTGGGCCATTAAACGCCTGTTGCGGAGCAAAGCCAACTTCGGGATTTTGGAAGGCTTTTTAAGTGAGTTGCTTAAAGAGGAGATAACCATCCTTGATCTCCTTGAAAGTGAGAGCAATAAAGATGATAAATTTGATAAATTTAATCGGGTGGATCTCAAGGTACGCAACCAGAGACAAGAGATCATCATCATAGAAATACAGTACGATCGGGAGTATGACTACTTGCAGCGTATTTTTTATGGCGTCTCCAAAACCGTGATTGAGGGGATGAAAGAGAAGCAATCGTACGCCGGCATCACCAAAGTCATCTCCA
>CAIJWE010000058.1 GCA_903824295.1 uncultured Chlorobiaceae bacterium
CGGCGCATAATTTCCGCCACGGCCTCAACGCGCGCATCCACCAGCGCAGTCGGCCCGTCGATCTCCGTGAGCAGCATGAACGAGCCTTTGGGCAAGCCACACGCCATCTTCCGTGAAGTTGCTTCCAATATCCTTATTCACCGCGAATATTCGAGCGGCGTTCCGGCTCGGCTTATCATTGAATATGGTCAGGTGAACACATGGAACGCCAATCGTCCTCACGGGTTTGGCGTGCTGAACCCCGACAACTTCGCGCCCTATCCTAAAAACCCGGTGATCGGTGCGTTTTTCAGGGAAATAGACCGCGCTGACGAACTGGGTTCTGGTATGCGCAAGATGATGATGTACGGCAAAAAGTACGGCGGAGCGGACCCTCAGCTCATCGAAGGTGACGTTTTTCGCATGATCATCAGTGTGCCGGAATTCAGCAACAAACAGGAAGAGACTGTTGATCCCGCACAAGTCAGGGTGCATGATGGGGTGCATGATGGGGCGCATGATGGGGTGTATGACACAAGATTGACTGAAACGATGAAGAAGATTTTAGTGCTACTGGTTGAGCCGAAATCAACTCCTCAGCTTCTCTCAGAGCTTGGTTATCCTCGAAGAACTCGTAATTACGAAGCTGCTATCAAAAATCTGCTTGACTTTGAGTTGATCGAAATGACCTTACCGGATACGCCACGAAGCAAGAACCAGCGGTATCGTCAGACCGAAAAAGGTAAGAGCTTGATTGAGAGCACTTCATGAAACAATAAAAGTTATGCAAGTTGTTGCTGGATATGCCTGAGGATACTGAATAACCAGATATCATGGAGTACTGTGTCCCAGCCAAGGATTACCGGGAAGAGTTGATATCAACCGCTTCATGACTTCGTCAAAAGCGACATCAAAGTTCCAAGTGGTTTCCGCTGTCAGTAATGGGGTAATATCTCCGGAAAATTGCGGATCCTCTTTTTTCTCCAGAAGGTTTTGTTCAAACAGTGCGCGGGTGATTTGGTGGTCAGCATATCCCATGTAGGCTTGAGGTATCAAATCTCTGACTCTACTTTGGTATTAACGTAAATTTGCCAGCGCTTGTTAAATTTGGCGCCATTGATGGTGGCTGATGGCAGCATGGGTGAGCGTACAGGATTTTTGGCGTTGACATACCCTGCCAATGGCTGCCATGTCTCCTCAGAACCAACGGTTTCCAATAAATATCCCAGCCGCTGCACCCAGGTTATCGGCGACAGTTCAGCAACCGTCACCAATTTTTCGGGATCAAGTACTTCGACCAGCTCCGACAGCACGGTTGCAATATTATCAAGCCATCCACAATGCCTGTAGTATCCTGCAAGATCAAAGGCGGTAGCTTCGGGCGTTGAGAGCTTCAGAATGCCGGTTACGGTGTTGCGTGGTTGAGTTGGAATAGCATCAACATTACCTTTTTACGATGAAGTTGACCTGAACTTTGCCGGATATAACGGTTCTTCGCGGTTGTAGGGCGTGAGCCAGAGTCGATTTTTGAAAGAGTCATCAAGGAGTTGCTCATCGGTGCCCGATCAAAATTTGAACTGGCGATTGCGCTTGGTTACAGGTCGGTATCCGGAAAACGGCATGAACGAATCCGTGAAATGCTTGCTGGTGGTTTGATTGCAGATCGCACTCCTCGAAATCTGAAAATCTTACAGTATTACAATCTTGCAATCTTTCATGACTACAATCTAACAAAACAATAATACAACAAGTCGCCGAGCAAGAGCAGAGATGGATGTTTGATGAATTTGCAGTATATATCCGATTAGGGAATATGCTATTTCGCTCAACAGTTGAAGTGCAACTTTCATTTTTAAAATAAGTTGCAATTGCGTCCGCAGTGCGGACGCAATTGCACTGTTCGCGGTTCGGCCTGGTGATATTTTAATAATCGGCCTGTGACAAAAACGGTATTCAACAATTCAAAAATCATAAGGAGGAGGCGGATCATGAATGAAGAACAAACGCTTATTGCCTTTGAAAATACGCCAATTCGTCGTCACTTCGATGAGGCTACGGAAACCTGGTACTTCTCGATTGTCGATGTCATCGCCGTTTTGAGTGAAAGCGTCAACCCACGTGATTATTGGTTCAGGATGAAGGTCAGGGTAAAAAGTGACGATGGACTTGAACTGTCGACACTTTGTCGACAGTTGAAAATGAAGGCTCCTGATGGGAAAATGAG
>CAIJWE010000059.1 GCA_903824295.1 uncultured Chlorobiaceae bacterium
CATTCAGTGCTGTTTTTAGTTGGTTATAAACTCCTGAAAGTGAGTTCATTTGAGATGACGATATTTTGTACCAGACCACATCAATGAGAAGTCCCCTTTTTTACTTCAAATTTCGATTTTTGTGGCTATCATGAATTATTCAGGATAGCCGTTGTTCTGCTGAATAATGCCATAGACCGTCGAAAGCCCCATTCCGGTGCCTTTTCCCGGCTCCTTGGTGGTAAAGAAGGGCTCGAAAATATGAGGCCGATTTGCTTTTTCAATACCACAGCCATTATCGGTTACCATGAGGGTTACATAATCGCCTGGCCGAGAACAAGGATTGCCGGTTGTTCCGGCGAGAGGGTCCAGATGTACGATGACGGTTTCGATCATGATGTTACCGTTTCCCTTAATGGCATCCCGGGCATTGACACAAAGATTGGCAAGAATCTGGTCGATCTGTGATGGATCGATCTTTATCCAGGCTTGTTGGACTTGAGAGATCCAGCCAAGCGTGATGTTTTCACCGATCAGTCGTCTCAACATGGAGAGCATTCCTTCGATGGTTGCATTCAGATCAAGCACTTTCGGTATCACCCTCTGCTTTCTGGCAAAGGTAAGGAGCTGACGGGTCAGACCGGAAGAGCGAGTTGCAGCCTGCTGGATGGCTTCAAGGTCCTCGAGAGAAAAATCACCCTTTTCGATGGCTATTTCGGTATGACCAAGGATGACGGCGAGCATATTGTTGAAGTCATGGGCAATCCCTCCGGCAAGCTGACCGACAATCGCCATTTTCTGAGACTGCTGCAGTTGTTCCTCAAGTTTTTCACTTTCCTCTTCCATACGCTTTTTGTTCACCATATCCCACGTTATGTCTCCGAGAACCCCTGTCAATTGAGCATCTTCGGCATTATAAGGGCTGGCTTTGTTACCAAGTTCGAATATTGCCATGACCTTTGATCCCCGTTTTACCGGAACAGCAAGTGTTCGCTTCAATTCGGGTTTGCTGTTCCATGGAGTTTCCGAATGCCTGATAGTGCTGCTGTCGTTGGAAATCACGAATCGCTGCTCTCGTACCGCATCAGCCAGCACCCCTCTTATCTCCCAGGCAACAGGCTCTCCGGCGCTTTCTTTCGACCATCCTTCGTTCATGCTTTGCGTTGAACATACAGACCCTGAAAAGAAGAGCTGGTTATCCGAAACAAAGTAGAAAAATCCTGTTGAGCTTCCTGTCAGTCGTTCAGCTTCATACAGAGCTGTTTGAATGAGTTTTTCTATCGAACAGCACTCTACCATTTCGAGCAGATGAACACGTATTGCCCTCATCTTCTCAATACGCTTGCGTTCGTTACAATCAAAAAGAACGCCGATTACTCCCCCACATTCAAATTCCGTAAAATATTGCATATGCACCTCCCCCCAGAAAATCGAATGGTTTTTTCGTCTGAACCTGAATTCAGAACTATGTACCTCGGATTGATTGGAGATGAGCCAGGCAAAAGCATCATCACTTTTCGGAATATCTTCCTCTGTGATAAATTCCTGGTATGTATGATCAATAACTTCTTCTGGCAGATAGCCCAGAAGTCTTTCCACTGCCGGAGAGACATAGGTGAACCTCCCGTTTTTGTCGGCAACAAAAACCATCTCGGAGATTTTTTCAGTAATGGCCCGAAACTTTTGCTCACTTTTAAGCAACGCCTTTTCTGTTTTTTTGCGTTCAGTGATATCTGTGCCGATTTCTACGATTAATGCTTGATCGTTGATGATAATTTTTTTACCCTTTATCAGAAACCAGCGGAATTCAGAGCCGCCGCGGAGCAGTACTCTCAATTCCACAGACTCTTCCACATTCCTGCCCAGAATATTTTGCATCTGCTCTTCGAACAGCAGTCGCTCATCAGGATGAATGAATTCTCTGACATCAGTTCTGGCTACCTCGCGTTCCGATTTGCCGACGATTGCATCACGCAGATAGGGGTTCCATGCGGCAAGTCGCCCTTCAGCATCAATAAGACAGAACATTCCGGGAGTTGCCTCAATAAGGGCATGGTTGAAAGCCTGTTCATGGAACAGAGAGTGGCGGATTTGTTTGAGTTCGGTAATATCTTCGGCGATAATTAAAAGATGATCAATCTTTCCATCCTGAGAGCGTGAAGGATAGACTGTATGCTGGAGGGTTCGATTGCTCCGTTCATCTTCAAATGAGAGCCGTTTGCCGGTGCGCATGACCTCCTCAGCCTTTTCCCTGCGTTTTGCTGCCAGTTCCGGTGAAAGCAGATCATAAATATTCGTGCCAATGCACTCCTGTAAGCTTTTACCTATTCTGGAAGCAAAGGCCTTGTTTGCATCAACGATTTTGCCGGAGCACTCCATAAGAAAAACAGATTCAGGAGAGGAATCAAACAAGACCGATACGCTTATAAAGGGTTGTTGTGCAGTATGGTCAGTTGCTCCTCTCTCGTCACGCTCCTGGTTCTGCATAAGGGTGTTGTTGATATTTTTTGCTGACACGTCAATATTTTCAAAATGAGCATTTTTCCTTTAACTCATTATTCAATCATCAAAATCCATTGTTCGATCAAACTCCTTGTAAAAAGAAGGCCACAATTATCATGCTCACCATTTTGCAACTTCCAGGAATAGATGCTGGCCCTATTGGTTTACCTCCCCCCGGAAAATACTTTCAGCCCGATAACGCCACTGATGATCAGCAGCAGGCATAAAATTCGCGCCAGGTCACGTGGTTCATCAAAAAAAATCATGCCAAACGTAGCCACGCCGACGGCTCCGATGCCTGTCCAGACGGCGTAGGCGGTGCCGACCGGTATGGCTTTCATGGCAAGAGAGAGGAACCAGAAGCTTGCAATCATGGCTGTCGCCGTTAAAAGCGATGGTATGGGGCGGGTAAAGCCCTCGGTGTATTTGATACTGAGAGCCCAGCCGCACTCCAGACAACCGGCAATGACAAGGTAGACCCAGGAAATCGTCATCCGGAATTAAATTTTAATCCAGCGTTGAAGTTTGTCGGATTTTCGGGCAGCATGCATGACTTTCTGGATCATAAGACCATCAGCAAAGCCTGCGGCATCATGCAGCCTTTTCTCCTTGTTCTTGAGCGCCTTGACAATCCGATGGGCAAGAAAGGCAAAGCCGACAGCGAAAATACCGTGAACGGCGAGTGACGACTGGCGAATTTTTTCCTGCAAAACAAGCTCGTCCCACGAGAGCATCGGTTCAATCAGCTTCCACCGGGGGGCATCAATCAGGCTGCGGCCCACCTTTGCTTCGTCATTTGCAACTTCCCACAACCGTCCTGCCCCGTCAAGCCTGATAGTTTTGAGACTGCCCACCACTTCAAATGAAAACCAGGTGTAGGCGCCAACGGTGGTGACGTGCATTAAAGACGAGCTTCCGAGGGCAACCGATGAGGGGCCAAACTTCATCATCATAGCAAAGTGATCATCCGACGTGACACGGCACGCCTTCCCCGACTTGTCGGGGCGAGAGGAAATACTGGTTCCAAGGTTGCAGGATACCTTGGAAATTTCGCCAACAAGGAACCGGTTAAGATCAATCAGATGGGAGCCGAGAGCACCGAGGGCTCCCCCCCCCTTTTCGGCGTCACACCACCATGACCAGGGCATGTCGGGGCGGTTGCGTGAAGCGAGGTTCATAACGGCACGCACTTCATACACTTTGCCAATCTCTCCGCTCTCAATCATCTGTTTCATGCAGCGAACGCCGGGATGAAAGCGGAGCTGATGGTCGATGAGGGCAAAACCGGGGGCTGTGGCGGCAACGTCAACCATGTCGGTGGCATCCGAAACATTGAGCGCAAAGGGTTTTTCGCAGAGCACACTTTTGCCGCTCTGGAGCACTCCGCAGACCATCTCCCTGTGAAGGTAAGTCGGCGTGGTAACACAGACCAGGTCAAGGTCACACTGCAGCATGTCGCGCCAGTCGGCAAAGCCCTTCTGGATATCGAACATCTTCATGAACTTCTGGCGATGCAACTCCGTCGGGCTTGCCACAGCGGCAAGCTCCACATTCTCCATCAGCGAAAAGGCCGGAGCCTGGGCAATTCTTGACCAGCCACTGCCGATAAAGCCTACTTTTATCTTTTTTGTCATAATTTTTCACAAAAAAAGGGTGACCGAAATCACCCTTTTGCATTGATATTGAGAGTCTTTCGCTCAACCAGGTTGCTGAGCTTTTGCAAGTCGGGCTTTCTCGATGTAGGTCTTCTGGATATCGCGTGAAACGTTATAGGCCTTTGAGAGGCTGTCGGAGCTCCAGAGCCTTGCGTCGAAGGCCATACAGATATTTCGGAGAAACGGAATGCCCGCTTCGGTGACCCTGACGCTCTTGTCACCCAGAACCACGATGCCGTCGTTCTGCATGTCTTCGAGGCGGTAGAGGGCAATGTCGAGTTCGTCAGTGTAGAGCTTGGGATCTTCCCATGAGGTCTCCTGCTTGCACATCAGGTTGAGGATGTGGCGGCGAAGCACCAGATCTTCATCGGTCAGCAGGTGGCCGCGATGGAGCGGGAACCGCCCTTCGTTGACGGCCTTTATATAGGATTCATCGTCGCGCTCGTTCTGGGCAAATGCGTACCAGGTGTCGCTGATGGAGGATGAGCCGATCGCCAGCATCATCTGTGTGGTGTTTTCGGTATAGCCCATGAAGTTACGGTGCAGTGTGCCGTTTTTCGCCGCAATGTAGAGCGCATCACCTTCAATGGCGAAATGGTCCATGCCAATTTCGTGGTAGCCGATGGATTCAAGCATGGCGCTTCCCTTGTCGTAGAGCTCCTGCTTGACGTCGCCAACCGGCAGATCCTCTTCCTTGAACTTCCGCTGCCCTTCGTACATGTGCGGGTTGTGACCGTAGGCGTAGAAGGCAAGGCGGTCAGGTTTCAGCTCCATGACCTTCTGGATGGTGTCGGTTATAGTGGCCATCGTCTGTTTTGGCAGGCCGTAGACAAGATCAAAATTGACTGAGGTAAAGCCGATTTCGCGAGCCAGGTCAACCTTTTCCTTGACCAGCTCGAATGACTGGAGGCGATTGATCTCCTGCTGCACAATCGGATCGAAATCCTGGATACCGAAACTCATGCGGCGGAAGCCGACACTGTAGAGCGCTTCGAGGTGCTCTTTTGAGGTTGACTTGGGGTTGGTCTCAAAGCTGAACATGTAGTTGTCCATCTTGTTGACATCCTTGCAGATTCCATTGATGAGCCTGACAAGATTTTCAGGGCTGAAGAAGGTTGGCGTGCCGCCGCCGATGTGCAGCTCCTTGACGTTGAGACGACCGGGAAAAACATCAAGGTACATCTGCCACTCTTTGAGCAGTGCCTCAAGATAAGGGGTTTCGTAGGAGTGATCCTGGGTACGGTGAGCGTTGCAGCCGCAGAAGTAACAGTGGTTCTCACAGTAAGGAATGTGAATGTACAGGCTGATTCCGGTGGTCTCGTTGCTGTCGTTAAAACCTTTGACCATGGCCTCTTTCCACTGCTCCTGGGTAACGCCATCGGTGCTCCATGAGGGAATGGTGGGATAACTGGTGTAACGGGGACCGGGATTGCTGTACTTTACTGCGAGATTGGTTGCCATTGTTATCTTTCCTCTGCAAGTATTATTTTTTTAAATTGGTTCTCGTGAAAATACATAAAACTCGGCAATTTCATAAATCGTTATACCACAAACCACCTTGAAATCCCTGTTTTTCAAGGCATCAGTGGTTGATCGCCAGGGTGGCGTCGCCGAAGATCTTCTATTCTCAAACCGCTTACTGATAAATTAATCAAGGAGCATGTGTATGCAACAAAAAACAGAAGCTGTCAAGAAGCCGGTTATCGGCATTCTCATGGGTTCAGATTCAGATTTCGACATTATGAGGGAGGCCTCACTGGTCTGTGAGGAGTTCGGGATTGCCTCCGAAATCTCCGTGATTTCTGCACACCGTACACCGCATGACCTTGAGGTGTATGCTACGTCAGCCATTGAGCGCGGCCTGAAGGTCATTATCGCCGGAGCTGGCGGAGCGGCACATTTACCCGGTGTCACGGCAGCCATGACGGTTTTGCCGGTTATTGGCGTGCCGATTTTCAGCAAAAAACTCAACGGTCAGGACTCACTTTACTCTATCGTGCAGATGCCCGCCGGGATTCCGGTGGCAACCGTTGGTATTGATAATGCACGGAATGCCGCCCTGCTTGCTGTCCAGATTCTTGCACTCTCTGATGAGGCGCTGATGGCGACCCTCATCGAGTTCCGCAATAAACTTGCCGACGCATCCCGGCAGAAAACCGCAAAAATCCGCGAAAAGCTCCATGCAAAAAGCTGAGTTCTGGATAGAGAGCCTCCAACTCGCGCCACATCCTGAAGGGGGATACTACCGCGAAACCTACCGGAGCGAAGATTCGTATCCCTTCACGGATGCCACCCGGTTCAATGGCCCTCGCTCTTATGCGACGGCCATCCACTATCTCCTTCAGGGTAGCAATTGCTCAAAGCTGCACAAGATCCATTCCGACGAGCTCTGGTTCTTTCATGCCGGCCAGGCGCTGAAGGTGCACATTTTTCCGGAGGTCGGTAAAGCCTCCAACTTTACACTCGGCCTTGCGCCCGCGAGTGGCCAGGTGGTGCAGGGAGTCGTCCCCAAAGAGAGCTGGTTTGGCGCCTCCCTTGTTACTCCTGAAGAGAAGAACTACGCGCTGGTGAGTTGCGTGGTCGCGCCGGGCTTCGATTTTCGCGACTTTTCTTTTGCTGACAGAAACTCGCTGCTGCAAAAATTCCCAAGGCACACCGAAATAATTGAGCGCCTGACATGATTGTGGTATCTCATCTGGATGAGGTGCGGATAATTCCCGCTTTTTTTTACTTTGTTCGGTAACGCCCCTGTTTATAAAACAGAGGGAACGTTAAATATTCACGTCTTATAACAAAAGGTAGCACGATAGATGAAAAAGAGGGTTGTGATTGTAGGTGGAGGATTTGCAGGACTGAATGCGGCCAGGATGCTTGGCAATAAAGAGGATATTGAGGTTACCCTCATCGACCGGAAGAACTACCACCTCTTTCAGCCGCTCCTCTATCAGGTGGCGATGGCGGCGCTTGGTGAGGGCGATATTGCCGCCCCACTGCGGAACATGCTGGCAAACTACCAGAACATCACCGTCTTCAAGGGAATTGTGGAGCGCATTGATGTTGAGAATAAAATGGTCATAACCGATTTCAGCAATATTCCTTATGATTATCTGGTGCTTGCCTGCGGTGTGCAGCACCACTATTTCGGCCATAACGAGTGGGAAGAGTATGCGCCCGGGCTGAAAACCCTTGCGCAGGCAAAGGAGATTCGCCGGCGGGTGATGGAGGCTTATGAGCGGGCTGAACGGACAAATGATGTTGTGGAGCGCAAGAAGCTGCTGACCTTTGTTATTGTCGGGGGCGGACCCACCGGAGTGGAGTTGGCTGGCTCAATTGGCGAAATGAGCCGCTACACCCTCTCGAAATTTTACCGGCACATTGATCCCAAGCTTACCCGCATTTTTATTGTTGAAGCGGCTCCACGCATTCTTGGCTCATTTTCTCCCGATCTTGCCAGCAAGGCGACCCGATCGCTTGAGAAACTTGGTGTGCAGGTCTGGACAAACAGCATGGTCAGCGAGGTTGATGCCGATGGGGTGCAAATCGGCAATGAGCGTATCGAAGCAGCAACGGTGCTCTGGGCTGCCGGCGTCACCGCCATTGAGATCGGCAAAACAATGGATGGAGTGGAGACCGACCGGATAGGACGCATCATTGTCGGCGAAGATCTCAGTATTCCGGGCCGTCCGGAAATCTTTGTCGGTGGTGACCTTGCGCACTTTGTTTCGGAAAATGGAACTCCCCTGCCGGGGCTTGCGCCTGTTGCCCTGCAGCAGGGTCGGAACATCGGCAAAAATATTCTGCTTGACCTGAAAACAAAGGCGAGAAAGGCTTTCCGATATCGCGACAAGGGGCAAATGGCCACCATCGGAAAAAACAAGGCCATAGTTGAATTCGGCGGCCTGAAATTTGACGGCATTCTTGCCTGGTTCACCTGGCTGCTGGTGCATATCTACTTTTTGACCAGCTTCCGCCACCGGGTCTTTGTGCTGCTGCAATGGGGATGGTCATACTTCACCTTCAGCTATGGTGCCCGCCTGATTGTGAACCGTGAGTGGCGCTTCTATCCTGAAGCCGATCCCTGTGCTCTTCGGGCAGAGAAGGAGGAGAAGGAGTGATTAGAGCAAGCTCCGCCGGGATGGTCATGGGGCTGCTTCTGGGAAGCTCGTTTGTCGGTATTGCCCTCTACCTCCTCTTTTTTGCCGATCTCTCCCATGCCACCGCAAAGCAGGATCTCAAGCTGTATGCCCTGCTGACCGGCGCTTATGGTCTCTGGCGCTTTATCCGCGTCTGGCTGGCGTGGAAAGAGAGCAAAAGCAAATAGTTGAACGCATGGCAATGTCACTGCTCCGAACACCGTTAATCATTACCAAAGGAGTCAAAACAGATGTATAGCGACTTATAACGCATTTTTCTTATACTCCATTACAACGAGTTAGACTATAGTATTTTTTGTTATAAAGATAGAAAACAGAGCATGAAAAGAGTGGACGTCAACCCGGAGAGCGAAAAAGAGCTTTTTTTTCACAATTATGCCCGGCTTCCCATTGCCGTGACGCATGGCGAAGGAGTCTGGCTGGTCAGCGATGACGGAACCCGTTATCTTGACATGATTTCGGGAATCGGCGTCAATGCCCTTGGCTATGGTGACCGGCGACTGGTGGAGGCCATAAGCTCGCAGGCAACAAAACTCATTCACGCTTCCAACCTCTTCATGATGGAGCCGCAGTTTGAGCTTGCGGCAAAACTGCTTGCACTCTCAGGGCTCTCAAAGGTCTTTTTTGCCAACAGCGGCACGGAAGCCATTGAGGCTGCCATCAAAATAGCTCGTAAATGGGCTGGCCAGTCGGGCGATCAGGAGAAAAAAGAGGTGCTCTCACTGAGCAACTGTTTTCACGGCCGGACATACGGCGCCCTGTCGCTGACAGCAAAGGCAAAATACAGCGACGGTTTCGATCCGCTCCTTCCCGGCACAGGCATGATTGCCTTCAACGACATTGCTGACCTTGAAGCACAGGTTTCAGAGAAAACTGCGGCAGTTTTTATTGAGGTGGTTCAGGGCGAGGGTGGCATTCACCGGGTGTCGCAACCTTTTATTGACCGGTTGAAGGAACTTCGGGAACGCTACCAATTCCTCATCATCGCCGATGAAATTCAGTCGGGCTGCGGCAGAACCGGCACCTTTTTCAGCTATACGCAGGTTAATGCTGATCCCGATCTGGTCTGCCTTGCCAAACCGCTTGGCGGCGGCCTCCCCCTCTCTGCCGTGATCGGCAGTGAGAAGGTTGCTGATGTTTTGACCTATGGTAACCACGGCACCACCTTTGGCGGCAACCCGGTGGCATGCGCCGCAGGAATTGCCATGATCAAGGCGATTGAAGAGGATAATCTGATGGAGCACGCCTCGGAAATCGGCGCATTTATCAACCATGAGGTGCAGAAACTGGCCGCAAAACATCCACAGATTCTTGAAATCCGTCAGTATGGTCTGATGGTAGGCATCATGGTCGACAAAGAGGCGAAAGCCTATGTTGGCAAGGCGCTGGAGAAACAGGTGCTCATCAATGCCACCAGCGTTAACGTTATCCGCCTTCTTCCACCTCTCACCATCAGCATGGAAGAGGCACAACACTGTATCACAACACTTGATGAAATCTTTACCGAAGAAACAGAAAAACAAACAACAGCAGAGCAAAGCTGCTGAAAAAGTGGTAGCAGCAATGCCCCTCGAAGCAGTCAACTATATCATGATTGCTCTCGGGGCTCTGGTGATTGCTGCAAGTTACTGGGGGATGTATCTGGAGCGCTCGGTTGACGGCGTTTTCGCCCTCTTTATAAGCCCCGTAACGCTCATCGGGGCTTATCTCTGGGTTGCCTTTGGCATACTTTACCGTCCGAAACCCGCAAAAAAGCAGCCGGTTCAGTCGAGCTGAAAGCGTATCGGAACGGTAAACCAAACCTGTATGGGGCTGCCGTTCTGAATGCCGGGATAGTATCTCGACTCCATGACGGAGCGGAGTGCAACGGCATCGAAGACTTCACAATCAGCAGGAATGCGCTTCATGACCTTTGCCTTGATGGGTCGGCCATCAACTCCGATAAGAACACTGACAAAGATTTTTCCGGTAATACCGGCGGTTCTTGCCATCTCGGGGTATGCGGGCTTTTTCTGGTCAAGAAAACCGGGCATTTTTTCGCAGGGCACAAACATCGGCGTTTCATCACCCGGAGAGCCGCTTCCAGTTCCCGAGCCTGACTGTATCGCCTGTTTCATCTCCTTCTGCGTGGCAACAGTCTGCAAGGGAGGTGCGTCCGCCTGGCTGACCTGCTTGATTTTACCAACATTGGGAGGTGCCGCAACGGCCGGAGATGATGGAGTAACCGGAACCGGTTCCGGAATGTCAAGCGGTGGTGGTGGTGGAAGCTGCGTTACACTGGTGACAACTTCATAGCACTCAATCATGGGTTTGTCATCATTGCCAAACCAGCCTGTCAATGAAACCAGTTTCTGCCAGTTGGCCGTGACGAGCCAGAAGATACCCAGAAGCACGATGGCGGTAATGACCCCATGGCTGAGAAAAAGATGGGCCTGACGGCGAAGGGCAAGATTGCCGTACGACAACCGCCGCAAACGATCAGTATCAAGAAACTCCTCCTGAAAAGACCATGAAATGGCCTTGCGGTGAGCTTGATGATGGATGTTATCGAGTTTTGACTGCACCTGAACGAACTCCTTTTCCGGGATTCCTCTCCCAAAGTTAAATAGCTCTTTGTATTTCGACTGCATCCTGATCGGTATAGTCATCCAAACTGAACCGGTCAATTTTCATGAGGTTCAGTTCGTCAATAATATCAACCAGATGTTTGTACTTCGCCTTTTCGCTGATCTTGACCACAATGACCAGTTTTGCATTGGCCTCAGTCTGCTGCCTCAAAAGCTGGCGCAGCTCTCCGCTCAAGGCCGACTGTTGGCTGTCGGCAGGATCGTAAAGAGAAATTTTCCGGGGAGCTTCGTTGCCAAGCGAGCAATAAACCATGACGTTATCGGCAATCCTGAGTGTCATCACGTTCGACTCAACAACCTTTACCTCCACCTTTTCGGGAGGCATATTGATTTCCATCGTGTTGGATTTTGAAAAGGTCGTTGTCAGCATGAAAAAGGTGAGCAAAAGAAATGCCACATCAACCATCGGTGTCATGTCGAGATGAAAGCCGATCCTTTTTGAGCGCCGTCTCCCTTTTTTTCGGGAACTGCGGCCACCTGGTGAGTCAATAATACCCATGGTCAGCGAACCTCCCTTTCAAGAACGGTAATGAGGTTGAAGGTGAGCATGTTTGCCTTTTTGTACACTTTGATGACATGGTTCACCGCGTCAAAACCTGCATCGGCATCAGCGCGGATGACCGGACGAAGCTTCTGGTCGGCAAAACGGGCCATGACCACAAACCGGTCAAGCTCATCGCGATCGACCTTGAAATTTTCGGCCAGTTTGAATTTTTTCAGGGAGTCAGCAACGGCAACAGCAGAGAACCCCGCTTTCTGAAGCTTGGGTTGCACAACAGAATTAAAAATTTTTACCCTCGTCTGCTGTGAGGAGACCCCCATGAAAAAGGAGTTGTCGCCACCAACCGTCACGGTCAGAACATCTGACTCGGGAAGCTTCACCTGCGAATGAGATGAGGGCAAATCAATAGATACTACCTCGGGAGGACGAAACTTGGTGGTCAGCATGAAAAACGTCAGCAGAAGAAATGCGACATCCACCATGGGCGTCATATCAATCCGAAACCCGATCCGTTTAGACTTGATTCTCGACATCAGCGATTATTCCGGTTTACCGGTTCCGAGAGTCTGTATAATGTAAAAGGCAGCTTCGTCAATCATGTAGCTGAAACGGTCAACCCTGCTGGTAAAAACGTTGTAGGTGACGATGCCCATAATGCCACCGAGAATGCCGATTGCGGTATTGAAAAGCGCTTCGGAAATACCAAGCGAGAGCTGCACGGCATCCGGAGCACCACTGGTGGCCATGGCCGCAAAGGCACGGATCATGCCAAGCGTTGTTCCAAGAAGACCAACCATGGTAGAGATGGAGGCAATGGTGGAGATGGCTACAAGGTTTTTTTCGAGAAGCGGCATCTCCATCACCGTGGCCTCCTCGACCGCCTTTTCCATATCACTGATCTTTTTCTCGCGATCAGTAACATTGTAGGATACAAGCATTTTATAGCGGTCAAGCACTGAGCGCAAGACAGCGGCGAGAGAGCTTTGATGATCGTCACATTTGGCAATGGCCTGATCAATAAGTCCTTTGTCGATATCCTGTTTAAGGCTCCGCACAAATTCCGGAATATTTCCCTTTCCGGAAGCCTTGTTCAGGGCAATGATGCGCTCAACAATGTAGGCAACGAGCATCAGAATAAGCGCCATAAGCACAGAGACGACCGGCCCACCCTTCCATATAGCATGAAATATCGACTCGGGAGGAGTGGTGCCCATCCAGACATAGAAGCCCAGAGAGACCGCGTAGGTTACTGCAATGAGTATCCCTGTAAAAAAACCCTGTTTCATAGACTCTTATTTTTTTTTGACTATTCTTATAGGTAAACGAAGCGTTATGAACCACCCTCAATTTGCTATACTGTGATGCAGCATCGAAAACAACCCAAACCCGGCAGCCGATTCTGATCATCAAAAAAATTCAACGGTTGAACCCGGCCAGGATCTGGAGGGTACCAAGTGTGAATTTAGTAAATAAGCTTTCAATTTTTCAACAGTAATCGTTCATTCAAGGAAAAAAAGCACGTGTTCCTGCTACAATATTTCAGACATACAGGCACATGATTTCTCCGGCAATCGTTGACGAGGTACGTCAGACGGCGGATATTGTCGAGGTTATCTCTGATTACCTGAGGCTTCAGCCTTCGGGACGCAACTACAAGGCGCTCTCTCCCTTTACTGCGGAGAAGACTCCCTCATTTTTTGTTTTTCCTGACAATCAAATCTACAAATGTTTTTCAACCGGCAAGGCTGGCAACGTCTTCTCTTTTGTCATGGAGATGGAAAAGCTCCCATTTCCTGAAGCGGTTGAACTGGTTGCCCGGCGCTCAGGCTTCGACCTCACCCGCTTTGCCGAAAAAAAAGAGCCCAAATCGGCGCACGAAGAGAGTTTGACCGAAACCCTCCGTTGGGCGGCAAAGTTCTTTCATGCAAAACTGACAAGCGAAGAGGGAGCCGCGGGTTATTCCTATCTGGCAACTGAGCGGGGACTGACGGAAAAAACAATCAAAACGTTTGGTCTCGGTTATGCACCTGACGCATGGGATCATCTCTTTACCGAGGCAAAACGGGCAGGCATACCGCAAGAGCACCTGGTTGATCTTGGACTGATAACAGCAAAAAAACAGGGGAACTCCTGGTATGACACCTTCCGCAACAGGGTGATCTTTCCCATTTTCTCTGTTGGCGGTACGGTTGTCGGTTTTGGCGGACGTACCCTTGAAAAGGATACACAAACACCAAAATATCTCAATTCACAGGAGAGCAAGCTCTTTGAAAAATCAAAGCTCCTCTATGGACTTCACGCCGCTAAAAATGAGATCCGGCGGATGGAGAGTGCGCTGCTCGTTGAAGGGTACATGGATGTGCTTGCCCTGCACCAGGCGGGCATGACCAATGCGGTAGCCTCGTGCGGCACCTCACTGACACGCTATCAGGCAAAAATTTTGACCCGTTACACCAACCGCGTGCTCTTCATGTATGATGCAGACCAGGCTGGTCAAAAGTCAATGATGACCGGTATCGACATTCTTCTTGCTGAAAACCTCACTCCTTTCGTCATCATGCTTCCAAAAGGTGACGATCCCGACACGTTTGTTCGTCGTGAAGGGCGTCAAAAATTTCTGCAGTTTGCAGAAGAGCAGATGCTTTCGTTTCAGGATTTCCAGCTCCGTTTTTTTAAGGAGTCAGGAAATTTTGAGCAGCCTGAAGCAAAGACGAAAGCGATCAGGACAATGGTACACACGATTGCACTGATTCCTGACCGTATCCGTCAGGAGCTCTATCTGCAGGAACTGTCAAAAAAACTTACCATCACCCAGGCCGCCCTTAAGGAGCTTCTTGGCAGCGAAGAGACGGCAAAGGAAAAGAGGAGATCGGCAGAGGAAAACCGGCAGGATGTGCTGGAGCCACACAAGCCTGAAATGGAGCTCTCCGTACTGGAAAAGACCTTTTTAAAAGCGCTGCTTGAAAGCTCTCAGTATGGAAATACCGTGCTCGAATTTGCAGCTTCGCATGAAGAGATGCTTGAGTTGCCACACCGGGTGGCGCAGCAGATTTTTACCCATCTGATCCGCCGCTATCAGGCCACAGCCAACAATCCTGAAGAAAAAATCGACATTGCGACGGAGATAAGCCGGTTAAGCACTCCTGAATCAAGAGATCTTGCCGCCAGCTTGCTGATTGAGCAGCCCATCAGCAAAAAATGGCTTGAACAATCCAATGTCCACGCCGATAATGCAAAACGGTGCCTTGCGATGTTCCTTGACGGCTTCAAAAACCTTATTCTTGAACCGCTGGTCACCCAAAAAAACCGCCTGACCGAAAGCATTCGCCTTGAAAACGAGGCGGAACGGGAAATTGAGCTGTTGAAGGAGAAGATTGTGCTTGATAAAAAAATCCAGAAAACCTCCCGTGATCTCAAAAAGATGATCACCTCTATTCTCGAAAACAGTTGATCCCTTTACCCATGTCACCCCGCACCATCTCCGATGCAGGGTGAGATGCATGACAGGTTACACGTTGTACCCTTCAATCGGGTTACGCAGGCAGAGCGCCTTGATTTCCTCGCGGACCGTGCGGCAGACTTCAGCAACATCAGCTTTTTCAGCCGATGAGATAACCCTGTCGATAAGCTCTGCGATAAGGGTGCTGTCGACTTCCTGCATCCCTCTTGTGGTCATGGCTGGAGTGCCGATACGAATACCACTCGTCACAAAAGGAGACTTGTCGTCAAAAGGCACCATGTTCTTGTTGACGGTTATGCCTGCTGCGTGCAGGAGGTTCTCGGCAACCTTTCCGGTAACACCCTTGTTGCGCAGGTCAAGCAGCATGAGATGGTTTTTGGTTCCACCGCTGACAATGTTGTAATCAAGAGCCAGAAATTTTGCCGCCATCGCTGCGGCATTTTTTATGACCTGGGCAGCATAGTCGCGGAATGCAGGCTGCAGCGCCTCACCAAAAGCGACAGCCTTGCCAGCGATGATGTGCATCAGAGGACCGCCCTGAATGCCCGGCATCACTTCGGCGTCCATCACCTCCGACATCATCTTGAGGCGTGAACCTGTTTTCGTTTTAATGGTAATGCCCATGGGATTTTCGAAGTCGGAACCCATCATAATCATGCCGCCCCTCGGACCGCGAAGGGTCTTGTGGGTCGTGGTGGTCACGAAATGGCAATGCGGCATGGGGTCGCCCAGAAAACCGGCCGCAATCAGCCCGGCAGGATGAGCGATATCGGCCATCAAAAAGGCCCCGACCTTGTCGGCAATTGCCCTGAATGCCTTGACATCAAAACCCTGTGAATAGGCGCTTGCTCCAGCGATAATCAGTTTTGGACGAACCTGCAGGGCAAGCTCCTCAACCTTGTTCAGGTCAATACAGCCAGTTTCACGATCGACGCCGTAAGAGTGCGCATCGTACATCTGCCCGGAAAAATTGACCGAACTGCCGTGGGTCAAATGACCACCATGCGACAAATCAAGCCCCATGATCGTGTCGCCGGGTTTCAGTACGGCAAAAAGAACCGCCATGTTGGCGCTTGAACCGGAGTGGGGCTGCACATTGACATAATCGCAACCAAAGAGCTTTTTGGCCCGGTCACGAGCGAGGTTTTCAGCCACATCAACATATTCGCAACCGCCATAATAGCGCTTGCCAGGGTACCCTTCGGCATATTTATTGGTCATCACCGATCCGCAAGCCTGCATGACCGCGCGGCTGGTGAAGTTTTCAGAAGCAATCAGTTCAAGCGTTTCGGTCTGCCGCACAGTTTCGCTGGCAATAGCATCGAAAAGCTCTTTATCCTGCAATTGAAGGATATCGGTATCCATCATCTTTCATTCCTTTTCCTGACGGAAGTTTACGGGTTGGTTGGTGTTTTTTCAAAAGGGGTACTCCCTGCCGCGCAGGAACAGCCAATGATATGGCCAAGCTTGTCGCGCTTGGTATCGAGATAGATCTGATTCATGGGGTTTGAGGCAATTTCAAGCGGAATGCGCTCAACAATTTCAAGGCCATAGCCCTCAAGACCGACCACTTTTTTGGGATTATTGGTCATCAGCTTCATTTTGCGCACCCCAAGATCCTTGAGAATCTGTGCTCCAATGCCATAGTCGCGCAAATCAGCTTTGAATCCAAGCTGTTCATTGGCCTCGACCGTATCAAACCCTTCGTCCTGAAGGTTATAGGCTTTCAGTTTATTGATCAGGCCAATACCCCGGCCCTCCTGCATAAGGTAAACCAGTACTCCGCGCCCCTCTTCTTCAATCATCGTGAGTGCTGAAGCGAGCTGATTGCCACAATCGCAACGCAAAGAGGCAAAAGTGTCTCCCGTGGCACACTGTGAATGAACCCTGACAAGAACCGGCTCGTCCGTGGTAACATCCCCTTTTACAAGAGCGACATGGTTCTGCTGGTCGGTAAAGGATTCGTAGGCGATCAGCCTGAACTCCCCGTATATGGTGGGCAGTCTTGATTCAACCGCACGGTGCACAAGTTTATTGCGCTGCATCTGATAGGCAACAAGAGACTTGATGGTGATAAGCTTAAGCCCGTATTTCGCCTTCAGCTTGATCAGCTCGGGAAGCCTCGCCATGCTGCCGTCATCATTGAGAATCTCGCAAAGCAATCCCACCGGGCTGCACCCCGCAAGACGGGAAAGATCAACAGCAGCTTCCGTATGGCCTACACGGCGGAGAACACCGCCATCCATAGCCCGGAGAGGAAAAATATGGCCGGGACGGGAAAAATCGTCCGCCTTCGAAGCGAGGTCACCAAGCATCTTGATGGTCATGAACCTGTCATAGACGGAAATGCCGGTGGTGACACCTTCGGCAATTGCATCAACCGAGACGGTAAAGTTGGTTTCGTGCTGGGAGGTGTTTCTCTGAACCATCGGGTCAAGCTGCAGCTCTTTGGCCCGCTCCATGGTGACCGCCACACAAAGAAGACCACGCGCCTCTTTCGTGATAAAATTGATCATGTCATAGCTCACACGGTCGGCAGCGCCAATAAAATCGCCCTCATCCTCACGATCCTCATCATCTATGACAATAACAAGTTTTCCCTGACGAATATCCTCAAGAGCGGCATCAATCGTATCGAAATTCTTTTTATCCATACCCCTTTATTACACCTTTTTGCAAAACAGAGAAGAGAAGAAGAGATGGTAATGTAAAAAAAATCCTGAACCATTTTAACGAGGCAAAAAAAGAAGCGTCCGGAGCCACAATCAGGTGCTTTGAGAAACATGCGCATTTTTGTATAATGGATCGGTTTTCATATAAGAAGGTGAATTTCCACCTTTACACAGCTCTGCCCAGAAGCACCTTAAACCTGATCAAAACTGCATGACCATTCAAGCTTCCGACCTGACGCAGGAGGTTACTGACCTTTCCAGAAAATTCCCGAAGGAGTGGCTTCTGAAGGCCAAACAGAACGGATTTTCTGATTTTCAGCTCGCTACCATTTTTAATACGACAGAGCCCTCCATAAGGTCGCTCAGAAAAACGCACGGCATTGAGTCCGTCTTTAAAACCGTCGATACCTGTGCAGCAGAATTCGATGCAAAAACGCCCTACCACTACTCGACATACGAGGAGGAGAACGAGTCGGTCTCTTCGGACAGGAAAAAAGTCATCATCCTTGGTGGCGGTCCGAACCGGATCGGTCAGGGAATTGAATTTGACTATTGTTGTGTGCAGGCGGTCTTCGCCCTCAGAGAGGCCGGCTACGAAACCATCATGGTCAACTGTAATCCCGAAACCGTTTCGACCGATTACGATATAGCAGACAAACTGTACTTCGAGCCGCTCACCTTCGAAGACACCATCCGTATCATAGAGCATGAAAAACCGCTCGGTGTCATTGTCAGCTTTGGAGGTCAGACGCCACTGAAACTCTCGACAAAACTCCATGAGGCTGGCGTCACCATTCTCGGTACCTCTTCAAAAGGGATTGATCTGGCGGAGGATCGCAAGAAATTCGGAGCCCTTCTTGAAGAGCTCCAGATTCCCCATCCTGAATACGGAACAGCCATCAGCTTTGATGAGGCTCGTGAGATCACCAAAAGAATCGGCTACCCGGCCCTGATACGACCCAGTTATGTCCTCGGCGGGCGGGCAATGAAAATTATCTACAGCGACGAATCGCTCAAAGAGTACGTTGATCAGGCACTCTTTATCACCGAAAAATATCCCCTCCTGATTGACCGCTTTCTGGAAACGGCCGTTGAATTCGACATTGATGCCCTTGCCGACAGCACCGACTGCGTCATCAGCGGCATCATGCAGCATGTTGAGGCCGCAGGTATACACAGCGGCGATTCAACCTCCATATTGCCTTATCATAACATCAGTCCCAAGGCTATTGCCCTGATGAAGTCCTATACCCGGACCCTGGCGACAAATCTCAAGGTTGTAGGGCTGATGAACATTCAGTATGCCGTTCAGAACGAGAGCGTCTATGTCATTGAGGTCAATCCGAGAGCCAGCCGTACGGTGCCGTTTGTCGGCAAGGCCACGGCAATCCCGGTAGTTAAAATTGCAACCCGCGTCATGCTTGGTGAAAAGCTCAGCGACCTGCGCCAGGAATATGACCTGAAAGATTGCGATGAACTTGGCATGAAGCACCTTGCCATCAAGGAGCCGGTCTTCCCCTTCTCCAAGTTTGTAAAATCAGGTGTCTATCTGGGACCCGAGATGCGATCAACCGGTGAAGCGATGAGCCTGGCCGACAAATTTCCGGAAGCTTTTGCCAAAGCCTACCAGGCAGCGAACATGCAGCTCCCCCTCTCTGGTGCGGTTTTCATCAGTGTGAACGATCAGGATAAAAACCAGCGCATCCTCGACATCGCAAAAGCGCTCTTCCGCATGGATTTTGATCTGGTTGCCACGGCCGGGACACACCAGTTCCTGACGGAAAATCAGATTGAGTGCAAGAAGGTCTTCAAGGTCGGAGAAGAGGGACGTCCGAACATTTTCGACATCATCAAACATGGCAAGATCAACTTTGTCATTAACACCCCAAGAGGCGAAAAAGCGCTGCACGATGAAGAGGCAATAGGGGCGGCTTCAGTACTGAGCAATGTCCCTTTTGTTACCACGATAGAAGCTGCAGAAGCATCGGTACAGGCCATCGACTGTATCCGTCATCAGGAGTTTGGCGTCAAAAGCCTCCAGGAGTATGCTGCATACCGCAACAAATAGAGGGAGAAGAAGAGAATCATGGCGCCTCTGACAAAAAAGAGGCGCCGCAAATAAAGGTTGACCATGTCCGAAACACATCAGAAACATCTCGAGGAGTCGATACAACTTGAACTCAACCTTGCGACGCTCTACACCATTTTCAATGACTCTTTTTCGGAAGATGAGGATTTCTGGTGGGAGCTTGCCATGGAAGAGAGAGGTCACGCTGCACTGCTCCAGCAAGAAAAAAAACAGCCCCAACAAAACGAGTTCTTTCCAAAAAACCTTTTGGCAAAAGAGCTGCAACCCCTTGTTGATGCCAATAGAAAAATTTCAGAACTGATCAGCAAATATAAAACTAACCCTCCATCAAGGGGCGAAGCACTGCAAACGGCGCTCGACCTTGAAATGGCCGCAGGGGAATCCCATTTCCAGCAATTTCTTGACTGCCCAACCAAATCTCCCGCGTCAAATATCTTCAAACAGCTCAATCAGGATGACTGCGACCATGCCGCAAGAATCCTTGCATACAGGGAAAAATACCTCACGGAGTAAGAGCCGCCCGCCTCTCTTTTCAGGGAAGCGTGACAAACTTCTGGTCAAAGTTTCCCTGCCCGTCAATCAGCAATTCACTGTAGCGCTGCGGAGTGTAGCGGAAACTGCCTCCGTTGATAAAGGTTATTCCCTGAGCTGTGTAAAACTGAAACCGGTGAAAATGACCGTGCAGCACCACTTTTGCATCAAGAGCCTTCATGAGGGAGAGGAACTCTTCGCGATTTTTCAGCTCCATGGTCCAGTCGAAAGCCTGGTCGATCAGTGAGTCTGTTCCATAGACCCTGTAAGCGTGATGGCAAAGCCCGATGACGAAACACCCTTTCAATGAGGCAAGCACACTTTCACGACCCAGTGCAAGCAATTGTCCGGGATGAATAACGCCTCTGGCACCCAACGGATTATCGGCAGGAAACCAGGGATAGACCGAATTGAGTGCGACAAAAGCGATTTTCACCGAATGGTAGTTTATAATCTTGACAAAGGGAAATGCCGCACTTCCGTGCTCATCGCCGGTTATCAGCTCCTGAAAAAACAGGCAAAACTCTGACAGCTTGCGCTCAAAAGCCTTTTTCCTGATCGACTGAAGAGGGTTCAGTGCATTATAAAAGCGCATCTCCTCTTCAAGATTGATCAGATCGTGGTTACCGACAATAACAGTCGTCTTTTCCCAGTGATAGAGACCATGATTTTCAAGCTTTTCGCGAACAATACGCCAGTCCGCCGCATCAGCATTATTGCTCAGATCCCCTGAAATAACGAGATGATCGAACCCTGCCGTGTTGAAATGGGCAAGCAGTCGGTCAAAATCATCAAGCTGACGGCGGTCCTGTCTACCAGAAAAATGCAGATCTGATAGATGCGCTATTTTTATACTCTCTGTAATCAATTTTTATTAGGCTTGCGGTTTTTAATTCTAAAACAGTAAATTGGCCAGTACATTTTCAACTTGGCATTAACCAACCTGCCACAGAGAGCATTGAGATTACTGCCTTTCTTTCAACCTGCTGATCCAAAGCAAATACCTGTTCTGATCAATTATGCAAAATAAAATAACATCCCTGAAGGAACTGTCAAGAAATCTCTGGTGGTCATGGGATACTGAAGCAAAACAGCTTTTCGAAGAGCTCTCCCCTCTCCTCTGGGAAAGAAACAATCACAATCCGGTCGAACTCTTGCAGCATATCTCCAATGATGAGCTGACCGCCCGATGCGAGCTCGAATACGGAAAAAAAATAGAGTCGGTCTATTCACGCTTCACCGACTACCTGAACGCAAAAGAGACCTGGGCGACAATAAACGCGCCTGAACTGGTCGAAAACCCTGTTGCCTATTTCAGTGCGGAGTTCGGTATTCATGAAAGTGTAAGAATTTATTCCGGCGGACTCGGTGTTCTTGCCGGAGATCACCTGAAATCGGCCAGTGACCTTGGCATTAATTTTATAGGCGTTACCCTGTTTTACAAAGAGGGCTACTTCCGCCAGTATCTCAATCAGGATGGATGGCAGACGGAAAACTATCCATTGCAGTACCCTGAGAGCCTTCCCATTGAAAAAGTGACCGATGAGGATGGTAAAGAGCTGATTATTTCGGTCAATATAGCACAAAGTGAAGTTTTTGCACAGGCCTGGCGCCTCAAGGTAGGTCGTGCTACCCTTTATCTGCTCGACACCAATATTGGGCTCAATGAATCCCACTACCGCGACATCTGTTGCAGGGTCTACGGCGGCGACCAGAATATGCGTATCAATCAGGAGATTCTCCTCGGTATCGGCGGGGTAAAACTCCTTGAAAAACTTGGCGAAAAGCCAACGGTCTATCACATGAACGAAGGCCACTCAGCTTTTCTGACACTTGAACTTCTTGCCAGGGAGCTTGCCAACGGAGCAACCGAAACAGAAGCGATGGCAAATGTCCGCTCACGCTGCGTCTTCACGACACACACTCCGGTTCCTGCAGGTCATGACCGCTTCTCGAGAGAGATGATGCACTACACCTTCAATAAGTACATTTCAACGATCGGGATGGACTTCGATGACCTGATGCGGCTTGGCTCTGAAGACAAGAACAATATCTACGGCCTCTTCACCATGACAGTGCTTGCACTGAACCTCTCACGCACGGCAAACGGTGTATCAAAACTCCACGGAGAGGTCTCACGCGTCATGTGGCAGCACCTTTACACTGGCAAAAGTGTTGATGAGGTGCCTATCGGTCACATCACCAACGGTGTGCATGCCAGCAGTTGGACCTGTGGCCAGACTGCCCTGTTCTGGAACAAATTCGGTGTCAGTGTTGACGAGATGTCGCTCTCACGCGAAACCGCTGAAGCGGTTCTGGCAAAAGTGACCGACAGCGAGCTCTGGGCGCTCCGCTATATCCTGAAACGAAACCTTATCGACTTTATCGACCGCTATCTGGCCAACCAGCTTTTTCACCAGCATCTCAATTCGTGTCAAAGCGAGTACGACACGTCAAAATCGGCAAAAAACACCTTCTCTCCCGACGTGCTGACCATAGGCTTCGCAAGACGTTTTGCTACCTACAAGCGCGCACCGCTTATTTTCAGGGATCTTGAGCGTTTGAACAGAATTATCAATAACGAAACAAGACCGCTGCAGATCGTTTTTGCCGGAAAAGCGCATCCGCATGACGATGCAGGCAAAGACTATATCCGCCAGATTGTCCAGCACTCCCGCCGGTCAGAGTTCAGCGGTAAAGTTATTTTTCTTGAAAATTACAACCTCGGTGTTGCAAAACGGATGGTTTCGGGTGTTGATGTCTGGCTGAACACCCCGGTCAGGCCAATGGAGGCGAGCGGTACATCAGGCGAAAAAACCGTACTGCATGGCGGACTGAATTTCAGTGTTCTCGATGGCTGGTGGCCTGAAGCGTACAATGGCGAAAACGGTTTTTCCATCGCCAACGGGGAATGTTTTGAAAATTATGAGGAGCAGGACAGCTTTGATGCGGAAAAAATGTACAGTACACTGGAAAACCAGATCATACCAGCATTTTACGAGCGCAACGAAGAGAACATTCCCGTACAGTGGATCAAAAAAATCCGGAACGCCATTGCAACTATTGCACCGGAATACAACACTCACAGGATGGTTCGTGACTATGCAACCAAATACTATCTGAACAGAAAAGCGGAATAAAGGCCGGTTCTGCATCTCTTTTTTATTCCTGATTGGCTCAAAATGCCAATCAGGAGTAGATTTGATTTCATCCCCTCTCAAGCGACACCATGAGTCACAACAACATCCCCGACACTCCACCCTTTGCTGCACTCTCTCTCGGGCGGGGTCTTGAATTAAAATCACCGGTACTCCTTGCATCGGGCACCGTCTCGTACGGTGAAGAGCTGAGTCAACTCTGTGATCTTTCCAAAATAGGCGGCATCGTCACCAAGGCCATCTCCCTCGAACCAAGAGCGGGCAATCTTCCCCGGCGCATTGCAGAAACGCCATCAGGCATGATCAATGCGATCGGACTGGCCAATGTGGGAGTAGAGCGGTTCATTACTGAAAAAGCACCTTTTCTTTGCCAGCTCGATACGTCGGTCATCGTCAACATTGCAGGACGCTCAATCGACGAGTACTGTGCCGTTGTTGCACAGCTTGACCAAGTCGAGGGGCTCAGCGCCTACGAGATCAACCTCTCCTGCCCGAACGTCAAGGGTGAGTGCATGATTATGGGGGTAAGCCGGGAAGCAACCTTTGAAATTGTTTCGGAGCTGCGCCAGGTCACCAAACGCCATCTCATGATCAAGCTGACTCCGAACGTCACCTCCATCAGCTCAATCGCTCTTGCTGCCCAGGAGGCTGGCGCCGACTCTCTCTCACTCATCAACACCGTGGTCGGCATGGCCATCAATTATAAAACCCGCAGGCCTCTCTTGAAAAACATTACAGGAGGGCTTTCCGGTCCGGCAATAAAGCCGATAGCCCTGGCAAAAGTTTGGGAGGTGTACAATGCCGTTGCCATTCCCATTGTCGGTATGGGAGGCATTGCGTGCTTTGAGGATGCCATGGAGTTCTTCCTTGCTGGCTCAAGCGCCATACAGATCGGTACGATGAACTTTGTCTATCCCGATATCGGCGAAAAGGTGGCCACCGCCATTGAAGAGCACTTTTCAGCTCCGGGTGCAGTTCCCCTCAGGGAGTATACCGGAACTCTGATCACCGATTAACCCTTAAACCCACGAAGAACCATGCGTATTGGAATTGGTATTGATGTACACCCTTTTGCAGAGGGGCGGAAACTGGTAATCGGTGGCGTTCATATCCCCGGACACCATGGTCTCGACGGCCACAGTGATGCCGACGTTTTGCTTCACGCCGTCAGCGACGCTCTTCTTGGTGCAGCAGCCCTGGGAGATATCGGGTTGCACTTCCCCAACACCAGCCAGGAGTTCAAGGATATCGACAGCATGATTCTGCTCCGGCATGTCAGAAAGCTGCTCGAAAAGCATGGCTACCAGATCGTGAACATTGATACGATGCTGCTTCTTGAAGAGCCTAAAATTGCCCCCTACATTACTGAAATGCGCAAAAATATTGCACGCTGTCTCGACGTTGAAATCGGAGCAATCTCAGTCAAGGCAACCACCAACGAAAAACTTGGCTACATCGGTCGTGTTGAGGGCGCTGCCGCACATGCGGTCTGCATCATTCGGCAAAGCTAAGCCCCGACTTCACCTCTCAGGATGGTAACCGGTACATAGCGTGTCGCCTTTCTTGCCGGGTTCCACGAAGAGAGTACGGCAATGAGGATACCGAAAACAATGACGATCAGATGAGCATCGGCCATTTCAATAACATTGATCCGGTCACTTTTCAGTACCCCTGCCGTCGTTGCCTCAAAACGGATTGAGGCCACAAACTGGCAGATAAAATGGCCGACAGGGCTGCCAATCAGCACGCCGAGAAGGCCAATCATAAACCCTTCAAGCATGAAAATACGGGTAATGTTTTTTCCCGGCATCCCCATGGAGCGCATAATGGCTATATCCTTGACTTTCTGCAGAATGACCGTCGTCATGACGGATGAAACGCCGAGACCCGCCACAATAAAAACAAACCCGACAAGAACCAGTGTAATGAGTGCGTTTCGGTTATAAAACTCAATGACGTTACGGTTGGTTTCATCCCAGCTCTCACTTTTATAGCCACTGAGTGCCTCCACCCTGTCGGATGTCTGCTGGGCACGCTCAACATGCGCCGTTCTCAGGCCGATGCCACTCACCGAATTGGAGGCGACACCCTCCATCCTCTGGGCAAAAGAGAGGTTGACATAAGCCTCGCGCTCATCCTTGGCATTAAAACCGCTGCTGAAACGCCCAACAATCGTTACAGGAAACTCTTCGCTGTTTTTTGTCACCAGCACAATCCTGTCGCGGTAATGGACATTGAGTTTTTTTGCCAGTAGGTCCCCGACAAGCACACCATTCGGCGTAGAGGCCAACTCGTCGAGGGCTCCATGCTCAAGAAGATTCTTTTTCAGGCCAGCAATCTCAGCTTCAAGGTGAGGAACTACGCCTCGGACAATACAGGGTGTAAAGCGTGTTTTATTACGTGCAAGAACCTTGCTGAGCACAAAGGGTGAAATACTCCGGAGCTCCTCAACAGGCCGGATACTCTCCACAACTTCAGCATAGTTCTTGATCACATCCTGGTCATTCTGATTGATATTTCTCGTCACCATCGAAACCATGCTGCCTTGCTGCCCTATAATGTTCTCGGGCACCTGCGGCACAACCCGTTCTGCACTGATGACCACATGGGGAGCGGTGTCGATCACCTTTGCAATAACATTTGATGATGAACCCCGGGAAACAGCGATGGTTGTCACCAGCATGGCCGAACCGACTGCCACACCAAGTGCGGTAAGGAGCGTCTGGCGTTTTCTCTCCTTCAGATGCACAAAAGCGATACGAGCCTGATCTCTGTAGTTCATAAAAAAATCCGTTGTTCAGTCATCTTCGGAGCGGAAGGGCCGTTATTAAATTTTGAGACTTATCGTTGAAAAATCACACAAAAAATCTATCTTGACTGCCAGACGCAGGGGAGATTTTTCCCTGACAAATAAAGAAATTAGATCATTAAATACTAACCTTGACATCGAAACAGGAGAACATAACTGTGAAAAAAATTGGTATCCTTACCAGCGGCGGGGATTGCGGCGGGCTTAATGCTGTGCTGAAAGGTGCGGCAATGATGGCTCTCTCAAAAGAGCTTGAACTCTTTATTATCCCCAACGGCTACGCAGGTTTATACAACCTTGTCGATCAGGAGTCGATTGTCCGGCTCGACCAGCTTCGGCTCGACCGCTTTGACGCAAGTTTTGCCGGATCAGAAGCGGGCCATTCGAGAGTTAAAATCAAAGCGATAAGCAATCCTGACAAGTACAACCGCATCAAGGCCGGCATGAAAAAATTCGGCATTGATGCACTCATTATCAGCGGAGGCGACGATTCGGGCAGCGTCATGGTCGATTTGAACCAGCAAGGAATTCAGTGCATTCACGCGCCAAAAACCATGGATCTCGACTTGCAGACCTATTCTGTCGGCGGCGACTCTACCATCAACCGCATTGCACAGTTTGTGCACGACCTGAAAACAACAGGCAAAACCCATAACAGGGTTCTGGTCACCGAAGTATTCGGCCGCTATGCTGGCCATACAGCCTTCCGCAGCGGCGTTGCGGCTGAAGCGGACTGTATTCTCATACCCGAAATTCCGGCAGACTGGGATGTTGTTTACGAGCACCTTGCAGAGCGCTTTACCCGCAGGATCAGGGAGAGCGACGTCCACAGCGGCACCTATACCATTGTTGTTGCTGAAGGGCTGAAAAATGCCGACGGCACCGATATTGTTGATGAATCGGCGGGCATTGACGCCTTTGGTCACAAAAAACTTGCCGGTGCTGGAAAATTCACCTGCCAGCAGATCCAGAAAAGAATGAAAGCCGATCCGGCCATGCCGATTTTCATGAAAGAGACCGGCATGTTTGTTGAGGGTGTCTATGAAATTCCGGAGGTCCGTGAAATTCATCCTGGTCACCTGGTCCGTTCCGGAAACTCTTCAGCCTACGACATTAACTTCGGCTTTGAAGCCGGTGCAGCAGCCGTTTTGCTCCTGCTCGACGGAAAAACCGGCGTCACTATATCCAAGGTCAAGGGACGCAAGGTAGAGTTTATTGAATCAAGCAAAGCGATTGTTCAGCGCCATGTCGATTTGGACCACGTCGCCATGTACGAGTCACTCGGCATCTGCTTTGGACGCAAACCCGTCGCCTATGACCCGATTCTGCGTGAAGTCGAAGGCGTTTACGAAAGAATCTACTGACAACCTCACTCGTCCGAAGAATAAAAAACCCCGCAACAGAAAGCGGGGTTTTTATATCTTGAGGTTTACTCCTGCAAATACCATTAACACCCAACACCTGCATCATGAACAAGTCTGCCAAAATCTGGATGAACGGCGAACTGATTGACTGGATTGACGCAAAAATCCACATTCTGTCACATGTTGTCCACTACGGATCATCTCTCTTTGAAGGAATCCGCTGCTATGAAACCCAGAAAGGGTCGGCTGTGCTCTTTCTTGATGAGCATATCAGACGCCTCAGGGACTCATCAAAAATATACCGTATTGAAATTCCATACTCCGAAAAAGAGCTGAAAGAGGCCATCATCGCCACCATTCAGGCCAACAGTTTCAAATCGTGCTACATCCGCCCGCTGGTTTACCGCGGACAGGGAGCTTTGGGAGTCAACCCGCACCGTGCATCAATCGAGGTTGCCATTGCTACCTGGGAGTGGGGCACCTACCTTGGCGAAGATGTGCTTGAAACCGGCGTTGACGTCCGCGTCTCCTCCTGGACCCGTCCGGCCCCGAACACCCTTCCTGCATGGGCAAAAGCCGGAGGTAACTATCTGAACTCGCAGCTCATCAAAATGGAAGCCTTGATGGACGACTACGCCGAAGGGCTTGCTCTCGATGTCAACGGTTATGTTTCAGAAGGAAGCGGCGAAAATATTTTTGTCATCCGCGACGGCATTATCTACACCCCGATGTCGGGCCAGTCAATACTGCCAGGCTTTACCCGCTACGCCATCATGCACATCGCAAAAGAGCTGGGTTACGAAGTCCGCGAAACACTGATTCCACGCGAAGCACTCTATATTGCTGACGAGGTATTCCTGACCGGCACTGCGGCGGAAATCACTCCGGTCAGAAGCATCGACAAATATCCGATCGGCAATGAAAAACGGGGCCCGATTACTGAAGTGCTGCAGGAGGCATATCTTAAAATTGTCCACAGTGGCGAAGATCCGTACAACTGGCTAACCTTTATCTGAGCACCCAAAAGCCTCGCATGAGCTGGAAAAACATTATCGGTCAAAAGCAGCAGATCCGCGTCCTGCAGCAAGCACTGGCAACAGGGCGCCTCGCCCATGCCTACCTTTTCACCGGCCCTGACGGGTCGGGAAAAGAGTCGGTAGCCTTTGAACTCGCCTCGCTGCTCAACTGCCAGAATTCGACAACCGGCAATGAGGAGGGTTCATGCGGCAAATGCCCTGATTGCGTACAGATACAGGCATTCATGCACCCGAATGTCGAGTATATTTTTCCGGTAGAATCGGCCCTGCTCGATCCGGGAGAGTCTGCAAAAAAAGAGAACAAGCGCTTTACCGATGCAAAAGAGCGCTACGACGCACTGCTCGAACAAAAAAAACAAAACCCCTATTTCTCTCCTGCCATGGAGCGCTCCATGGGCATTCTGACTGAACAGGTCGTCGCGCTCCAGCACAAAGCGATGTTTATGCCGAGTGAGGGGAGCAAAAAGATTTTCATTATTTCGCAGGCCGAACGGCTGCACCCATCGGCGGCAAACAAACTGCTCAAACTGCTCGAAGAGCCGCCATCACACGTCCTCTTCATTCTTGTCACATCACGGCCGGACGCGCTGCTCCCTACCATCCGTTCGCGATGTCAGGCGGTCCGCTTTTCACGCGTCACCTCGCAGGAGTTGCGACTCTGGCTGCTCGAAAACCGTCCGGAGATCCAGGAACCCGATCTGAGCTTTATTGTCAATTTTTCGAGGGGAAATCTCCGGCTTGCCTGGGAGTTCATCAACAACCGCGACAGCAACATAGCCGAAACCGCGACCATTGTGCTGCGAAACCAGGCACTCGAATACCTGCGCAAGGTGCTCACCCCCAGCCGCTTCCACGAAGCGATCACCTCATGCGAGCAGAACGCCAAAACCCTTTCTCGTGGCGACCTTGTACTCTTTCTCGCCGCTCTTCTCCTCTTCTTTCAGGACGCAAACCACCGCCGGATCAATCCCGACTTTCAGGAACTGAACAACCCTGACATCAGCGACGCCATCGACCGTTTCGCAAAAAACTTCCCCAATCCTGATTTCTTTCAGATATCGACCATTACCGAAGAGGCCATCCGCTCGATCGAACGCAACGCCAGCCCGCTCCTCGTCATGGCCTCATTTACGGCTGAAATCAAGGGGTTACTGCTGCGCAAGGCATAAAATAAAGTCAACAGGTACCGGTAGTCAAATCAATCCAATCAAGATAGCCCGCCAATCCGCCGGTTATGGGGAGTTTAATGATTTCCGGCACGTCGTAGGGGTGGTGCTCCTTAATATGGGCTTCAAGATTGCCGTAACAGGCCTCTGTGGTCTTGATGTACAGGGCAACTTCACCCTCTTTCTGCAACTTCCCTTCCCAGATATAAAAGCTGCGAATTTCAGCCATCTGAACGCAAGCGGCAAGCCGGTTGCCAAGAATACCCTCCGCAAGCTTTTCGGCAACCTCACGGTCGGGGGCTGTGGTAATAACCATGCAATAAGCGCTCATACACTTTTCGGGGAATAGCGTTACAACTCTATAAGCTCCTTGCTGAAGTGCTGCAAAGAGGTTGCTCCATTGAGCCCCATCACTACCGTATCCTCAATGCGCACTCCGAATTTCCCGGGCAGGTAGATACCCGGCTCAATGGTAAACAGCATATTCTCCTGCAAGGTGTGTTCCCCTTTCGGGCTGATCCGCGGCTCTTCGTGCACCTGAAGACCAACACCGTGACCGAGGCCATGGCCAAACTCATCGCCGTAACCGTGACCGGCAATAAAGTGGCGAACCTCCCCGTCAAGCTCTTTGGCCGTCATCCCGCACCGCGCCGAAGCAACACCAAGCGCCTGCGCCTCCTGTACTATACGGTAAACATTCCGGGCTTCGCCTGAAACATGGCCAAGCGAAACCGTACGAGTTTGATCGGAAGCATAGCCGTCATAAACACACCCGATATCAAGCACAATCAGCTCTCCTGACCTGAAACGGATATTTGTGGGAGTTGCATGAGGCATGGCGGAACGCGCTCCAGCGGCCACAATGGGGTCGAAGGAGTCTTTTTCGGCGCCAAGCTTCTTATGCTGGTAGCTGATCTCTGCGGCAATATCGAGTTCCGTCACTGCAGAGGAAATCATGGGAAGAACCCCCTCAAGCACCAGTTCGCTGATTTCAACCGCACGACGCATTTTTGCAAGCTCAATCTCATTTTTGAGCATCCTGAACTCATCAAAAAAAGAGTCGACAGGAATCACCCGTTGTTTGCCGAGAATCTGCTCGATCAGGCGGGTTGCCTCATGCCAGGTAACATGATCGGACTGCAATGCAACCAGTTCTCCAAGGGGATAGCGACCTGAGCCAAGCTCAGCCGCAAAACCGTCAGTGGCAATAACTGTTTCAGCCACACTCACCTCCAGTGCCGCCTGCTCCCTGTAGCGAAAATCGGTAAAAAGCCAGCATTTTTCTCTGGTAATCAGCACTCTGGCACTTGAGCCGCTGAAACCGGTCAACCAGCGGATAACGGCAAGATCGGTAACAATAAGAGCATCAAGAGCCTGACTCATCATTTTCCTTAAAACCATCCGCACGGCCTCTTTCCGGTATAATGTACTCTGCTGACTTTCCATGTGTGTTTTTTTCCAAGACACGTTGATTCAAAATAATTACCGACTTCGCACCCTCGCGGCCAGTGCGAGAAGAATCAATGCTACTTTATTATGTACATTTAGATCAATTCTTGCTATTATTTACATTTACAAAAATTCGCAACCATTTGCCAACCAACCGCTCTCATGCCACAAAAAATATTGCTTCAAAAGCTGCTTGCAGGCGACGATTTTTCACAGGAAGAGATGACCTTCTGCATGAACAGCATTATGGATGGCCTTTTTTCAGATATAGTTATTGCGGCACTGCTTGCCCTTCAGCAGAAAAAAGGGGTTTCCCCAGCGGAGGCTGCCGGCGCTTACTACAGCCTGATGGCCAAAGCGAGCACCATTGAGCTGGATGATGATGCGGTCGATACCTGTGGAACTGGCGGAGACCATGCCGGTACCTTCAATATTTCAACGACCGCATCAATCATTGCCAACAGTGCCGGAGTGCGCATTGCCAAGCATGGAAACCGTTCGGTAACAAGCAGTTGCGGCAGTGCCGATGTGCTTGAGGCACTCGGTTTTACCATTGATCTTCCCCCTGAAGCAACTAAAGAGCTGTTTCAACAGACCGGTTTTGCTTTTCTGTTTGCTCCTCTCTACCACCCGTCAATGAAAAGAGTGGCCCCTGTCCGCCGGGAACTCGGCATCAGGACCATCTTCAATATTCTCGGTCCCCTGATCAATCCGGCAAGGGCAAAACGGCAATTGGTCGGAGTTTTTAACCGGGAGCTGATGGAGCTCTATGCCGAAGTACTGCTCCAGACGGGAGCCCGCCATGCGATGATTGTGCATGCCATGACTGAAGAGGGGACGGCACTTGACGAACCGAGTCTCAACGGACCGACGCATATTATTGAAATACAGAATGGAAGCTTCAAAAGATATACGGTTTATCCTGAAGAGTTCGGCCTGACGCGCCATGCCCTCGCGGAAATTCAGGGGGGGAAACGGGATGAAAACGCGCTCATTATCCGCCGGATCCTTGACGGCAGCGCTCCGACAGCACACATCAATGCAGCGCTCTTTACCACCGCCATGGCCTGTCACGTCTCCGGAAAAACGGCCACCATCAATGACGGCTTTATTGTAGCAAGAGAGGCGCTCGAAAGCGGTCAGTCTGAGAAAAAATGGCATAAGATTCTGAAAATCAACGCTGAACTCTCACGGCAGTACCGGCCTGCCATCAACTAAATCCTTACCATTTTAGCCAAAAAACTTGTATACTGTCTGCCATGTTTTTAAGCTGTAGCGAGAACCATTATGCCCATGAAAGGACGCGACACTCCACACCCTGAAAAGCCCCAAGGCATAGCAGAAAAGCTTCTCCAGTCGGGAGTGAGCAATTCGAGACGGAAAATCATTGAACTGGCGCTTGAGAATGTTAACAAGCCCGGCTTCAGGATCGAGCCCTCAGCCATTTTGCCGCTCATGAAACCGGTGACCTGGTTTCCGCCCATGTGGGCCTTTGCCTGTGGTGTGGTGTCGACTGGTGAAAATATTGCCGATAACTGGTCGATTCTCCTGCGAGGCGTCCTTCTTGCCGGGCCGCTCATGTGCGCCATGTCGCAGACCATGAACGACTACTTTGACCGGGAGGTTGATGCCATCAATGAGCCCGAGCGTCCTATTCCGGCCGGAAAAATCTCAAAATCGGCCAGTTGGCTGATTACCTTCGCCCTTATTGTTACCGGATTTCTTGTCGCGCTCTCCATTCACCCATACGTGGTCGTCATTGCTTTTGTCGGGGTGCTCATGTCACACGCCTATTCCGGCCCCCCGATAAGAGCCAAGAGAAACGGCTGGTTCGGCAACCTCATTGTTGGACTTGCCTACGAAGGCGTCGCCTGGCTGACCGGCAGTTTTGCCATTACCCAGGGAGTTCCTTCGGGCGAAACCATCGCGCTTGCCATTATTTTTTCACTTGGAGCGCATGGAATCATGACGCTGAACGACTTCAAATCGGTCGTTGGCGATACCATTCGCAAAGTTGCCTCTATCCCTGTGCAGCTTGGAGAGAAGAGAGCCGCCATTCTTGCCTCTATCATCATGGATGTTGCACAACTCTCGGCCATCTCCATACTGATTGTTAAAGGCTCCATAACGACCACGCTCATTGCTCTGATACTGCTCATCGCCCAATTGCCCATGCAGAAGATTCTGATAGCAAATCCGAGGGAAAAAGCGGTCTGGTACAATGCTTTCGGTACCCTGCTCTATGTGCTCTCCATGATGGTCTGCGCTGTCGGCATCCGACCCTGAAACAATACGTTTCGAGTTTATAAAACTATTGTTATATTGCTGTTCGTTTTTTTAACACCAATTGATTGCACCATGTCTAAAGTTTGTTTACTGACCGGTAAAAGACCCATATACGGCAATACGGTATCCCATGCGAACAACCACGTCCGCACCCGTTTTGAGCCAAATCTTCATACCAAAAGAATCTGGATCGAGGAGGAAAAGCGGTTTGTAAAGGTCAAGCTTTCTGCAAAAGCGATGAAAATTATTGCTAAAACCGGAACAGCCGCGCTCGCAAAACTGCTGAAGTAAGCTTCCGGCAAGGCCCGCAGAAGAACATATTTTTTACTTTTTGGCAAAGGCTCAACCATACACCGGTTGAGCTTTTTTTTGTTTTTTTTGGACGATGGAAAAAAAGATCATCATTTACACCGACGGCGCATGCAGCGGCAATCCCGGTCCAGGCGGATGGGGCGCGCTTTTGATGTATGGCCCTTCAGTCCGTGAAATATCGGGCTACTCACCGGCTACGACCAATAACCGCATGGAGCTCAGTGCGGCAATTGAGGCACTCCAGGCACTCAAGGAACCCTGCAAGGTCGATCTGTACAGCGACTCAAGTTACCTCGTCAACGCCATTAACGAAGGGTGGCTGAAACGCTGGACAAAAAACAACTGGAAGACTGCGGCGAAAAAAAGTGTCGAGAATATCGACCTCTGGCAAAAAATCCTGAAGTTGCTTACATTGCATACCATAACCTTCCACAAGGTAAAGGGCCACAGCGACAACCCCTGGAACAACCGCTGCGACACACTGGCCCGTGAGGCCATTAAAAAAAAATCATAACCAGTTGACCTTATGCCGCAGAACGCCCTGCCAGAAGCAACAGCCCCGATATCCGCAAAACGCTCCCTGAAAAAAGGGGCCGGTCTCCTGCTCTCTATGAGCGTTATCGGTACGGTATGTTTTCTCTCGGTCGTCCTCTGGATCAACTGGCCTAAACCCCGGCTTCAGCCTGAACCGTTAAGCCGTGGGCTTCGAACAATTATCGACCGCATTCCGGGAAAATCTGATGCCGTGATCTACGTGGGCCTTAAGGATATCCGTGAGAGCCGGCTTTGGAAAGAGATCATTCCTGACTCACTGAAGCAAGCACCGCTCTTCAAGCCTCAAGAGCGGCTCGCCTCCCTCATGAAGGGGGCAAAAATCAACCCCTCTCAGGACATTGACACCCTGCTGATCAGTTTCAAGCGCCACGGCTACAAAGAGCAGAACTTTCTGGCCGTCGCCTGGGGAAGCTCTTTCTCAAAAAAAATACCGGAATCATTTCTCAGAACCCGCAGCACAACGGTTGAGCAAATCGGCGGCCACCAATGCTACGCACTCGACAGCACACTCTGGCTCTGCCCGCTCGGAGCAAGGCAGATTGCCGTGACAAACAACAAAAAATTGCTTGAAGGGTTCCTTCTCCCTACCGGCAGTTTTTATCAGAGAGATTCGCTCACCGCTCAACTTATCAACAAGACCGTCTACAAATCGCACCTCTGGTTTGCCCTTCCCTCCGCCGCATGGACCACCGGTGCGCTGCAAAGCCTCACCTCGGCAAACCGCGACATGAAGTCTCTCGGAAACCTCAACCGCATCAAAAACCTTGCACTCTCCGTAAAATTCAACGACGGAATCAAGGCCCAAAGTGAATGGGTCTATAACAGCCCCAAGGCCGCCTGGTTTGCCTCAACATTTCTCTGGGGTGCTGTCAGGCTTTCAGAACTCTCCGGAACAAGAACAAGCGAACCGGCACGGCAACTGCTGAAAAAAATCGGGATCCAGCAAAATCTTGAATCGGTGATTATTCATGCCGACATTCCCATCGAGTTTTTTCAGGCGGCAAAACAAAAAAAATAGGAGACCGTTGCAGGTTCCTGCAGAGTTGTACGACCAGGCTTCGTGCGCCTCTCAGTCACGCAGAAAAATGAGTCTCCCCTTCTTCCAGAGCACACGCAACTGGCCACCAGCCATCACCATTTTGCCTGGTCTGGTGCCAAGAAGATCGACCAGCTTTTGAAGCGTTTGAGCGTCTACCGGCGCATCCATATCACGTAACGCCCGCTTGAAAAGCTCTTTCTGCTCAAAAGCCGTAACCCGCTTCAGCGCTTCGACATCAAGCTGCCCGTCAACAAGAGAGAGCCCGGGCTCCCGTTCACAAAGATTTTCAAAATAGAGCTCAAGAAACTCTTCGAGCTCCCCGGCCTGCTCCGACACTCTTTGGAGTGATGGCATCAATTTATGGGCAAACCGCTCCTCAATCAACGGAATAACCCGGTTTCGGATAAAATTGCGGTCATAGTCACAGGCAAAATTGCTCAAATCACTCCGGCTCGCAATTCCCTTCTCATCGAGGTAGGCAACAATATCCGCTTTATGAAACAGCAGCATGGGGCGGATAATTTTACCGTTGCGCGCCCTGATTCCCCTCAGTCCGGGTATGGAGACCCCCCTGAAGAGATTGAAGAGAATGGTCTCGGCATTATCGTTGACATGGTGACCGGTAGCGATTTTTGTGAATCCTTTTTTGGCCATCACCTGCTCAAAAAACGTATAGCGCAATATCCGTGCCGTCTCCTCCACCGATTTTTTCCACTCACCGGCAACACGCAAGGTACAAAAACGCTCCACAAAGCACTCCAGACCAAGCAACTGGCAGTGATCGCGCACAAACCGTTCATCCCGCTCACTCTCTTCGCCACGGAGCTGAAAGTTGCAATGAGCCACCGCAAGCCCGATGTGCAGAAGAGGCCGTGTTGCACAAAAGAGCGAGAGCATAGCCATAGAATCCGGCCCTCCGGAAAGAGCAACAAGAACATCCTCCCCCTCATCAACCAGCCGCCTTGAACGGAGCTGACGAAGAAACTTTTTTTCTAATGCATTCACCCGTTTCACCCTGCGTAATCCCGTTTCACCGCCAAAAACCCGCTCTTCCTCACCCTCCGAAGCTCTTGTTATAACCTGAATAACCTCTAAAAAGAGTTTGTCATCCCGGGAATTGCCAAATAAAGCGCAAAAAAACGACAAGCTTTATTTTAAGTTAAAGATAAATAATTATCATATGTGAGCTTATCATAAAATAACCGGCAAGAGAGAAAATAAGATGTTTACTTCCTACGGCTACAGCACCATGATAAAAGTGCTTCTTCTCTGCATGGGCATCAGTGCGGCTGCAATGATTTTTCCTTTCGGAGCCGAAATATCGCTGCTCCTCCTGGCCGCCTCCCTGCTCCTCTTCACCCTCTATTTTTTCCGCGACCCGAAACGAACGGCACCCGATGAAAAGAGAATCATTCTGGCACCGGCTGACGGCAAAATAGTGCTTATCGAAAAACAGGCCGAAAACAGTTCCGGCAAATCCTCAACGCTGCTCAGTATCTTCATGTCACCCTTTAACGTTCACGTCAACCGCATACCGCTCAGCGGCAAAGTGACTCACCTGCGCTACCGCACCGGTCAGTTCCTCATGGCCTTTGACCCAAGGAGCATGGAGAGCAATGAAAAAATGGAGATCGCCATCAACAACGGGGAGCTAGAGGTGCGCTTCAATCAGGTATCGGGTTTTCTGGCAAGAAGAATTGTCTGTCAACTGCAAAAGGGTGAAAACGTCACCATCGGAAAACGGTTCGGCATGATCAAATTCGGTTCAAGGGTTGACCTTATCCTGCCCCCGTCAGCGACCGTACTGGTTGAGCCCGGTCAGAGAACCCGCGCTGGTGAAACCATCCTCGCCCGCTATTGACCGAGAGAGAGCCCGGTTAGATTGAAAAAAATTGGTTTCGGAATGCATATTGCTTATATATTCGGCAGAAGCGACTGGTTTTATGAATGTAAATTCCGTGGAGGAATCCCGATGTTTGGATTAGGTGGACAGGAACTTATCCTTATTCTGCTGATCATTCTTCTGTTGTTCGGCGCAAAAAAACTCCCGGAGCTTGCAAGAGGTCTTGGAAAGGGAATGAAGGAGTTCAAAAAAGCACAGAGTGAGATGGAGGAGGAGTTTAAATCGGCAGCAGATGAAACACCAAAAAAGGAGAAGTCTCCCTCTTCAACGCAAAGTTAAAGTGTGCGATACCCGGCCATGCTTTACAGCCTCTACATCAAAAATTTTGCTCTGATTCAGGAGCTCACGGTTGAGTTCAGCCCTCAATTGACCATCATCACCGGAGAGACCGGCGCAGGCAAATCGATTCTTGTCGGGGCACTGAGTCTTGTGCTGGGTGAACGGGCAAGCAGCGATCTGGTTCGGTCAGGCACAAACAAGGCTGTTATCGAAGCGGTGCTGAACCATGTCGACACTGAAAAAATCGACACCCTGCTCTCTGCGGCGAATATTGAACCGGTACCGGAACTCATTATCCGAAGGGAACTCTCCTCAAGCGGTCAATCGCGCTGCTTCATCAACGACACCCCCTGCACTGCCGCGCTTCTCAAACAGGTTGGAGAGTTGCTGATTGACCTGCACGGCCAACACGAACACCAGTTGCTGCTGCGTGCCGACACCCACGAAACCCTGCTTGACGAGTATGGCGGAACCAACCCGGAAGTGAACGCCTACAGGGTTTCCCGCTCAAAGCTTCAGAATCTTCAGCAGCAGTTGAACCAGTTGAAAAAAGAGGCCGCTGAAATCCGCAACAAAAAAGAGATCCTCGATTTTCAGCTTAACGAACTCAGCGCCCTTGACCTAAAAAGCGACGAAGAGGAATCGAACGAAACCGAGATAACACTGCTTGAAAACGCTGAAACCCTTTTTACCCTCAGCACCGCACTCAACGATCTGCTCTATAACAGCGAGCACTCGGTTTACTCCTCAATCAGCACGGCACTCCATACCCTCGAAAAGCTTGCCGGTATTGACAAACGGTTTGCCATGCACCTTGAGGAGACTCGAACCGCTAAAAACATTGTTGATGAACTTGCCCGCTTCAGCCGAAGCTATTCGGCTGATATTGACTTCAACCCCGTCAGGCTCGACTCACTGCGTGAACGCCAACTTCTGCTCCAGCGCATGGCAAAAAAATATGGCCGATCGCTGCCGGAACTGATTGCCTTGTGCAACGAGCTTGAATCAAGAGTTGCCCTTGAAGAGAATCTTGAAGAGGAGGTTGAGCGCATGGAGCAGAACATAACCTCGCAGAAAACGGAGCTCTCACTCCATGCCGCAGAGCTTTCCAGCAAGCGCCAGGTGGCCGCACGCCGCCTTGAGCTGGTCATTCAGGGCCACCTTGCTCTTCTCGGCATACCGAACGCCACCTTCATCGTCAGCATGAGCCGTGAAGCGGTGAGTGACGGAGATATCTGCATGGAAGGAAAATCGTTCGCCGCCTTGCCGAACGGCTGCGACCGGATCGAGTTTCTGATTTCCGCCAACCCTGGAGAAAAACCAAAACCTCTCGTCAAAGTGGCGTCAGGTGGCGAAATTTCAAGAGTAATGCTCGCCATGAAAAGCGCACTGGCTGAATCGGCGAAACTGCCGATCCTCATTTTTGATGAGATCGACACCGGCATCAGCGGCAGGGTTGCAGAGGCCGTCGGAAAAAGCCTCAAAAGCCTCTCTCGCCTGCACCAGATTATCGCCATCACCCACCTGCCGCAAATCGCAGCAATGGCCGATCTGCATCTCCAGGTACAAAAATCCGTTCAGGATGAAAGAACCGTGACGGAGGTGACCATTCTTGACCACGAAAGCCGCCTGCAAGCCATCGCCCAACTCATCAGCGGCAATAATATCTCTTCCTCATCGCTCCATCACGCAGCCGAACTTGTTGCCGGTGCAGCTAACTGAAATGCCACCCTGTTTGATGACCCTCAATGCCTCTCGACTGACCCGCCAATAACCACACAGAACAATACCAAAGTGCTTGGCTCATCCATTTTTTCTATCTTGCAGCAAAGGCTCAAAAACAGAACGGAGGTACACCGATGCCAAAACTGAAAGCGAAAGGGTTGCAATGGCTGAAAGGGTTTCATCTTCTTGCGGTTTCCTGCTGGATCGGGGGCGCCGTGTCGCTGATATCGCTCTATTTTTTGAAAGCCGGCACTACTGATGGCCGCGTCTTATACGGAATAAACCAGAGCCTGCATCATGTTGACATGTCGATTGTCGTTGTTCCCGGCGCCATCGGATGCCTGCTTACCGGGCTCGCCTACTCACTGTTCAGTAACTGGGGGTTTTTCAAACACACCTGGCTGACCGTCAAGTGGATTGTGACGCTCTCCGCCATTATCTTTGGCACCTTTTTTCTTGGCCCCTGGGAAGCCACGATGATGGACATTTCCGGAAAACTCGGCATGGCATCTCTGGGTGACTACGCCTACCTCTACAACCAGAAGATGAACCTCTTTTTCGGGACTCTTCAAGTGCTCATATTGATGGTCACGGTGTTTATCTCCATCTTCAAACCCTGGAGAGCGAAAAAAAAGAGCGCGTCAAACTAACGCATTAACCGACCGCCATCAGGGCGGCATTTTCTGTTGTCGGTGGTTACCGCCAAATTGTGGTGCACAGCAGCGCTCCGCTTGCTGCCGTTCGCCACAATTTTGGTAACTGCCCTCTTGCTCAAGAGTAAAGCCTGAATGAACTGCACGGCAAAAACGCTCTCTTGTCGATAATTGGCCGCCACCCATGCAGTTCAAGCGCCGTCACAATGGGTTCAACCCTGGCAAGATCCTTTCGGGCATAACTGATAAAAATATCCTTGATCCTACCTGTGTGCATTGTATTACGAGGATCAATATTTATCTGTTAAAATTATTTTTTTACCGGAATCTGAACTATCCATCCTTTACGAATACCATCATTGTACAACGCTTGAGCATACTCCTCTGGGCTCAGTTCGTACATATTACTGCCTCTTGACACAACTCCTCTTTTCTCTCCCTCAGCATAGTTTGATATGAGTACATCTTCATTATCTCCGTACTCTTGAAATAGCCTTCTCATGTAATCACGCTGACTCATAGCATATTATTTTTTAATCAATTAACAGATTTTCGAAACACAAGTTGTTATTTGCTCTTTTCCATACTATCCTGATTTATATTGTCAAAACCCCAAAGTTGCAGTTTATTGATGCCGGTTTGCTGACCACACTGCTTGATTATAGCACAGCCGAAGCGCAGCATGATCGAAGCCGGTTTGGCAAAATTTTGGAAACCTTTGTCTATGGTGAACTGCTCAAGCACAGCTCTACGGCGGAGGGCGACTATGAACTGCTCTACTACCGCGACCTTGATATGCTTGAAGTGGATGTGGTAATTGAAAACGCTTCCGGCCAAGTGATTGGCGTTGAGGTAAAAGCCTCTGCCACCGTCAATGCTGGTGACTTACGCGGTCTGCAAAAGCTGGCAAGTGTTGCTGGCGACCTTTTCAAAATGGGTATTTTGCTTTATGATGGCACAGAAACCATGCCACTGGGTGATGGCTTATGGGCAGCTCCATTGTCGACGTTATGGGGCCAATAACAGGGAACAGAGCGGGGCAGGATTTCACGTTGTACCGCCCTCCTGATTACTCTTGTGGATAGGCTATAGATAACTTGAACCGCAGGAAATCGAAAGAATAAGCGTCAGAGGTTATGACAGATCATCATTAACAGATTTCAAAGCGGTGCATTATGAAAAAATCATTCAGTTGGCGAGTATTTACAAGCTTCGGGCTTTTCCTCTCTTTTTTCATGCTTCTGGTTTCGGGCGTGATTCTCTATATTTTTCCAGGAAGAAGCCCTGGAGTTATCTGGGAGATGGGCGGACTGACAAAACCAGCGTGGCAGAATCAGCATATCATTTTCGGATTTGCCTTTTCCCTGCTCGCTCTTGGCCATCTTTTTCTCGTTAACTGGCATGCGTTCCTCTCTTACCTGAAAACAAAGACAACCCAGGGAATAAAGCGACCCGTCGAACTGCTGACGATACTCATGCTCTCTCTGCTTGTTGGTTTCGGTACCTTCTTCAATATCCAGCCTTTTTCGGCCATTCTTGAGTTTGGTAAAAAAATCTCAAACTCCTGGGAACCGAAAGGAAAAGAGGGCTCAAAGCCTTCTGCTGAACATTTGACCCTTGCAGAACTTTCGCAGCAAGTTGATCTGGAAGAGCATCACGACAGGTTTGATCATGAAGCGGATGATGAGGATTTTGACCGTGCCGACGCCAGCTCTTTGTCATCAAGGGAACTTGCATCCCGCGATGAGGAACGTATAGCTCGCGAAGATGAAATTGAACCCAGCCCTGACAGAAGAGAGAGCACCATTACCGAAGAGAAGAGCAGACCCATGAGCGATGTGCAGGCTCCTGATGATGCACTGCATCGCCGAACACAGAAGAGTTGTTCATCATGCCACTAAAGCTGTAGCAAAGAGAACAATCTGATTTTGTTGTTAATGTCTCCAGATACAGCAAATTTCCTTGCTGGTTTTTCTCATATCAGTCGCATAACCATAGCTCCCTGCCGATAAAAAAAGTGGTACCTGCCACCAGGAGATAGCCTGGGGGCAGGAGTCAGAAACAGTGTTTGACAATTCCTGCCCTGCCATCCCGAGATACCTCCGAGAGTGGAACAAGTAACGCGTAAATTTTTTTCAGAGACAAAAAGGCTTAAAATATTTCGGGAACGGCAAATTTGCTTTCTTTATTTATCTTCTACCTTTCTCGATCATAGAGTATCAACCGAAATCAAAGAGAGGAGCTCCCTGATACACGGTGACGTTCATGTCAGGCCGCTGAGTCGACAGGCATGGACCATTCCCTTTAAAATATTGCAAAAAAAGGATTTCGAGGGATCAATATCACACGACTTCTACTAACAAGGGATTAAAAAAGTATGTCCACACGATACCTTTCAGGATCTGCCGTTGCGCTGGTGACCCCGTTCAAAGCTGACAGCTCCGTCGATACCGACGCCTTAAGGAGGCTGGTGCAGTTTCATCTTGCGGCTGGAACCGATATCATCATAACCTGTGGCACGACGGGTGAGTCGCCAACACTTTCAGGGGATGAGCAGTCTGCTATTATCCACACCGTAAAGAGTGAGGCTGGCAACAATATTATCGTAGCGGCGGGTGCTGGCACCAATGATACAAAACATGCGGTCGAGCTGGCGAAAAATGCTGAGCGTGCCGGTGCGGCAGCGATTCTTTCGGTTTCACCCTATTACAACAAGCCTTCGCAGGAGGGAATCTATCAGCACTACCGCCATATCGCCGAGGCCGTCTCTGTGCCGATTATTATCTATAACGTTCCAGGCAGAACAGGCTGCAATGTTGCGGCATCGACCATTCTGCGGCTTGCAAGGGATTTTGAAAATATTGCGGCTGTCAAGGAGGCTTCAGAGAATATCAGCCAGATATCTGAACTTCTTGAGGAACGTCCAGACCATTTTTCCGTACTGACCGGTGAGGATTCGCTGATTCTGCCCTTCATGGCGATGGGGGGAGACGGAGCCATTTCTGTTGCAGCAAACCAGATACCGGCGCAAATCAAGCAACTGATTGAGGCTTCCAGGCGGGGCGATCTTGAGTCTGCCCGCTCCATCAACCGCCGTTATCGCAAGCTGTTAAAACTGAACTTTATTGAGAGCAATCCGGTGCCGGTAAAGTACGCCCTCTCAAGAATGGGGATGATCGAAGAGAACTACCGTCTGCCGCTGGTACCGCTCTCAGCAGAAAATAAACAGCTCGTCGACCAGGAGTTGAAGTCACTGGGCCTCATCTGAAAGCACCCTGTTTCAGCCCTTTAAGCCGCTGCCGCGGCCAGCAGCTTGAAGGGTTTCCGTGTACACTCACACCATCTCAGCAAGCTTTCCGGCAAAACCATCAAGCTCCTCGCGGCTCCGCTTCTCCGTAACAGCCACAAGCAGCCCGGTTTCGCCGTGAGCCGCAAGGTCATAGCCGGCAAACACCTTGTGCTCAAGCATACGCTCAATAACGTCAGCCGCAAGTATTGGTGTTTCAACAACAAACTCGCGGAAAAATGGCGATGTGTACTTCAGAGAAAATCCTGGAATCGCGGCAATTTTTCCGGCAAGATAATGCGCCCCTTGAGCTGATTGTGTGGCAACCTGCTGCAACCCCTCTTTGCCAAGCAGCGACAGGTAGACCGCTGCCTGAAGGGCGTTGAGTGCCTGATTGCTGCAGATATTCGAGGTAGCTTTTTCGCGCCGGATATGCTGCTCGCGGGTCTGAAGGGTGAGAATAAAGCCATCCTCGCCGTCCCGGTCTTTGGTCATGCCGACCAGACGCCCGGGAATCTTGCGAACAAGCTGCTGCTTCACGGTAAAAATGCCAAAGTATGGCCCGCCAAAACTCTGCGAAGAGCCAAGGGGCTGACCTTCACCAACGGCAATATCGGCCCCGTAACTTCCGGGAGCAGCAAGCACACCGAGTGAGAGCGGATCGGCAGAAACAACAAAAAGCGCCCCTTTTTCATGGGCAATGGCCCCGATTGCTTCGACCTCTTCCAGAGAGCCGTAAAAGTTTGGCTGCTGAACCACCACAGCGGCCACATTCGGGCCGACAAGCTCCCTGAGTGCCGTAATGCTGCCAATACCCTCTTCAAGAGTGTTCTGTATCACTGCGTTGTGGCCAGCCGCTTCCAGATAGGTTTTCAGCACTGAGCTGTTCCAGGGATGCAGCTTGCCTGCCACAACAACCTCGTTGCGACCAGTGACGTTCATGGCCATCAAGACCGCTTCCGCCAAGGCTGTAGCCCCGTCATACATGGATGCGTTGGCAACATCCATCTCATAAAGGCGGCAGACCAGGCTCTGGTATTCGTAGATCGCCTGCAGGGTACCCTGAGAGACCTCCGCCTGGTAGGGTGTATATGCGGTATAGAATTCGCTGCGGGAGGTGATGGTCTTGATAGCAGCAGGGATGAAGTGGTCGTATGCCCCTCCACCGAGAAAACTGACATAATCGGCGGTGCTCCGGTTGGCCGCAGCAAGAGCTTCAAGCAGTTTGCGCACCTGAGGCTCATCGGAAGGCGCAAAAAGATCGAGAGCCCGCTTCAGGCGGATCTCTTCAGGAATATCCACAATAAGATCTTCAAAGGAGCTTACGCCGATTGCCTTGAGCATCTCCTCCCTTTCTCCGGCAGTATTGACAATAAATGGCATTGTTATTACTCCCCTGTGAGCTGACGGTAGGCATCAGCGTCAAGCAGTGCGAGAATTGCTTCCGGACTCTCGACCTTTATCTTGACCAGCCAGCCATCGTTGTAGGGGTCCTGGTTGACAATTTCAGCACTCTCAAGCTGTGGGTTCAACTCAAGGAGTTCACCGGCAATCGGAGCAAAGAGGTCAGCAACCGTTTTTACCGCCTCGACCGTTCCAAATACCTCATGCTGCTTCAGCACCGTTCCGATGGGTTTCAGCTCCACAAAAACAATATCGCCAAGTTCATGCTGGGCAAAGTCAGTAATGCCGACCAGAGCGGTCGTGCCGTCGGCAAGCAGTTTGATCCATTCATGGTCTTTGGTATAACGGAGATCTTCTGGAATAGTCATGGCAGAGAAAAAAGAATGTTGATTGAGTATAGAGCCGGGAATAACGGTTCGTCTTTGTCAGAAACAAGGTACTATTTTTTGCAATCCCTTCAAATCAGCCGGTTATGCACGTTTACGCAAGTCGCTGCCTCATGGCCTCATAGAGCAGCACACCCGCAGTCACGCTGACATTGAGAGATTCAACACAGCCTGCCATAGGAATACGGACAACATGGTCGCAGAACTCGAGTGCTTCAGGCGCAAGCCCGCTACCCTCCATGCCAAGCACAATGGCTGTCGCTTTTTTCATGTCGGTATCGGTATAGTTAAGTTCCGCATCCATGTCAGCCGCAAGAACCTGAACATTGTATTGATGAAGAAATTCGAGGGCACGAACAAGACTTTTAACCTTGCAAATTCTCATATGGGAGAGCGCTCCGGCAGAAGCCTTGTGCACAACGGCATTAACGGGTGCCCCCTTGCCTTCAACAAGTACAACCGCATCGGCCGCCACGGCTTCAGCCGTTCTGATAATGGCTCCAATATTGTGGGGATCATCCAGTCCCTGTAAAACCACAAAGAGCGGGAAGCTGTTGCGGGGGTTCGCCAGTACCTCCTCAAGCGAGTAATAGGTGACCGAGCTGATGAGGGCGCACACTCCCTGATGCTTTGTTGTTCCCGCAATCAGGGAGAGTTTTTCGAGCCGGGCCTTGCCACTCACAAGCTTCAGCCGTCTTGCGGTGATGACAATTTCCTTGAGTTTCGGGTGAGCCGTATTAAACTGAAAGTAGATCTTCTCAATGCTCTCGGGCTTTTGCTGGAGAAGTTCAAGTACGGCGTTCCTGCCATAGACAATATTTTCGGAATGTTCCGCGTCCATAAAAGCTCGTTTCCTCTGTCTGTAGGTTTAAAATAACAGGGGCCCATGTCGCAGCACTACGCTGGACTTTTTCCGGCACTCCTGCTCTCTGTGGGGAAAACCGGAATCTAATTAAATTTATCAAATTCATTTTTTTTTATATCTTCATCGACGTACCATTTTTAGTTTTTTCCTTATCCTTGCCTTTTGATGGTACCTTTTGCAGCACCGTCGCGCGTTCCATGTCAGTGATCTGCACATACCTTTCTCAATACAAATCAGGTGAATGACCGTATGAGCCGGACTTATAAAACAATGGAGGGAAATGAAGCGTTAGCTCATGTCTCTTATCGCACCAGCGAAGTTATCTGTGTCTACCCGATCACTCCAGCTTCACCAATGGGTGAGTATTCGGAAGCATGGGCGGCAGAAGGGAAAAAAAACATCTGGGGCACCACGCCGATAGTGGATGAATTGCAGAGTGAAGCCGGTGCTGCCGCAGCGGTTCACGGAGCGTTGCAGACCGGAGCGCTGACGACCACCTTTACTGCATCGCAGGGTCTTTTGCTTATGATCCCGAATATGTATAAAATCGCAGGAGAACTCACCCCCTGTCTAATCCACGTATCAGCCCGCGCGTTGGCGGGGCAGGCACTCTCGATCTTTGGCGATCATGGCGATGTCATGTCAGTGCGTGGAACAGGCTTTGCCCTGCTCGCATCCGCATCAGTTCAGGAAGTGATGGATATGGCATTGATTACGGCTGCCGCCAGCCTTGAATCAAGAATTCCGTTCCTTCATTTCTTCGATGGCTTCAGAACATCTCATGAAATTTCAAAAATAGAGGTTATTGCTGACGATATCATAAAGGCAATGATCAACGATGATCTCGTTATCGCGCACCGAAACCGCCGCATGAGCCCCGATGCACCAATTATCAGAGGCACATCACAGAATCCTGACGTCTATTTTCAGGGCAGGGAGACGGTTAACAGTTTTTACAATGCCTGCGCCGGAATCACCGAAAAAGCGATGGAAAAATTCGGGGAACTCACCGGTCGCCATTATAACCTCTACGAATACTACGGGGCACCAGACGCTGAACGAGTGATTGTCTTGATGGGTTCCGGTGTTGAAGCAGCCCGTGAAACCGCGGAGTATCTCAATAAACAAGGCGAAAAAGTAGGCGTCATCCATGCCCGTCTCTTCCGTCCGTTTGATATCGAGCGTTTCGTCAAAGCCTTCCCTGCTACCGTCAAATCGGTTTCCGTGCTTGATCGGGTAAAGGAACCTGGTAGTGCTGGTGAACCACTCTATCTTGATACGGTCAATGCCCTGCTTGAAGGAGTGCAAAATGGATTGATAGCCAAAGTCCCCAACGTAACCGGTGGCAGATATGGCCTTTCATCCAAGGAATTCACGCCGGCAATGATCAAAGCCGTCTTTGACAACATGGCGGCAGCCAAACCGAAAAACCATTTCACGGTTGGCATCAACGATGATGTAACCAACAGCAGTCTTGACTTCGACCGAACCTTCTGTATTGAACCGGATGAAATGTTCCGGGCACTCTTTTACGGCCTTGGATCGGATGGAACCGTCGGCGCCAATAAAAACAGCATAAAAATTATCGGTGAAAACACTGACAATTATGCCCAGGGCTATTTTGTCTACGACTCCAAAAAGTCGGGCTCAATCACAACCTCGCATCTGCGTTTCGGCCCGCATGAGATACGTTCAACCTATCTGATCACGGAGGCCCAGTTTATCGGCTGCCACCACTGGATTTTCCTTGAGATGCTTGACCTTGTCAAAAATCTCAAGCAAGAGGGTACCCTGCTGCTGAACACGCACTACTCTGCGGAGGAACTCTGGGAGAAACTGCCGAAGATTGTCCAGGAGCGACTGATCAGCAAAAAGGCAAAGCTGTTTACCATCGACGCCTATAAAGTTGCACAGGCAAGCGGCATGGGACAGCGCATCAACACGATTATGCAGGCCTGCTTTTTTGCCATCTCCGGTGTCCTGCCCCGTGAAGAGGCAATAGAAAAAATCAAGAGTTCCATCCGGACGACCTACGGGAAAAAAGGTGATGATGTCGTCAAGCAGAACATACAGGCTGTCGATGATACCCTCTCCAATCTGCATCAGGTTACTATCGGCTCCGTGGCTGACAGCAAAAAGAAACTCCGCGAGCCTATTGTCGGTGAGGCGCCTGATTTTGTCTGCAACGTTCTGGCAAAAATCATTGCTGGCGAGGGAGACGACATCCCTGTCAGTAATCTGCCGGCAGATGGCACCTATCCGAGTGGAACCTCAAAATTTGAAAAGCGCAACTTGGCGGATGAAATTCCGGTATGGGAACCTGATATCTGTATCCAGTGCGCCAAATGCGCTTTGGTATGCCCTCATGCCGTAATCAGGGCAAAGGTCTATGATCCGAAATATCTGGCACACGCGCCACACACCTTTAAATCTGCTGAAGCAAAGGGTACCAATTGGCAGGGGATGAAGTATACCATCCAGATTGCCCCTGAAGATTGTACCGGATGCGAAATCTGTGCCCATGTCTGTCCGGGACGAGATAAAAACAATCCTGGAAGAAAAGCACTGAACATGCACGAGCAACAGCCCATTCGTGAAACAGAGATTGACAACTGGAACTATTATCTCAATATTCCGGAATACGACCGAAACAAAATCAACATAAAACTGATCAAGGAACAGCAACTTCAAGAGCCGCTCTTCGAGTTTTCAGGTGCATGCTCCGGCTGCGGAGAAACTCCCTATATCAAACTCATGACCCAGCTCTTTGGTGACCGGCTGGTCATTGGTAATGCGACAGGATGCTCGTCAATCTATGGAGGAAACCTTCCAACAACTCCTTATACGACCAATGCTGACGGTCTTGGTCCGACATGGTCGAACTCGCTTTTTGAAGATACCGCAGAGTTCTCACTTGGCTTCCGGATTTCAATCAACAAACAGCGTGAGTTTGCCCGCGAGCTATTACAGAGAGTGGCTTCCGAAATCGGCGAAACACTGACAAGCGAGATACTTGAGGCGACTGAGCTCAGTGAACCTGAAATATTTGAACAGAGAAAACGGGTTTCGATTCTCAAGGAGAAGCTCCGTCTGATGGATTCTTCCGATGCAAAGAACCTGCTCTCGGTAGCCGATATGCTTGTTAAAAAGAGTGTCTGGGCTGTCGGTGGTGATGGATGGGCTTATGACATTGGCTACGGCGGTGTTGACCATATTACTGCCGGAGACAAAAACATCAATCTTCTTGTGCTTGATACCGAAGTCTATTCCAACACAGGAGGACAGGCGTCGAAAGCAACGCCAAAAGCCGCTGTGGCGAAATTTGCATCCGCCGGAAGAACCATAACGAAAAAAGATCTTGGTCTGATTTCAATGAGTTACGGAAATGCCTATGTTGCGTCGGTTGCCTTTGGAGCCCGCGATGAGCAGACACTGAAAGCATTCCTCGAAGCCGAGGCTTACGATGGACCATCAATCATCATTGCCTATTCACACTGTATTGCCCACGGTATCAACATGTCTACCGCTCTTGAGAATCAGAAGGCTGCTGTAGATTCCGGCCACTGGATACTCTACCGTTATAATCCTGATCGGTTGCTGGAGGGAAAGAATCCACTGATACTTGATTCGAAAAAGCCAAAAATTCCGGTTGCCCAGTTCCTTGATATGGAAAACCGCTTCAGAATGCTCAAGAAGAGCCATCCTGACCATGCAAAAGAGTACTACGCTGCAATTCAGAAAGAGGTAGATGCACGGTGGGCCCATTACGAATATCTGGCAGCACGCACCTTTGATGAGATCAAATAACAAACCCATCCAGAACAAAAAAACGGCGGAGTACCCGCCGTTTTTTTTATCGTCCACCACCACATGCCACCGAGGCACTCCTGCAAAATCAATGGCTACGGCTTCGCTTTGAGTTTGTTTGCTTTTTTCTCCATTTCCAGCACCTTCTCCAGATTTCCCAGTTTCTCGTACACCTTGCCGAGATGATCCACAATTTCAGCTTCACGAGGATCCAGCTCCGCAGCTTTTTCAAGAACTTTTCTTGCCTCTTCATACTCAGCCATTCTGTACAGCACCCAACCAAGCGTATCAAGATAACCGGCATTGGCCGGCTCCAGAGCTACCACCTTCAACGCGAGCTCTTTAGCACGCGGAAGCTCTTTTCCCTGCACGGCAAGTACGTAGGCAAGATTATTCATCATAAGGATATTGTCGGGCTCAAGGGTAAGAATATTTTCATAGAGTTGGATACTTTTATCACGAAAACCAAGCGTGTCATAACAGAGTGCCAGAATGCTGCTGGCTCGAAGATAGAGGGTTTTTTCTTTTTGAGCCTGTTTTGAACGCAACGCCTTTTCAAGCAGAACGGCTGCACGTTTGAGCTTTCCTGTCTGAAATAAAAGCTCCCCTTCCAGCACGTGAAGACGGAAGCTCCCGGGAGGAAATCGTCTTTTAATCTTGTAAAGCGCCTCTGCGGCAGATCGGAACTCTTTCTGGATAACGGAAGCCGTAACAAACTCCTCCCAGATTTCAATACTGCCTGGATCGAGAAGCAGGGCCTTCCTGAAATCGATCAAAGCGGCTGCGGTATCCTGCTTCTGCATTTGAGCAATGCCACGGAGTGAATAAAGCTTGCCATTGCCGGGGTGCCGCCGGATAATTTCTCCAATCATGACAATTGCGGGATCTAAAAAAGAGCTCTCACGGGAGGCTCGCACGAGAAAAAGTTTGGCAAGCTCTGCCTTCTGTGGAAGAGTCACCTGATTGGTATTGAAAAAGCGGTTGAGATCGTTAAGAAACGCAGGATTATTTCCAGATTGAATGGAGAGCTCAAAAAGAGCCAGCCAGGCGGGAACTAATCCCTGGTTCTCCTTGAGCAGCTCCCTTAATGTCTTTGAGGCAAGATCATACTGCCGGGTCTGCAGATAAAGTTTACCAAGAGTAAGACGCAATTGCTCTTTTATATCGCCTTGATCAATAAGTACAATCAACGTATTTATCGCATCCTGATAATGGGAGAGCGTCATCTCGATAAGCAGCATTTGTATCAGGGTCGTCTCGTTTTTCGGATCAAGCGTTAACATTTCCTGAAATACAGCAATGGCTTTTTCTGGCTGATCAGCGGCAAGGTATTCTACTGCAAGGGAGGAGAGTGGTTCCGTGTTGCCTGGTTCAATAGCGGCAAGCTGACGATAAAGTGCAATGGCGCGGACGAAATCACGCTGTTGATGAGCGAGCGAAGCAAGAAATTCCAGATAATATTTGTTGCCAGCATTGAGCGAAACGCTTTTTTCACTGTGAATACGGGCGGAATCAAGCAGACCGAGAGCGATCCAGGATTTCGAGAGGGCATAATGGATGGCTGCATTAGAGGGCTGAGCGGTCAAAAGCCTCCCGTAACGCTCAACGGCTCCCCGGTCATCCCCTTTTGCACTCTGCAGCAATGCTGCAACAAACTCCTGTTTTGACGCTTCAGAAAGAGAGTCCGACAGAGGACGACCGACAGGTAACGGCGTTGTGGAAGCACAAGCTGAAAGAAGCTGGCTGAAAAGAACCACCATAAGCAGCAGAGAGCTGAAACCCTGCCCGTTATTGCGCGATACCGGCAATTCAGCCATTCGGCGCCACATCAAACAAGGGGCATTCATGAGTTTCGGAACCAGTTGAAAAACGTGCCAGCGCGCGGCGGGTCGCCACGCGCCCCCTTGTTGTTCTTGTCAGATAACCTGCCTGGATAAGGTATGGCTCATACACCTCTTCAATGGTATCCTGCTCCTCGCCAACCGAGACGGCAAGAGAGGCAATCCCGACCGGCCCACCACTGAATTTGTTGACAATGGTCTCCATGATTTTTTTATCCATCTCATCAAGCCCTTCCTCATCAATTTCAAGACAGTCAAGGGTTTTGATGGCAATGGCCCGATTTATCAGATCAAAACCGTCAACCTGCGCAAAATCACGGGCTCGACGGAGCAGTCGATTGGCAATACGGGGAGTGCCTCGTGAACGACCGGCAATTTCCGACGCCGCTTCAGCATCAATGCCGATACCAAGAATGGCTGATGCCCTTATGATAATACCCTCAAGAAGTTCCGGCGCATAATAGTCGAAGCGGCTGTTTATGCCGAACCTTGCCCTGAGAGGCGAAGTGAGCAGACCGGAACGTGTTGTGGCCCCGACAAGCGTAAAGGGCTCAATACGCAACTGCACCGCCCTTGCGGAGGGGCCGCTGTCGAGCATGATGTCGATGCGAAAATCTTCCATGGCTGAGTAGAGATACTCCTCAACCGTAGGCGGCATACGATGAATTTCATCAATAAAGAGCACGTCGCCCTTTTGCAGACCAGTCAGGAGCCCTGCAAGATTGCCAGCCTTGTCGAGCATAGGGCCCGATGTCGACTTGATACTGCTCCCCATTTCGGCGGCAATAATGTAGGCAAGTGTCGTTTTGCCGAGCCCCGGTGGACCGGACAGCAAGACATGGTCCAACGCTTCGCCGCGCATTTTAGCCGCAGAAATAAAGACTTTCAAATTATCAGTCAGCCGTTGCTGGCCAGCAAAAGCATCCATACGGAGCGGCCGTATCTGCTCCTCGATCCTCGATTCAGCGGCATCAGGAGGCGTATTGAGCAGTTCTATTCTCAAACAGAAAACATTACAAGTTGAACAATCAAAGCTTTATCCGCGGATCTGCAACAGCATAAAGAACATCGGCAAAAAGATTTCCAAGAACAATCAAAGAGCCGGAAACAAAGGTATTGGCAATAATCAGCGGATAATCCCTTGCAAAAATGGCCTCTACCGTTACACGGCCCATCCCGGGAAACGCGAAGATCACCTCAATAAACAACGCTCCGCTGAAAATAAAGGGGAGCGAGCTTCCCATAAGCGTAATCACCGGCAGAAGGGCATTTCGAAGAGCGTGTTTGAAAATAACCACCTTTTCCGGCAACCCTTTGGCCCTTGCCGTACGAATATAGTCCTGCCGGATCACCTCAAGCATACTGCCCCTGACGTAGCGGGCAATACCCGCAGCCCCGTTGATGCTGAGCACCGTAACCGGCAGAACGAGATGCCATAACCGGTCAAGCACAAACCCAACCGGGCCGAAACCCTCCGAACCGATCTCGTTCAGACCCGAAGCCGGAAAAAGAGGAAACTTCAACGCAAAAAGAATAATCATCATCAAGGCAAACCAGAACTCAGGCATCGAATAAAAAAAGAGGGCCGTCACGGTCAGAAAACGGTCGAGAAAGGTGTTCTGGCGAACGGCGGAAACAATACCGACAAGGATACCAAACGTGAAATTTGCAACAAGGGTCAGTCCGGCGATGGTCACCGTTATCGGCAACGCCTCGGCTATCACATCAAAAACCGGCTGCTGGGCACGACTGAAACTGCGTCCGAAATCGCCCTGCAGAACATTGGCAAGCCACTTGACATACTGTACCGGTACGGGATCGTTAAGCCCATACTGAGCCCTGATCTGCTCGGCAACGTTCGGACTGATCCCCGGCTGAATAAAAAATGCTGCCGGATCACCGGGAGCAAGCCGGATAATGAAGAATGTGAGAGTCAGCACCCCGAAAACGAGCGGTACGGCAATCAACAGCCGCTTGAAAATATAAATCAGCATAGGATCTTATAAGGCTACATTTGCCGAAGGGCGCAGCCTCCAGTCGTCAATATTGTAAAAAGTACCTGAAATATTGAGCTCCTCCGCTTCGATTCTCCGGCTGAAACCCTGGGTCTCCTTAATCCAGTAGAGAAAGGTGATCGGCTGGTCGCGATGAAGAATCTCCTGATACTCAAGCCAGTAGGCTCTTGCTCCGGTCGGTTCCATCTTCTGCTTTGCAAGCTCACACAGCGCATCAATTCGAGGGTTCTGGTAACCCGTGAAATTAAAACGACTCTTCTTGAGGTCTGAACCCCATACATCAAGAGGATCTATCTCAAGACCGATCGACCATCCAGCCATCCACGCATCAAGCTTTCGCTGCTGCAGGCTCTCAAAAAAAACATTGGATTCCTGAACCTCGAGCTTACAGTCAATACCGATTGAACGAAGATTCTGCTGAATAATGATACTTGCATAGTTTCTTCTCGCATTGCCCGCATTGGTATAAAGCACAAAACTGAACTTTCTGCCCTGTTTCTGCAAAATACCATCCGGCCCCGGCAACCAACCCTCCTCCCTCAGCAGTGCAGTGGCACCCGCGGGATCAAAGGAGTGCGGCACAAGGCGCTCATTACAGGCCCATTTCAGGGATGGTGAAATATCGGTGTTGCAAATCACACCATACTCCTTGAGGTAACCATCAATGATCGCTTCGCGATCAATAGCCTCGGTCAGGGCAAGACGAACTCGAGCAGAACCGAAGAGGGGGTGAGGCCTTACTTTACCGCTCTTGTGATACTCATTCTGGTCGATATTTGACCACCCCACATAGTCATAGACCCTGAGACCGACCGTTTTGATCTCAATCTGCCGATTCGCTTTCAAAAGAGGGGTAAAATCTTCAGGCTTGATATTTTCAACCACATCCACCGCGCCAGTCTGAAGCTGCGTCAGGCGTACCGTATAATCGGGCACCACCCTGAAGGTAATCAGCGGAATGGTACCGGGTTTGGGAAGGTTCGAACTCCGGCTTGAAGCCAGAACAATCTCCTGCTGCTGCTGCCAGCTCTTCAGTTTGTAGGGGCCTGCGCCAAGCGGCTGAAGATTCAGCGGAGATTGACGAAACTCATCAGGCTTGACCTTTTTCCACTGATGTGCCGGAAGAGGTGTCAGTGACGTATGATAGAGTGCAAGATGCTCAGGCACTGGCTTGTAAAATTTGAAAACAAGGGTGGTATCGTCAGGCGTCAGAATGGCCCGGTCAAAATCAACCTTGCCCTTGTCAGCACCAATCAATTCCGCAAGATACTGCTGACGGGCGCTGGCAATCACCGGATTGCCATACAACTGATATGAAAACTTGAAATCTCCCGATACAACCCGCTTCCCGTCATTCCAGAAAGCATCATTTCTGAGAATATAGGTGATGGATTGCTGATCTGCCGACATCTTCCAGCTCTTTGCAAGAGCACCCTTCGGATCTTTTTTTCCATGACCCGGCGTCACTTCACGCAATTTTTTTTCAAGAGCCATATAATTCAGAAGCCCTGTCGTCGTATCAAACTCACTCTGCAAAAGGGAGGGATAGATAAGGCCGATAATATTTCCGGAGGTAACCGTACTGCCAAGCACAGGATTAAGATAATCAGCGTCACCGAGCATGGCAATCACAAGCGTTGAATCCATGGCCCCCCCCCTCTTCACAACCACTCCCTGACTTCCGTTGCGCTGGTTGCAGGAAGAGAGTGTAAACAGCACAACCATCAGGCATGCAGCAAGCCGGAACATTGCGGAAACCCTTTTTGTCCAGATATCAATCATCACTTTCCCCCTCACTCTTGTCACTGTTGATCACGTCGTTTATCCTGCTGGTAAGCGCCTCGGCGGCGACATAGTTCGAGTACCGTTTCAAAAGGAAGTTAAGTGCAACCACCTCAATGATAACCGTAATATTTTTACCGGGAAATATAGGTAATTCAACCAGAGGAACTTCAACTCCAAGAATCTTTGTGCATTTGGTATCCAGGCCAAGCCGCTCATAGCCGAGCTCCTTGTTCCATTCGAGCAGTTCAACAACAACCTGTACCTCCTTGACATCACGGATTGCCCGGATACCAAAATTCGCCTTCACATCAACAACGCCAAGGCCGCGAATCTCCATGAAATGGTCGATAATATCGTTTCTTTTGGCATTGAGCACCATCGACTCCCCTTTCCTCCGGATAACCACAACATCATCCGCCACAAGGCCATGTCCCCGTTCAATCAAGTCAAGCGCAATCTCGGATTTTCCGAGACCACTTTTACCGGTAAGCAGCACTCCTACGCCATAGACATCAACCATTGATCCATGATACTGCTGATAAAAAGAAAACTGGTCATCGAGAAAATCGGTAACAAGGTAGATCGTTTTCGTTGAAGAGTGACGGGTGATATAGACCGGAATACCGGCATGGGTGGCCATATCGAGCAAATTCTGCGACAACTTGTTATTGCTGGTCAGAATAATGCAGGGCATCTTGAATCGTACAAGGTTTGCAAACGCCCTGCTCCTCTCTTCTTCGTCAAGGTGATTCAAAAATCTGGTTTCCGTATTTCCAAAAATCTGTACCCGTTTATAGGTAAACAGATTGGTAAAGCCCGCCAAAGCAAGCCCGGGACGATGAAGATCACGCTCAAAAATCCGCCGTTTCTTCTCATCGACATTGTTCAGACGCCGAAATTTGATATCGTACTTCTTGCCGATAGTTTCAAAAAAACAGTCGACCGTTATTGATCGCCTTTTTAATCCTTTTTGATCAAGATTCATGGCTTGCGGGCAATAGAGGTGTAAAGAAACTCACAAAAAGTATGCGGAGCAGTTCTCTTCACCCGCCCCGCATACTTTTTTGCGCTGTTATTGCAATTTTTCCTTGTACTTCTGCAGTTGCCGGCTCAATGCCTCGACACAACTGTCGATTGCCTGCTCATAGTTTGTACCAGCCTCCTTTGCAACAAGAACATTCTGTGGCACATGTACCGTTATTTCTGCAAGCTTGTTTTTTTCAAAATCATTTTTCTGATGATCCATAATAACATGGCAACTGATAATACCAGGAAAAACCCTTGTAAGGGCAAGCACTGCGTTGCGGGCATACTCTTCTATATCGCTGTGATTACTTGAATGACGCAGGGTAACGGTAACATTAACCGCATCATTAACAACAACTTTTGTCATGATAAACTCCGTTTAAATATGGTGAACGTCATGAAGGAACAAGACCCCGGTGAAAATAATTCCGAAGCCCACGATAACTCTATGCCTTGGGATGCGCTTTCCGGTAAACCTCCTTCAAGCGCTCAAAGGTTACATGCGTGTAGATCTCGGTTGTTGACAAATTGCTGTGTCCGAGCATTTCACTCACACTGTTAAGATCTGCCCCCCCGTTAAGCAGATGTGTGGCAAATGTGTGACGCAACAGATGCGGATTTTTCTTTTTCTGATCAGTCACTGAAAGGAGATACTTTCGGGTCAATCTTTGAACAAGCACAGGATAAAGCTTTTTGCCCTTTTTAGTTATAAAGACATTCAGCACCGCCTCCCCCCCACTCTTCATTCTAAAGAAGTTTCTCCGGACTTCAAAATATTTTTTAAGCGCCACGACCGCAGGCTCTCCTACTGGCACAATTCGCTGCTTTCTTCCCTTGCCGGTCAGCTTGACATATCCTCCGTCCAGATCAAGATCTTCCAGAGTCAATGCTATCAACTCCGAAATGCGAAGCCCGCTGCAATAGAGCAGCTCAAGCAGACTACGGTCACGCTCACGGATAAATGATTCATCAAGATCGTTTTTCTCCGGCTTGCGAAACCTCTGCATCGTGGATGGAAGAAGCTCATCAAATAGCTTTTCCGTTTGCTGTTCCGTCAAAAAACCTGGAACACGCCTCGGATATTTGGGGGTGGCGAGAGCGGAAAAGAGGGAACTCTTGATATGGCCGCCCTCATGCAGGTATCGATAAAAGCTTTTAACCGAGGCAAGTTTTCTGGCAATTGAGCGCTGCTGAACTCCCCGCTCAATCAATGCGCCCATAAATAGCCTCACATCCACAGAGGTAACCTGTTCCGGATCAAAACCGGCCAAATCGGCCAGCCCAAAATGCTCTGTGAGAAAGGAAAAAAACTGTATCAGATCTGTTCTGTAGGCAATAACGGTATTGGGCGACAGATTTTTCAGGCTGCGGAGTTTTTCAAGAAAGTCACCGATCGGAAGCGAGCCTTCCTGAAACGAGGTGGGTGAAGATGATGAATCGTTCATGAAAGTGCAACACAAACCAATTCCTCTCTCCCCTTGATATAGTAGAGAGCATCATTCCTGACCAGAAAATTATTCAGGGCTGGTTTGTCCACGCCCTTATCCAGTGTTTCAGCATAAAGAAGAGAATCGCCGCGCCAGACATTGAGCGTAGAGTCCCATAGACCGGTTAACGCAAAGGGCTCATGTAAAACGGCAATGGTGAACGACCCATGAACAATGCATTCACAGCGGATTGCTGCGCTAATACCCACTCTCTGCAATGCCCTGTGCTCAGGCACCATCCCTTCAGTCACAAACTCCGGCAAGACGACCTGCTGGCGCTCCTCCTCCTGCACCACCTCCGCCCTGAGAGCATTAACCTCGAGATTATCAAGGCCGAGCTTGCGAATGTCAGTACCGGTTACGGAATCAATGAGAAGAAAATGGCGTTCGGGAAAACCGGCAAAAGAGGAGAGCCTGCAGGCAAGAAGTTCCTCTTCAAGATTGGCGATAAAAACAAGATCAGGCCTTGACCACGCCACCCCCGAGCCCCTGAAATCGACCGCCCATATTCCCTTACGCTCCGGACTGCTGGATTGACAGGCGGAGCAGTATACAAGATCGCCAAGGGTTGTTTCGAGCACCAGGAACCACCCCTCTGCCAGAGGGTGAGTATGATCCAGAAAGAGATAATCATCACAAAAAACCTTGCCGGTCACAATATCAATGCAAAAAAAAAGTGCCTGCCGGATCCCGGCAAAGCGCTTCTGGCCTACGAGGCAGCCGCCTTGTGTAAACATAAGCTGCCAGACAAGCGCGTCACTACCTGCATGATAGCGCCAGCGAACTGCAAGTTCATCACCAGTGTTCATCATTGGGCGGTTGGTTGCCTTGTCATTTTATAGATAGTCACCGCAACACTCTTGGAACCCCCGTCATACCTTCTCTGAAATGGTATAATCGAAAAATTGTTTTCCGCCGCAAGTTCCAGAAACTGCTCGGCAAGCCTCCTTCGGGGATCCGCAATATAGGCCGCACCATCAGGTTTAAGCAATTTATCAATCGCCGTAACAATGGGCAGCAGATTCACCCTTTCATACAGCACATCGGCAGCAAAAAGCAGGTCAAACTGCTCACTGCACTGCACAAGCCGCCAGTCGAGCCGTTCGCACCGAAGCGACACTCGGTTGTTCAGGGCATTATAGCGGGCAAAACGAAGCGCCTCAAGAGAGTAATCTGTCGTCAGTACGCTCGCCCCTTTCCAGGCAGCAACAACCGAGACCATACCGACACCAGCACCTATTTCAACCACGCGCAACCCCTCAAGCGAAAGTTCATCCGCAATAAAGGCAGAGAGCGTTATTGCTGACGGCCATATTTCCGCCCAATAGGGCATCTGCTCATCCTTGACAAACTCTTCGGGAGAGATCCGGTCAAGCAGCGCATAACTGTCGAGCACACTCAAAAAACTGAACGAATGCGTTCCAAAGGTATAGGCGGTTTCAGTAAGATCATACTCCGCAGCCAATTCCTGATGGAGCCGCGTCAGTTCCAAAACTTCCCCTTCCCGGGATATCTCCATAATTACCTGCAATTTACTTGGAGGAACAACCACAAAATCAAAATGAAAGGTAGCAAAAAAATAGCCACAGATTTTTATTTTGCATTGAAATGAACACTTTCAAAGAATCCAGTCAACCACTCTGATATCCTTATGAAAAAAGAGCTCCTTGAACTCTTCGACAACAGTTTCCCAGACCGGGAGTACACCATCGAAATTGTCAATTCGGAATTTACCTCCGTCTGCCCTAAAACCGGACTTCCTGATTTCGGCACCATTATCATCCGCTACGTACCCCATAAAAGCTGCATCGAGCTGAAATCGCTGAAATACTATTTTCTCGAATTCCGCAACGCCGGGATCTTTTACGAAAATGTCACCAACAGAATCCTTGACGATCTTGTCGAGCTGCTTCAGCCAAGATCGCTCAGCGTGACCTCGGAATGGAAAGCACGGGGCGGAATAACCGAAACCGTTACAGTCAGCTACAGCGCACCTTGCTGAAAGCGAAGCTACAGAAAAGCCCCGGAGGAGCACTCCGGGGCTTTTTTTTAAACTGTATGTTGCAATACCCTGAGCTTCCAGCGCCAATCAGTACTTGTCGAGCCCCTCATTGAGGAACTGCATGATTTTTGTAGATTCTTCCGGAGTAATAAGACCACCCGCTGAAGCCTCCATACGCTTGACAATCACATCAATCTTGCCGGTCTTCTTGTATTTGGTCCTGAAGGCATCCATCGTTGACTCCTGTGTATGGCATATCGTACACTTGGCCGTCCAGAGAGATTTTGCACCCTTAAAATCAAAACCGGGAGGAGCCACAGGAACATTAGCCGATATAACCGGCTTTTCAAGATAGGCTTTCAACTCAGCAATTGAGCGGATATACTTTCCATCAACGGTCACCGTGCGACCCGTGGTTGACATCAACAATCCTGATGGCCTGAACCAGAGAGAGGCAAACATTACCGCAACAATGGCAATAATGCTGAGAGGAAAGCTTAAAAACCACTTGGAACTGATTCTTGACGACATTTTGCCAAGACCCATGATGACCAGAGAGGCAAACAGAATCAGCGAAATCCATCCCGCAAAGGAGCTCAGAGGCGTCAATAATTGCGAAAGATTTTCGGCCGGCAACTTGTACCCGGTTACAAACGATACCGCGAAAAACAAAGCACCCATTGAGACAGCCCCGCCTGCGGCTAAAGCAGCAAGCTTACCATTTGATTTGTTGTCCATGACTGGTAATGAATTAGGTGTTAGTGGCTTACCCTAAAAATTATGGAGTAAGATAAGCATAAATAGTAAAGACGACAAGCATAAAGCTGAAAAAGCTTGCCGTTCACAACAGGAAAAATATTATACACCGCCATGAGACCCCTCTGTGGCTGCAAAAAAGTAACGACAAATCCTGTGGATTGCTCTTTTATTCACTCTGATTCCTTCTAAAATAAAAAACTTCGGGGAGTCCCTCCCTGGAAATCGTAATGGTTTAAAAAAAATGCCCTTATTTGTAACTCAGTTGATTTTTTAGAATACTGAGGAAAAATTGTTTCAATAACCCGGGGGAATTTGTTCGTCTTATGATCACCACTACCAGCAGCGTTATCGATTTTGAAAAGGCGGAACGCGATTTTCATTTTCTCCTCCTCTGTTTTCAGGAGGTACTCCACGACCTCGGGGAGCACGAACTTGCAGAGCACCTGCCATGGCACAATGGAGGGCTGCCTCTTGAGCGCTACCCCAACAGCGAACGCGCCTTGCAGGCATTTTCCATTTTTTTTCAACTGCTCAACATGGCGGAGGAAAACTCCGCTGCACAAAACCGACGAATGCTCGAAGCTGAACAGGGATTAGGGCATCTTACCGGTCTCTGGGGAAGAACCCTGCTGCGCTTTAGGGAACGGGGAATTACGGAGCAGGAGATTTGCCAACTGCTGCCGGAGGTATCCATCGACGCCGTTTTGACTGCACATCCAACCGAAGCCAAACGAAAAACGGTGCTTGAGCAGCACCGCCAGCTCTACCTGCTGCTGGTGCAACGTGAAAACCAGATGTGGACCCCGCTCGAAAAGCTTGACATTCGCAATGAGATCAAAGTGGTGATGGAACGGCTCTGGAGGACGGGAGAGATTCTCTTCGAAAAACCCGAAGTAGCCGATGAACGACGCAATGTCATTCACTACCTCTTCAATATTTTTCCCGAAGTGCTGCCGATGCTCGACAAACGCCTCATGCAGGCATGGAGGGATGCGGGATTTGACAGCTCCAACCTTTCTGATCCACGCAACCTGCCCCGCCTCCGATTCGGGAGCTGGGTAGGGGGAGACCGTGACGGCCATCCGCTCGTTACCGCCAATGTGACCAAGGAGACCCTTGGCGACATGCGTCGCAGCGCACTGACCCTTGTGCTGCGTCATCTCAGGGAACTCGCCTCAAAACTCAGCTTTTGCGAGCGACTCCAGACTCCGGGCAAAGAGCTTCAGCAGCGCATCGACACTCTCTGCCTCAAACTTGGAGAGACAAGCCAGGAGGCCATCCAGCGAAACCGGCATGAACCCTGGCGCCAGTTCCTCAACCTCATGATTGCCTCTCTCCCGCTCGAAACCCCAATCTCGGGTAACAACACGGCCCTTTACGGCAGCTCTAAAGAACTCCTTGAAGATCTCTCGCTCCTGCGCCGGTCACTTCTCGATGTTGGAGCGCAGCATATTGCCGACACGGAGGTCGCACCAGTCTACCGTATTGTGCAGACATTCGGCTTTCACCTTGGAGCACTCGATATCCGTCAAAACAGCCACGTTCACGACCTTGCACTCTCACAGCTCATGGCTGCTTCCGGCCTGAACGGCCACGATTTTCTGGAGTGGGATGAGCCCGAAAGAAGGGCATTCCTCGACCGGGAGCTGCTCTCACCCCGCCCCTTTACCCATCCGGACATGAAGGTCGGAGCTGAAGCCGATGCGGTACTTGCCTGCTACAAGGTATTGCTCAACCACTGCAAAGAGCACGGTACCGGTGGCATCGGCTCCCTCATTGTCAGCATGACCCGCAATGCCTCTGACCTGCTCACCATCTATCTCTTTGCCCGTGAGGTCGGCCTGATGACCCCCGCCGGTGACGGAGACGCCTGCATCCTCCCCGTTGTCCCTCTCTTTGAAACCATTGAAGATCTCGAAAAGAGCCCGGCAATCCTTGAGGAGTTCCTGAGCCACCCCGTCACACAACGAAGCCTCGAATACCGGAGAAAGCTGGCGGGTAAAACAAAAGCGGTGCAGGAGGTGATGATCGGATAAAGCGACAGCAACAAGGATGGAGGAATTTTTGCAAGTACGTGGAAGCTCTACCGCGCCCAGGAAGCTCTGCTTGAAACCGCCGGACGGTACAACACCGACCTCCTCTTTTTTCATGGACGGGGAGGAAGCATCAGTCGGGGGGCAGGTCCAACGCACCGCTTTGTCAAGGCGCAACCTTACGGCTCCATGAATGGGGGGATGTGCTTTACCGAACAGGGAGAGACCATCGCACAAAAATATGCAAACCGCATCAGTGCCGTCTATAACCTTGAGCTTTTCATGGCCACGGTTACCGGAGCAATTGCAAAAGAGCGAAAAAGCCAGAAAAGGGCACACCAGCTCGAACCCGTCATGGACATCCTCTCGCAAAAAAGCAACCTTGCCTACCGGGAGTTGATTGAAGCAGAAGGGTTTCTCACCTTTTTCCGTGAAGCGACCCCCATTGACGTTATAGAATCATCAAGAATAGGATCGCGCCCCTCACGAAGAAGCGGCCAGACAAGCCTCAAGGATCTGCGCGCCATACCCTGGGTGTTCAGTTGGAACCAGGCTCGATTTTCCCTCTCGGGATGGTATGGAGTCGGCTCAGCACTTGAGCATCTGCACACGAGCAACCCGGAAGCTTTCGATGAAATCCGCTTCCGCAGCCACGCCTGGCCACCGCTTCGCTATATCATCAGCAATGCCGACACCAGCATGGCATCAGCCGACCTGCTCATCATGCGCCAATACGCCGAACTGGTCAACGACAGCGCCATCCGCGAGCGAATCCTCGGTATGATTGAAGCGGAATACCACCGGGCAAAAAAATACATTGAGCTGCTCTTCGCCGAGCCCCTCGAAATCCAGCGCATGAACGTCAACAAATTCATCGCCCCCCGACGCGAAGGGCTCGAAATGCTCCATCAGCAACAGATCAAGCTTCTTAAAGAGTGGCGTGCCCTCAAGGAGTCTACCATGCAGAGTGAAGCCGAGAAACTGCTGCTGGAGCTCTTTTTGACCGTCAACGCCATATCAGGGGGGTTACGAACCACAGGGTAAAGAAGAAATGGGATAATAATCTTCGTAGGGGCGCCCCTTGTGGGTGCCCTTCTCGGCGGTTCAAAATTATCATATACCCGTAAAAAAATACACCGAAAAACGAAACATTCGAGTATTTTTTAATATTATACAGTGGCAGGGACCCTTTAGAATCCTCTCATAACTTCCGCTATGCTTTCAACACTGAACGCTGCTGCGCTGATTGGCATTGATGCCATGAAGGTTACGGTTGAAGCCAATGTGGCGGGCGGCATCCCCTCGTTTACGGTTGTGGGATTGCCGGATAATGCGGTGAGGGAGAGCCGGGAGAGAATTCTTACAGCAATCAGAAATTCGGGTTTTACCATTCCTCCAAAAAAAATCACAGTCAACCTGGCGCCTGCCGATATCAAAAAGGTGGGGACGGCATTTGACCTTCCGGTTGCCATCGGCCTTCTTGGTTCGCTTGAGCTGATCGGCAACCGCTTTCAAGAGACGCTCATTATGGGAGAGCTTGCACTTGATGGCTCGCTCAGAAGAATCAACGGTGCACTCCCTGTGGCCATCATGGCAGGCAAGGAGGGAATAAAGCGGCTGATTGTGCCACTTGAAAATGCGGCAGAGGCGGCGGTAGCGGTCTCGGCGGCAAAGTCGGCCATTGAGGTTTACGGCGTGGAAAGCCTGAACGAGACGGTGGCCCTTTTGAAGGGAGAGAGAGTCTTCACCCCGATGAGCGTCAATATTGCGGAGCTTTTTGAGGGGGAGCAGGAGTATCTGGTTGATTTTGCTGATATCAAGGGACAGGGAGCAGCTAAAAAAGCGCTTGAAATAGCCGCCGCCGGAGGGCATAACGTCATCATGATCGGCCCTCCAGGAAGCGGAAAGACCATGCTCGCAAAAGGGTTACCGGGAATTTTGCCCCCTCTCGGCTTTGAAGAGGCGCTGGAAACAACAAAGATCTACTCGGTGGCCAGCCTGCTTGACAAAGAGCGTCCCCTCATGGTGGTGCGCCCATTCCGCAGCCCGCACCACACCACGAGTAATATTGCGCTGATCGGCGGCGGCTCAACAGCCAAACCGGGAGAGGTGAGCCTTGCCCATAACGGCATTCTCTTTCTGGACGAACTGCCCGAATTCAGCCGCAATGCCCTTGAGGTGCTCCGCCAGCCTCTTGAGGAGCGGGAGGTGACGGTGTCGAGAATCTCCGTTACTACCAGATATCCGGCAGGCTTCATGCTTATTGCCGCCATGAATCCGAGTCCGGCAGGAGCCCTGAAAGACTCGGACGGCAACCTGACGGCCCCGCCCCAGCAGATTCAGCGCTATCTTTCAAAAATTTCCGGCCCGCTGCTTGACCGCATTGATATACACATCGATGTACCGAAAGTTGAAAACAGCGATCTCTTTGCCGCATCGAGTGCTGAAAACTCACTGACCATCCGCCAGAGAGTCATCGCTGCCCGGAAAATCCAGCAAGAGCGGTTTGCCGCCACAACATCGCCCAAGATTTATACCAATGCCCAGATGAACTCCCGGCAGATCAAATCGTACTGCCAGCTCGACCGGGAGAGCTCGCAAAAGCTGATGGATGCAATGAACCGCATGAACCTGTCAGCAAGGGCCCACGACCGGATTCTCAAGGTAAGCCGAACCATCGCTGACCTTGACAGGTGCGAGCACATTGCCATGAAGCATCTTATACAGGGCATTCAGTACCGCAATCTCGATCGCGACTTCTGGAGTTTCTGACAAAGCTCTCCTCAATCGTAGAAAGGAGAGTTGAGTTCATCGTCAGCCTTCTCGGTCAGCAGAGTTCCCTCCACGACATAGAGAAGCTCATCTTCACGATTCGGGGTTTCATGATTAGGTGCAGAATTCACTCCACAATATAGAGGCATATCCTGAAAGAACTGATACAGCAAGCGCCCTTTGACATGGAGATTCACTAAAAAGGAGCAAAGAAATTGGCTGTTGACTGCCTATATTTCCGCTTCAATTGTACATTCAAACCGATCCTTAACCAAACCATCCCACGGAGAACAATCCATGAACGCAAGGGGAAAATTCCGTTACACCCTGCTGCTTGCCGGCTCGCTCTGCACTGCTGCGCCCTCTTTTGCCGCCGAAACAACTGAAAGCGTTGAAACCCGCATCAGCCGTCTTGAGCAGGAGCTTGCCGAGCTGAAAGCGCTGGTGGGCAACAAACCTGCTGCCGACAGCCAAACAGCGCCTGCACCTGTTAAAAAAGCTGATAGCTCAAATCCAGTCACGCTGTCAGCCAGTTCGGGCGTCAAAGTGCAGCTTTACGGCTTTGCCCGGTTTGACGGCTCTTATGATACAAACCCGATATATCCTGGTAATATTGCCCTCTATGCACAGCCTGAAAACGGCAGAAATGACTCAGAATGGAATCTCACAGGAGGGGCCACAAGAATCGGACTGAACCTCAGCGGCCCTGATACAGAGAGTATGAAATTGACCGGCAACATTGAGTTTGATTTTCTCACCAGCGTCTCAACCGAAAACAATCAGACGCCGCGCCTGCGTCATGGCTACGTCAAAGCCTACTGGCCGGCCTCTGATTTCAGCGTGCTGGCTGGCCAGACCTGGGATCTGGTCTCTTCGCTGATTCCCTTTGTGGATGACCCCGCCCTTATGTGGGATGCCGGCAATATCGGTTCACGCCATCCACAGGTACGACTCACCAAGGGATTTTCGACCGGCAGCAATGGACGCCTTGAAGTCGCGGTTGCTGCATCGAGAACGATTGGCGAGAAAAGCTCCCTTCAAGCTGATACAGGCAAAGATGCCGCCCTCCCTTCCATTCAGGGACGCATTGCCTTTTCCAAGCCGCTTATCGTACAAAACCAGCCGGCAACCATTGCCCTTTCTGGCCATTATGGGCAGGAGGAGTGGGACACCAATATCACAGGAAGTTACAAAACGCTTGACTCGTGGTCGTGCAACCTTGAACTCTCAATGCCGCTCAGCGAAAAAGTCCTCTTTGCAGGAGAATATTTTATTGGCACCAATCTTGATGACTACTTTGGTGGAATCGGGCAGGGAGTCAACAGTGCGATACCGACTGAGGTCCGTGCACAAGGTGGATGGGGAGCGCTCAAGTACACCCTGAACCCGGTAACATCAGTCAGTTTTGGCGCAGGTATTGATGATCCGAACGATCATGATTTGAACGGTATGGCGCCCACTCCACGCACAAGGAACCAGACGATCTTTGCCAATGTCGTCACCAAGATAACACCGAACTTCATTCTCGGCTTTCAGCTCTCGGATTGGAAGACTGACTACAAAAATGCTGCCAGCAGCGATGCTGTGCGCGCACAGAGTTCGGTGACCTATAAATTTTAAACCTGTACGGTGGACGTGAACGCGGCCCCCAAACATTGCCAATAACAACAATCACCGTAGGGGCGGGGTCATCCCGCCCTTACGGTTTCCACCACCCAATTCCGCCCTTTTTGTATCCACCACCCAATCCCGACCGGGGTCATCCCGCCCGATATTGTGCCAAAATGATTATGGCAAGGGCGGGAGAACCCCGCCCCTACATTGGTATGGATGTACCCCCATATTGGTGTGTTTTCAACGTTGGATGGAATGGCCCCGACCCCCAAACATTGCCGAAAACAACAATCACCGTAGGGGCGGGGTCATCCCGCCCTTTTTGTATCCACCACCCAATCCCGCCGGGGGTCATCCCGCACAATATTGTGCCAAAACGATTATGGCAAGGGCGGGAGAACCCCGCCCCTACATTGGTATGGATGTACCCCCATATTGGTGTGTTTTCAACGTTGGATGGAATGGCCCCGACCCCAAAACATTGCCGAAAACAACAATCACCGTAGGGGCGGGGTCATCCCGCCCTTATGGTTTCCACCACCCAATCCCGCCCTTACGGTTTCCACCACCCAATCCCGACCGGGATCATCCCGCCCGATATTGTGCCAAAACGATTATGGCAAGGGCGGGAGAACCCCGCCCGCACAGGCGCCCGAATGAGATTAATCAATGATGATTTCGGAGGGCATAACGGTCAGCATCTGCAACTGCCCCGAACTCTCCAGCATCTGGTAAAAGGCGGCCATGGAGGTGAAGTGCCGCTGGGGAATGACCTCATGCAGCACCTGTTGTTTCACAGCGGCAGCCACTCTGGCGGAGAGGCTTGCGCCCTTTCCCTGCAGGAGAGATTCCAGCCAGTTTTTCTGCACCGGATAGAACATGATTCGGGGTTTTTTGGTCATGTCCATTTTGGCGAGAAGTTCTGCGGCTTGAATGGCGTCAAAGAGCCCGCCCATACGGTCAACCAGACCTGCTTTCAGGGCGCTGCTTCCTGTCCAGACCCTTCCTCCGGCAACCGAGTCCACAGCGGCAATGCGCATCCTTCTTGAGGCGGCCACTTTCCCGACAAAGTCATCATAAATCTCACCCGATGCGGCCACAAATTTACTGTAAGCCTCGGCCTCAAGCGGCTTGAAGGGGGTATTGACATCAGCGTAGCGGCCACGGGTCACCACAGCGCGACCGAGACCGATTGTTGCAGCAAGTCCGCTGATGTTGGGCTTGAGGGCATAGACGCCAATGGAGCCGGTAATGGTCAATGGCTGGGCGTAGATGGTTTTTCCTGCAAGCGCTGCCATGTAGCCGCCCGAAGCCGCAACACCCGACATGGAAACTACGAGAGGTTTTTTCACCGCGGCCGAATCGAGCATCTGGAGCATATCAGCCGAGGCAAGCGCATCACCGCCGGGGCTGTCAATGCGCAAAACAATTGCCTTGACCGCCTTATCCTCCAGCGCAGCATCAAGCGAATTTTTCACGCTCTCTGTATCGATCCCCTCACCCATCTCCCCTGCTGAGCGAACAATCGTGCCTGAGAGGGTAATCACAGCAATACGCTCATCACTCTCCGCTTTTTGGGGCCATGCCACCTCGGAGCGGTACCGGGCTGCGCTGACAAAGGCATCATTATCACTGGTAAGCTCACGGCCAGTTATTTTTCTGGTCATGGTACGCTGCAACTCCCAGAACGAGGCAATCCCGTCAACCAGCCCAAGGGTTTTGGCCTTTTTGGCCGACAAGAGGGGATCGTTATTGATAAGCGTCTCAAAAGAGCTGCGGCTCATAGCGCGCCGCTTCGAGACATAACCGAGATAGTCATCATAGACCTCATCAAGAAGGGCATTGATCTGCTCGAAATACTCCTTGCTTGCCCCGGTTCTGACGAATGGCTCAATACCGCTTTTATAGGTTTTCCACTGCGCAGCCTGCACGTTGACCCCTATTTTGCCAAGCGGGGTGGTATAAAAAAGTGTTTCCGCCTTCAGGCCATCGAGCAGGAGATAACCGCCGCGCTCGACAATAATGGAGTCACATGCTGTCGCAAGGAGATAGTCAGCATCCTCGGCAGAGCGAAGAAATGCGGTGACCTTTTTCCCTCCTTTGCGCACCTGTTCAACCGCCGCCCGCAATTCAGCAATTTTTGCCGGAGTGGTCTCAACACCCCGAATATCGAGCAGCACCTCCCTGACCCGCTCATCCATAGCAGCATGATTGAGCACAAAGAGTACCTCTTGAAGGGAGAGTGACTGAGACGAAGGCAAAAAAGGGAGTGAGCTGCTTTCATCTCGAATTTCATCAATCCCGCCGCTGAGAGGAAGAACCAGCACAAAACGGTCGTCAAGGGCACGTGAGCTGTGATAAGCCCAGAAGAGTCCGGCAAAAAGAAAAACCGGAAGAAGAATAAGGGCAAGGCAGCCGGTGCAGAAAAAGCTGCGACGTTTATTTTGCGTGCCCGTATCAGTGTTCATATTATTCATAAAGGATACAGCTTACCTTGTGACGATGAGTTGAAGTGAGTTCCTGAAGCCTGGGCTCACGCGTGCTGCACTCAGCCATTGCGGAGGGACAACGGGGATGAAAACCGCAGCCGGAGGGGATATGCATCGGGCCAGGCAAATCTCCATGCAGCAGAATCCGCTCCTTTTTTCCTCCGAATTCAGGATTGGGGATGGCCGAAAGGAGCGCTTTGGTATAGGGATGTTTTGGATTGGCATAGAGTTCGGCGTAGTCGGCAATTTCAACAATTTTTCCGAGATACATGACCGCAACCCTGTCGGAGATGTATTCAACAACCGACAGGTCATGGGCGATAAAAAGATAGGTCAAGCCCAGATCCCGCTGGAGGTCCTTGAGCAGGTTGATGATCTGCGACTGAATCGAGACATCAAGTGCGGAGACCGGTTCATCACAGATAATGAATTTCGGATTGACCGCCAGCGCCCGCGCAATACCGATCCGCTGCCGCTGCCCTCCCGAAAACTCATGCGGGTAACGATTGCTATACTCCCGGTTCAACCCAACCAGATCAAGCAACTCCTCAATCCGGCGACTGGCAGTCTCACCCCGCGCAATACGGTGAACCTGCAAGACCTCTCCAAGAATCTGACGTACCGTCATACGAGGATTGAGCGAACCGAAAGGATCCTGAAAAATCATCTGCATCTCTTTGCGAAGCGCGCGAAAGTCGCGGTTGCCGATTGTGGAGATCTCACGCCCTTCAAACGCAATGCTGCCACTCACCACCGGATGACCAAGACGAATCAGCGCACGGCCAAGCGTGGTTTTCCCACAACCCGACTCACCGACCAGCCCGAGCGTCTCGCCCTGAAAAATATCAAAAGAGACCCCATTCACCACCCGTATCGGACGGAACTTGCCCATGAGCCCGCTCTTTTTGCCAGGAAAATGTACCCGCAAGTCGTTGACCGACAGTAACCGCTGTTGTTCCTTCATTTTTTGACTGAACGCTGTTTATCGTATTTTTTATTATTATACTAAAACGATTGAGAATCTCCCATAAACAAACCTTTTGCTCAAGTCCCTCTTTTGCCCTTGCACACTGATCAGTTACATACCGGAACGCTCTACGTTGTTGCGACGCCGCTCGGCAACCTCGAAGACATTACCCTGAGAGCCATACGAATTTTGAAAGAAGCTGGAGCAATCGCCTGCGAAGATACACGTCGCGCATCAATTCTGCTGCGCCATTTCGATATTTCCGGCAAACGGCTTATCAGTTACCACAACTACAATGAGCCGAGGGCTATCAGCCAGATTCTGGCCCTGCTTGAAGAGGGCACCGATGTCGCACTCATTACCGATGCGGGAACTCCCGTTATCAGCGACCCCGGCTATGCCCTCCTGCACGCCCTGCATGATCGCCAGCTCCAGGTTATCCCCGTTCCCGGTCCGAGCGCTCTGACCGCGGCACTTTCAGCCTGTCCGCTTCCCGTCAACAACTTTTTTTTCGCGGGATTTCTTCCGCATAAAAAGGGGCGCAAAAGCCGTCTTGAATACCTTGCCGCGCTGCAAACCTCTTTTGTTGTGTACGAGTCACCCTTCAGGATCATGAAGCTCCTTGATGAACTGGGTAACATCATACCGGATGCCCGGATTTTCATTGGACGGGAGATGACCAAAATACATGAGGAGTACCTTACAGGCACCATTGAAGAGATCCGCCAGCGTCTTGGCGACGGCAAAGCGAGAGGAGAGTTTGTGGTGATTGTTCACCCTGCCGGAAAAAAAACAGTCAAACCAGAAGAAGAAGATGCAGATCATCACTGAACCCTGCCAGATGCAGGCAATAGCCGAAAAGCTGAGGCTCAACCGCCAGCTCATCAGCGTCGTCATGACCATGGGAGCACTGCACGAAGGACATCTGAGTCTTGTCAAGCTTGCCCGTCAAAACTCGGGCACCGTTATTCTTACCATTTTTGTCAACCCTTCGCAGTTCGGGGTCGGCGAAGACCTTCACCAATACCCCAGACCCTTCGAGCAGGACGTCGCCCTTGCAAAAGCGGCAGGAGTCGATTACCTCTTCGCTCCTGAAACCAAAAGCATCTACCCCGAAAACCATCAGACCACGCTCGATTGCGGCGCTCTCGCTAAACGACTTGAAGGAGAGCGAAGACCGGGCCATTTCAACGGTGTGGCCACCATCGTGACCAAACTCTTTCATATCACCAAACCGCACAGGGCAATCTTCGGCGAAAAGGATGCGCAGCAACTCGCCATTATTCGCCAGATTGTTCGAGATCTTGATCTCGACATAACCATTGTCGCCGCGCCGATTGTCCGCGAAGAGAACGGGTTGGCGGTAAGCTCAAGAAATATCTACCTCTCAAGCCATGAGCGCAACGCAGCAGCAATTCTTTACCAGGGAATCTGCCATGCCGAAAAGTGCCTTGCCATCAAGAAGAGAGACCTTTTGGCAATTGCCGCAGAGATTGAACAGATGATTGCCGCAACACCAGGATGCCGCCCCGATTATGTGGCGTTTGTTGATGAAGAACGCTTTGAACTGGCAGAGAGGGCGGAAGAGGGAAAAGAGTACCGACTGCTTCTTGCCGCCTGCTGCGGAGCAGTCCGTCTTATCGACAATTGCAAAATCCGGGCATGACAAGAGCCTCATATCAGTTTACCGGAAGAGATTTTTTTGTGTTATATTTCGGGACTTGTTCATTGCCTGAAAACAACCGGACAACATTTTTATCACTTACTATCACACGATATCCATGATTATCAACAAAGAAATTGATCTTGGCCAGGGCAAGGTTATCTCGATTGAAACCGGGAAAATGGCAAAACAGGCCGACGGCGCTGTCGTTGTCCGCCTTGGCGACACTATGGTCATTGCAACGGTTGTTTCAAGCAAAAAAACACCTCCTCCCAACCAGGACTACTTTCCCCTCCAGGTTGAATACCGCGAAAAATATTCGGCTGCCGGCAAATTCCCCGGAGGTTTTTTCAAGCGTGAAAGCCGCCCTTCCGAAAAAGAGATCCTTTCAGCCCGACTGATCGACCGTGCACTCCGTCCGCTCTTTCCAGACGGCTACCTCTATGAGACACAAATCATTGTAACCGTTATCTCTTCTGACCAGATCAATGACGGCGATGTTCTCGGCGGCCTGGCAGCATCAACGGCCATCATGGTCTCCGATATTCCCTTCAACAACCCGATGTCTGAAGTGCGGGTAGGCAGAATCAACGGCCTCTTTATCATCAACCCTGATAGCAACGAACTGGCCAGCAGCGACCTTGACATCTGTATCGGCGGCACGGCAGATACCATCTGCATGCTCGAAGGTGAGATGAAAGAGATTTCCGAGGCTGAAATGCTTGACGCCATCAAGTTCGGTCACGCAGCCATCCGCAAACTCTGTGCACTCCAGACCGAAATTGCAGCAGAAGTGGCAAAACCAAACCGCCCCTTTGCCCCGACCATCATTCCTACTGAGCTTACCGAAGCTGTAAAGGGACTTTGCGAAAGCCGTCTCAAGGAGCTCGCCTACACCCCGCTCCAGAAAGAAGAGCGCGCCGACCAGACTGCCCATATCTATCGTGAAACCATAGAGGCGACCATTGAGCACTTCAAGGCGTCAATCAGCAGCGAGGATATCGCAGCCGACCCATCAAAAGCACTCTGCCTGAACCAGCATATCATCGACGAACAGATTCATGCCGTCGAAAAGAGAATGATGCGCCACATGATTCTTGACGACGCAAAACGCCTTGATGGCCGCGCCCTCGATCAGGTACGCCCGATCAGCATCGAACTTGGCATCATCCCGAGAGCCCACGGTTCCGCCCTCTTTACCAGGGGAGAGACCCAGGCACTTGTCACCATAACGCTCGGCACCAAAAAAGATGCCCAATCTGTTGATACCCTCACCAGCAGTGCCGACAAAAGATTCTATCTCCATTACAACTTCCCTCCCTTCAGCGTCGGTGAATGCGGACGGCTTGGAAGTATCGGACGCCGCGAAATCGGCCACGGCAACCTCGCAGAACGCTCCATCAAGATGGTTGCCCCGACCGAGGAGGAGTTCCCCTACACTATCCGAATCGTCTCAGATATTCTTGAGTCAAACGGCTCATCATCAATGGCTTCGGTATGCGGCGGAACGCTCGCCCTTATGGATGGTGGTGTACCCCTCAAAAAGCCGGTATCAGGCATCGCCATGGGGCTGATCAAGGAGGGAACCTCCTATGCCGTGCTTTCCGATATCCTCGGCAATGAAGATCACCTCGGAGATATGGATTTCAAGGTATCGGGCACCCGGGACGGTATTACCGCCTGCCAGATGGACATCAAGATTGACGGGCTCGACTATCACATCCTTGAAACCGCCCTTGAACAGGCACGCAGGGGTCGTCTCCACATTCTCGACGAAATGGAAAAAGCGATCCCTTCAACCCGCCAGGAGCTTGCAAACTTTGCACCAAAACTGACAACCATCAAGGTACCGGTTGACTGTATCGGCATGATTATCGGCAAGGGCGGAGAGACCATCCGCAGCATCACCGAGGAGACCGGGGCAGAAATCAACATTGAAGATGACGGCACCATCACCATCGCCTGCTCTACCAGTGAGGGTACAAACGCCGCGCTGGCTACCATAAAAAGTCTCACCGCCAAACCAGAGGTGGGCATGATCTATATTGGAAAGGTACGCGACATTCGTGATGAGCTCGGTGCTTTTGTGGAATTCCTTCCCAAAACTGACGGTCTGGTCCACATCTCCGAGATATCAAGCACAAGAGTAGCAAAAGTGAGCGATCACCTGAAGATCGGAGAAAAAGTAAAGGTCAAGCTGGTGGACGTCCGCAAAGATCCCCGTACCGGAAAAACCAAGTTTGCCCTTTCAATAAAAGCAGTTGAACAGGACGCTGCAAAAGAGAGCGGAGCAGAAAGCAACTGAATCGACACAAGAGTCAAAAAGCAGTACAGGTAACACTGTGCTGCTTTTTTTTTACGGAAAACAACTCTCATTCATCAACACACCATGAGGTACGATTTTTCAAACACAGAGGCGAAATGGCAGGCCCGGTGGCAACAGCAGAATACCTTTTCAACCACTGAAGGGGGCGGCAAACCGAAATACTATGTCCTCGACATGTTTCCCTACCCCAGTGGTACCGGGCTCCATGTCGGCCATCTTGAGGGATACACCGCGTCAGACATCATCGCTCGATACAAAAGAAGTTGCGGCTACAATGTGCTCCACCCGATGGGATGGGACGCCTTTGGACTGCCCGCTGAACAGTTTGCCATCAAAACAGGAACACACCCGAAAACCACCACCGAAGAAAATATCCGGAGCTTCAAGGGCACCCTTCAGGCGATGGGCTTCTCCTACGACTGGTCGAGAGAAATCAACACGACCAATCCGGGCTATTTCAAATGGACACAGTGGATTTTTCTCAAGCTCTACGAGCGTGGGCTGGCCTATATGTCGGAAGTAGACGTCAACTGGTGCGAAGAGCTCAAGACCGTTCTGGCAAACGAGGAGGTAGACGAAAAAATTGCTGACGGCTACACCGTTGTCCGCCGTCCCCTGCGGCAGTGGGTACTGAAAATCACCGCTTATGCCGACCGCCTGCTTGCCGACCTTGATGAAGTCGATTGGCCGGAAAATGTCAAACAGATGCAGCGCAACTGGATTGGCCGCTCGGAAGGCGTCGAAATTGACTTTGAACTCCGCTGTCACAACAAAAAACTGAGAGTCTATACCACAAGGCCCGACACGCTCTTTGGAGCAACCTACCTTGTGCTCTCTCCAGAGCATCCGCTTGCCGAAAAGCTTGCTACCGCAGCTCAATTGGTTGCCGTGAAAGAGTATATCAGCCAGGCAAGGCTGAAAACAGAGCTTGAGCGAACCGGCCTGCAAAAAGAGAAAAGCGGCGTTTTTACCGGCTCTTATGCCATCAACCCTGCAACCGGCGAGCCCCTTCCCGTCTGGATATCCGACTTTGTGTTGATCAGTTACGGCACGGGAGCCATCATGTCGGTCCCGGCACATGACAGCCGCGACTGGGAGTTTGCCAAACAGTACAACCTGCCCATCATTGAGGTCATCAAAAGCCCGCACGATGTTCAGGAAAAGGTTTTTGATGGCAAGGAGAGCGTCCCGGTCAACTCTTCAAACGATGAACTATCACTCAACGGACTCCCGTTCACGGAAGCATTTGAGCGGATGGCATCATGGCTTGAAACAAAAAAAGTTGGCCAGAGAAAGGTCAATTACAAGCTCCGCGACTGGATATTCAGCCGCCAGCGATACTGGGGAGAACCCATCCCGATCAAGCATTACCAGGATGGCACCCTTCGCACAGAGAGCAACCTGCCGCTCACTCTTCCTGACGTAGAGGCCTACCACCCCTCATCAACCGGGGAGTCGCCCCTTGCCAACATTCAAGACTGGCTCTATGGCAACGATGAACACGGAGCGTTCCGGCGCGAAACCAACACCATGCCCCAGTGGGCGGGCAGTTGCTGGTACTACCTCCGCTTCATCGATCCTGAAAACAGCGCTCAGTTAATTGATTCTGAAAAAGAGCGCTACTGGATGAACGTCGATCTCTATATCGGCGGCGCTGAACATGCCGTCCTTCACCTGCTCTACGCACGCTTCTGGCACAAGGTACTCTTCGACATCGGCGTCGTGAGCACCAAGGAGCCCTTCAAAAAGCTCTTCAACCAGGGGATGATTCTGGGTGAAGACAATGAGAAAATGTCGAAATCACGCGGCAACGTCATTCCGGCAGACCACGTCCTTCAGCGATACGGAGCCGATGCCGTGCGTCTCTATGAGATGTTTCTGGGCCCTCTTGAACAGGTCAAGCCCTGGAACACCAACGGTATTGAAGGCATCAGCCGTTTTCTGTCAAAAGTGTGGCGACTGGTTTATCCAGAACATGAGGGGCCAGCAAAGCAGCTTTCACTCGATGCCATGCCGGAAGAATTGCTGCGGCGCATGCACAAAGCCATTAAAAAGGTTGGAGAAGACACGGAGCAGCTCAAATTTAATACCGCCATTTCCGAAATGATGGTCTTTGTCAACGAGTTGCACAAGGCGGGCTGCACCAACCGCACGGCCGTCGAAACACTGCTCACACTGCTGGCACCCTACGCTCCGCACATCACCGAGGAACTCTGGGAGAGCATTGGCCACACCGACTCCATCAGTCGAGCACCTTTTCCCTCTTTTGACGGGAAACTTGTCGAAGAGAGCGAGTTAATCATTGCCGTGCAGATCAACGGAAAACTGAGAGGCACATTTTCGGCACCGGCCAAAAGCTCGAAAGAATTTCTTCTTCAGGAGGCAAAACGGGTTGAATCGGTACTCAAATTTATCGAAGGCCAGACCATTCTCCGGGAAATTGTTGTTCTCGACAAGCTGGTCAACCTTGTTATGAAACAAGGGTCATGAATGAGATTATGGAGCGCAATTATTGCCGGAGAGAATTTTTTTATGTAAAATCCAGACAGGGCGCATAAAACTGACTCTCCGGCTTTTTATCTCCGTTGCAACAAGTTATTTTTCACGTTCCCTCAAACCGCGTAACAGGGCGGAGTATCCTTTTTTTTAACATATAAAACATGGGTATCAATGGCTACAGACGAAACAACAACCAACACACAGAACACCGTGACCCCCACGACAGAAGTATCAATCAGCTCTGTTATGTCTGAAAAGCGGAAATTTCCGCCTCCGGCCGATTTTGCTCTCAATGCCCATGTCTCCTCCATGGCAGAGTATGAGAAACTTTATGCTGCGGCGGAAGCAGATCCGGATGCTTACTGGGGAGGAATTGCTGAAAAGTTCCACTGGTTCAAGAAATGGGAGAGCGTTCTGGAGTGGAATTCTCCGTATGCGAAATGGTTTAAAGGCGGAAAGACCAATATTTGCTATAACGCCCTTGACGTCCATGTCAACAGTTGGAGAAAAAACAAGGCTGCCATTATCTGGGAAGGCGAAGAGGGAGATGAGCGGGTTCTGACTTACGGTGAACTGCACCGACAGGTCAGCAAGTTTGCCAACGTACTGAAAATCGCTGGCATCAAGCCTGGCGACAGGGTTGCAATCTATATGGGCATGGTTCCTGAGCTGATTATTGCCGTTCTCGCCTGTGCACGCGTTGGAGCAGTCCATAACGTTATTTTTGCCGGGTTCTCTGCACACGCCATCACCGAGCGAGTCAATGATTCACGCGCCAAAATGGTTATCTGCGCAGACGGCACAAGACGCCGTGGCAGTTCCATAAACCTGAAAAATATTGTTGATGAGGCGATCGTCAATACCCCGTCGATTCGCAGTGTCATCGTCCTGAAAGTGACCAACGAAGATGTCCACATGCATAACGGGATGGACCATTGGTGGCACGATCTCATGGGCCTTGCTGCTGATGAATGCGAACCGGCAGAACTCGATGCAGAACATCCGCTCTTCGTACTCTACACCAGCGGATCAACCGGCAAGCCAAAAGGTATCCTGCACACCACCGCAG